>JAHWIC010000024.1 GCA_019322805.1 Candidatus Woesearchaeota archaeon | reverse complement strand
TAGGAAATCTTCAATAAAGCTTAAGTTCTTTTTAGAGGTAATCCAGTCTTTCTTGAATTTGCTTAAGTCGATAATATCACTAAAACCTCTTAGTGTTAGATCCTTCCTGTCTTTTGTGTAGCTATTGTAATAATATGGATAATATGACATAATAAGAGCTCTTATTGTTTTGAATGTTGGTTTTCTTCCTCTCAGCTCTTTATCCCTTGATATTGCTACTGAGCCAAACTTATTCTCTTTCTTGTAAACGAATATGTTATGGTCAATGTCTTCTCTTGCTTCCATGCAAACCATTAATGGCTTGCATCCATGCTGGGAAAGAATTGCAGCTGCAAACAAAGCTCCTTCCAGGCAGTTAGCTTTCTTATTCTTTATTACTTTTCTGAAAGACCAGGTTGTATCTCTGAAGTTGTACGGAATTTTGTCTAGGAATTTTTGAACTTTGTTCGGAGTATTTAATCTCTTTATTATCCTTAATTCCTCTTTTGTGAACTTTACTTTAATCATTATAAACCAATCCATTTAGCTCATATAAAAACTTTATCATTAAATCAATATTAAAAAATCAATTTGAAATATCATTATTAGAAAAATAATCAATCCGATTTTTGCTCCAAGTCAATAAAAATCATCAATTTAAAAAATCAATAAAAACGAAAAATTAATCTGATTTTTGCTTTACGTCTCATTTAAAGCAAAAATCATCTTCAGTGTTTCTTAAGAACCATAAGCGGATGAAAATTTAGTAAACGCAACTATTTTATGAAAGATTGCGTTTACTATTTAGTAAGCGAAACTATTGATTATATAATTTCGCTTACTATAACCTTTATCCTAGTTGTGAAAGGAATTTTCGCATTTAATTTTTATTATCTATTGATGATTTTTTTATTGATTATTTTATTTCTTTTCAATAATCCCTTTTGTTTACCCTGTTAGGATATAACACAATATTTATATACTACTTATCTCATAAATAGCACTATGCAAATAACAGAAAAAGCAACTAGACTTTGCCCTATGTGTAATGAGATAAATCACATAGAGGTTGGCCAGGTAGGATTTGTTTGCGCTAGATGCGGCTATAAGGCAGGAGCTTCAATTAGGCTCGAGCCTAAGACTTCTAAGTTTAAGAAGAGTAAGCCTCCTAAGGGATTAGGAAGGAAAGAAATTTAAATTAACCATAATTAACTAGTTCTAAGATGGAATACGAAACAAAATACAAAACAATATATGATATACTGTTCAAACACAAGAACATCTTTATAGATGCTTTTATGATACTAGTTTCTGTTGTTTTCCTGGCAGGGATGGCTCAGCTTAGGATTCCTTTATGGCCAGTACCTATCACAATGCAGACTTTTGGTGTTTTTGTTATAGCATTCTTCTTTGGCTCAAAGAAAGGAGCTTTATCAATACTGGCTTATGTTTTAGCTGGAATTGTTGGCTTTGGAGTGTTTGCCGGACATAAATCAGGCATTGCAGCAATCATGGGTCCGACAGGAGGGTATATTTTTGGCTTTTTAGTATGCGTTTATGTAGTTGGCTTAATGATAGAAAAAGGCCATGGAAGAACAAAGAGCTCAGTTCTTTTGTGTATGGTAATTGGTAATGTGATTATCTATGCTTTTGGTTTAACTGGATTATGGTTCTATCTGGGAAATGTAGGTGTTTGGAAAATATTGATGGCTGGCTTAACTCCCTTCCTTGTAGGAGATGCTTTGAAGATATTAGCAGCTGTTGGATTGTTCCCTTATCTGTGGAAAGGTTCTGAGAAATTGGTTTCTTATTAATGAGAATCAGAATCAAAAAGAAAAAAAATAAAAGAAGAGCTTATCTCTTCTTTTTTCTTCCTCTAGCCATCTTAGCGCATGCGACATTGCCTTGCTTGTCTACATAGTACAAGAATCCAGCCTTCCTCTTAACGCCGCACTTGCACAGCACTTGAACCTTTTTCTTGTATGGCTTTCCAGCTCTCTTCATGTTGACTCTTGCTGCGTTGCCTTTTTTGTCAACATAGTAAAGCCATCCTGCTTCTCTCTTTATGTTGCACTTACATACTACAGCTCCCATTTTAGCACCTCCTTGAGTTTTTATTAATGTTTAAATAAGCGTACACCAGTAAATACCATTGCCATGCCATTCTCATTAGCAGCTTGAATAACTTCTTCATCACGTTTAGCTCCGCCTGGATGGATAATTGCTTTAATGCCAGCCTTAGCAGCCTCGTCAACAGCATCCCTGAAAGGGAAGAATGCGTCTGATGACATCACTCCGCCATCTGCACGGCCGTCTGACTTTCTTTTAGCAATGATTGAAGCGTCAACTCTTGACATCTGGCCAGCGCCAATTCCGTAAGCAGTCTTATTCTTACAGAATACTACGGAGTTGGACTTAACATGCTTGTTTACTTTCCATGCGAATTTTAGGTCTTCCGTCTCTTCCTTTGTCGGCTTTCTTTTTGAGACAACCTTTAGTTCGAGCTTATCAATATCTGGCCAGTCTCTTGTCTGGACTAATAAACCGCCAACAACCTTTTTCATGTCATAGCCTTTGTTTGATTTGGTGACAGGTCCTGTTTCTAGAACTCTAAGATTCTTTTTGTTCTCTTTGATCCATTCCATAGCATCTTTATCATAGCCAGGAGCAATTAGGACTTCCATGAATTTTCCTTTCATTAGTTCAGCAGTTTTAAGATTGCATTTCCTGTTCAGAGCAACGATACAGCCGAAAGCAGCCATAGGGTCAACATCATAAGCGTCTTTGAATGCTTCCTCTATTGTTGCGCGGGATGCAATACCGCATGGATTAGCATGTTTTATTACAGCTGCTGTTGGCTCTTTGAATTCCTTAACAAGCTCAAAAGCACCGTCAGCGTCAAAGATATTATTGTAACTGATCTGTTTTTCCCCAAAGATCTGCTTAGCATTTGAAACACAGGTTTGATTTATGAAGGGCTCTGTGTAAAAGGCTGCTTTTTGATGTGGATTCTCTCCATATCTTAGAGTTATTGAGCTTTCATCGAAGGTTAGGTTCAGTGTTTTTGGAAGCTCTCCTTTTCTGTACTGCTCATTAAGATAACCAGAAATTAGGCAGTCATAACTAGCAGTGTGTTCAAATGCTTTTAATGCAAGTAAATTTTTTGTTTCCTTTTTTATTTCTCCTGCCTTTAGCTCTTCAATTATTCCGGGATAATCTTTCGGGTCAACAACAACAGCAACAAACTCATGGTTCTTTGCAGCTGACCTTATCATTGTTGGACCGCCAATGTCAATATTCTCAATTGCGTCAGCAAGCTTAACATCCTTCTTTGAAATAGTTTCCTTGAATGGATAAAGGTTAACAACAACAAGGTCAATCATTTCAATGCCATGCTTCTTGGCAGTCTCCATGTGTTCTTTATTGTCCCTTAAAGCCAATAATCCGCCATGAACCTTCGGATGCAAAGTCTTAACACGGCCTTCCATCATCTCAGGAAAGCCTGTATATTCAGAAACATCCCTTACCTTAACGCCGGCGTCTTTTAGTTTCTTAGCTGTTCCGCCTGTTGAAAGAATTTCAACACCAAGCTTATCAAGCTCTTTACCCAATTCAACAATCCCTTCTTTGTTTGAAACCGAGATTAATGCTCTTTTTACTTTAGTCATTTTGATACGATAACCCTTTTACCCTTGACCTTTAATTTGCCGTCTCTGAATAATTCAATTCCTTCAATTAATGCTTCTCCTTCAAGCTTTTGGACTTTTGCTTTAAGCGTATCAGCAGTTTCATCGTTCTCAATTTCACAAACCTTTTGTATTATTATCGGTCCTGTGTCAGCGCCTTCATCAATGAAGATCAAAGAACAGCCAGATACCTTGCAGCCTCTCTTTAAAACCTCTTCATGAACATTTAGGTCCATGCCGCCGGCATAAGCTGGCAGTAAACTTGGATGAATATTCATCACTTTGTTCAGCCATTTCTGAACAAACTCAGAACTCATGATTTTCATATAGCCAATCAAGAGAATCAACCCAATTCCTTTCTCTTCAAGAATCTTATCAACCTCTTTATCGAACTCTTCTCTTGACTTGCCTTTGGGGTCAACAAAAACAGATTCTAGATTATGTTTCTTAGCACGCTCAAGAATATAAGCATCTTTTTTATTGCTTATAACAACAGAAATCTTAACATCCTTTAGTTTGCCTGATTCTATAGCGTCGATTATAGCCTGCAGGTCAGTCCCGCGTGTAGAACCTAATACAGCAACGTTTAACATTTAGTTTAACACCCCTTGACGTTAAATAAGGCTGTTATTTATAAATGTTGCTGTTTTTTTGCTTATTTTTCGAGGGAAAATGCAGGTTACCCCGGCGACAGATTAGAGTCAAAAACTATTTTTCTATTATTACTGCAAGGTAGTTTAAACAATTAAGTTTTTAAAGTAGTCCGTATTTCAGGCACCAGCTATGGCACTAAAAGCAGAATATGAGCCGCTGACTAACAAGAACCTCAGGGGTCAGGTAATTGTACCTGTGCTTCCTTTATCTAATCAGTCAGATCTGGCAAGTCATTGCAGAAATCTTAGAGAAGCAGGAGCTTCTTTTTTGTTGGTTAATGGTCTGACAGGCGGTAGCCGATGGTTGAATCCCAGGCAAAGAAGGAAATATGCAGAGCAGTATGTTGAAGCAGCTCGTCCTCGGTATGGTTCTAAGGATGCTATGTATGTTCTCTGCTGTTTGCAGTATCCTACTGGCGAGAATAATAAACAAATTGTAAGAGATGGAAAATTTATGCAGGACATTGGAGTGGATGCTCTTGTTGTGCCAGCACCGCTTAAGGCTCAGGAGCTTAAGGCAGGAGGTGATGGCGCACTTTCTTGTTTAGATGGCTTGTTAGCTCAATTAGAGGATGCTGGAGTTGCTGCTCCTTTGCTTGTTTATGATAATCCTCGTGTTAGTTATCCTATAAGTATAGACACTGCTGCAACATTAGCTGATAGGCATAAATCAGTGATAGGGTATAAGAATTCAGGGAGCGTGGAGCATACAGGAAAGCTTGTAGATGCCCTTGGTGACAGACTTATGATATCCCATGCTGACGAAAAAACACTTTATGAAGCCTTAGAAGCTGGTGCACATTCAATAGCGCCTTCGATGGCAAACCTTATTTTTACTTATTTCTCAGCGTTTATGCATTACATAAGGGGGAATGAGTGGGATCAGGCAAAGGTAATGCAGGAAGAAATTAATGGTTTTATAGAAGCACTTTATCCTGGCCAGGAAAAAATCCCTTCAAGATTGGGTATAGCGCTATACTGGCATCGGAATATTGGTCGTTCGATAAGAGGCATTCCAACAAACCCGCTTATACCAAGAAAAGAAAGAGAGACCAATCTGAGGCATATAGCACAATGGAGAAAAGCAGCAAAGAAGCACACAAAAAATGAATTAGCAGCTTTGAGGTTTGTTGCAGGAAGGGTGAAAAGAGGAAGAAAGATTACTTCCTAGGAGCCAGGGCCATACATTCTAAGGTATTCTCTAATAGCATAGCCCTTGTCATCGGGCCAACACCACCAGGAACTGGTGTGATATAGCCAGCTACTTTCTTTGCTGATTCAAAATCAACATCACCAACAAGCTTGCCTTCAACGCGGTTAATCCCGACATCAATAACAATTGCTCCTGGCTTGAGCATGTCGCCAGTTATCATCTTTGGTTTTCCTACAGCTGCAACAAGAATATCAGCTTGCTTAGTATATTCCTCCAAAGGTTTTGACCTAGAATGGCACATTGTGACAGTGCAGTGTTTTTGCTGCAATAAGATCGAGATTGGCTTTCCAACAATATTGCTTCTTCCAACAACAACAGCATGTTTTCCTTCAAGGTTAACGCCTGTTGATTCAATTAATTTCATCACACCCTTTGGTGTTGCAGAAACAATCCTGTTGTTTCCTATGAATAAATTACCCATGTTAACAGCTGTAAATCCATCTGCATCTTTATGGGGAAGGATGGAGTCTATTATTAACTGAGGATTAATGTGCTTTGGTAGAGGTAATTGCACAATCATTCCATGGATCTTGGGGTCTTGGTTAAGCTTGTCAACTTCATTTACTAAATCGACCTCATTAATGTTATCTTTTAGCTTCTTGAGCGCAGAATGGAATCCAACCTCCTTGGAGTCTTTTTCCTTAAAGCTGACATAAACCTTGGAAGCTGGGTTTTCTCCAACCAGAACAACAGCTAATCCAGGCTTTTCCTTTAGTTTCTTTACTCTTTTCTTTATATCTTCACGTATTTCTCCAGCAATCTTGTTTCCGTCGATTATTTTTGCAGTCATTTTAAGATACCCAATCCAGGATAAAGCGGGAATTGTTTTGTCAGCTCTAAAATATCCTGCCTGACCTTTTTAATCTTTTCCTTATCATTAAGATTATCAATAACAGTTGCAATTCCTTTTGCAATAACCTTCATTTCTGATTCTTTCATGCCGCGAGTAGTTACTGCTGGTGTTCCAAGCCTTAAGCCAGAGGGATGGAATGGAGAGGCTGGCTCATAGGGTATTGTGTTTTTGTTAACAGTAATACCTGCTTCATCCAGAGTGTTTTGAACCTCTTTCCCCTTGCCAGTTAGATCCTTTTTTGTAAGGTCAATAAGCATTAAATGGTTGTCTGTTCCATTTGTCACTAACTTAATTCCCAGAGCCATTAACTCATCAGCCATTGCTTTGGCATTTTTGACTATCTGTTTTGCGTATTCCTTGAATTCAGGCTTTAATGCTTCTCCAAAAGCAACTGCTTTTGCAGCATTAACATGGTCATGAGGGCCGCCCTGCAAACCAGGGAAAACAGCAGAGTCAATCATTCCTGCCAAATCCTTTTTTGTGTCAGGATGGTATTTCGCTTTTAACCTGTCTTCTTTTTTGCACATTATTATTGCTCCTCTTGGTCCGCGCAAGGTCTTATGGGTTGTTGTTGTGACAACATCTGCATAAGGAACAGGGCTTTCATGGACACCTACTGCGCACAAGCCAGCAATATGCGCAATATCTGACATGTGATAGGCATCAACTTCTTCGCATATTTCTTGGAAAGCCTTGAAATCTATCTTTCTTGGATAAGCTGTTAACCCAGAAAGAATAAGCTTTGGTTTTTCTTTTATTGCCTGTTTCTTTATAGCATCCATATCAAGCAGCTCTGTTTCTTTGTCAACATTATAAGGGACGCATTTATAGTTTCTGCCTGAGAAATTAACAGGGCTTCCATGAGTTAAATGGCCTCCAGCTGATAAATCCAAGCCCATGAACTTATCTCCTAAATTAAGCAAAGCAAAGAAAACTGCCTGATTAGCAGGACTGCCGGAATAAGGCTGCACATTGGCATGCTCGCAGCCAAACAATTTTTTCACCCTCTCAATTGCAATGTCTTCCATTACATCAACAAATTCCTGGCCGCCATAATACCTTTTATGAGGATAGCCTTCAGAATATTTATTTGTGAAAACAGAACCCATTGCCTGCAGAACAGCCTTAGAAACATTATTCTCAGAAGGGATTAATTCAACTCCTTGTTCCTCTCTTTTTATTTCATTCTTTATAGCCCCTGCAATCTCAGGGTCAGAGGTATTTATATCATTCATCAGATTCATCTAATCACCCAAGAATCTCGTCTTTTGGATTGTTTAAATATTTTTCTGTTTAAATCTTATTGCTTTCAATAAGATACCGAACCCCTTCTGTAAAGAAATAGTTTCTTGCAAATTGTGAATAATGCTTGCTTACAAAGTCTTGGATGTTTCTGCCGCTTATATCATCAGCGCAAAAGAAATATGTATCTGGGAGAGCCTTATTCTCAAATCTTGATATCAAGACTGCCAGGGCTGTTTGTTCTGAGGTCCACTTCCAGTAAAGAGCGTCTTTCTTATATTTATGCATGTATTCTATAATCCTTTCTGCTGAGCCAAGGTCAATAAAACTCCGATGAGTGCAAACTAAGCCTGCGTTAAAATAATCTATCTTCTTTATTCCAAATCTCTTGAAATCCTCTTTATTAAAAATGATGCTTCCGTCTTTGCCTAGGTCTTTATTGAATAAGGTATACCTCTTTTTTGATTTAGCCCAGTTTATAATCTCTTTCGGTTTTTTGAAGAAAAGCACATCAGAATCTAAAATGATTATTTTATCTGTCTTTGCTGAGAAATAAATCCCGAAGAGTCTTTTCCCAAAGATATTCTTTTTAAAAAAATTTAAACAATTTGGGTGTCTATTAAGTTTATTGGGTATCTTATTATCTTTAAGAGACATTATCTTAACATTTTTTACAGCCTTTTTTATCAATGCCTGGTCATCCTCTGTTAGGGTTCCATCGTCGTAGACAAAAACCCTACAGCGAAGCCCTGAAAATTCTAGGAAGGTCTTTATGCTATAGAGATAGAATGGAACATGTTTACTGCATAACAGGGTATGTACACTTAGATTAGAATCAAAGTAGCTTTTAACAGGTTTTTCTGTCGATTTAATTATTATATCCTTGATTAATTTTAATTTATCCATCTTATCTGACCATCCCTTTCTCTGTAATCACTTCATCCAGCTTTTCGTCCCACTCATTTCTTGGGACTTTATCTACCATCTGCAAATCAAAGCATATGCCAATTGATAGGCCTTTATAACTTTTTAGTAAACCATCATAGTATCCCTTGCCGTAACCAACACGATGGCCTTCCTTGTCAAAAACAGTGCCTGGAACAATAATTATATCAACATCATTCTTGTTTATTTTATTGATTTTAGCAGGCTCCAGGATACCATATTTATTTTTTTTATTTAAATCATCAAACTTATTTATTTTCGACAGGATCAATGTGTGGTCTGTTGCAATTGGAACACAGACTTTTTTACCATCCTTTATTGCTTCTTTAATCATATCATGAGTGTTAACTTCGCTGTTAAAGGAAACAAAGAAACATACTGTTTTTGCTAATTTGAATTCTGGCAGGGAAAATAATACTCCTTTTATCTTCTTTGATTTGTATTCTATCTCCTTTTTTCTTAAAGCGTCCCTTTTTTCTAAGGTCTTTTTTCTAAGCTTTCGTTTCATGAGAAGCCAATAAGGTTAGGTATTTATAAATGTTTTTCAAGAGAACCTCTTTTATTCCAATTTAACCTTTTTAAGGTTGTATGGGCTGTTGCTGTTATTCCAGGACAATCTCCCCAGTATAGCCTGCGCTATATTGCTTGCATGGTCTCCTATCTTTTCCAGATTCATAAGCATATCAATGAAGACAACGCTGCTCAGATGCTTGCACCTTCTGCACCTTAGCCTTTCAAGGTTATTTCCTCTGAACTCTTCAGTCATTGTGTTTACCTTGTCCTCCTTTTTCAGGACATCTTTTGCAGTCTTTTTCCTTTTCTTTGGCAATGCCTTGCAAATGCCTCCAAGCATAAGGTTTATTTCCCTGTACATACTTGACATCTCTTTTTCTGCTGTCTTGCTAAAAGGCAATTTATTGTCTATCTTTCTCTCTGCCAATTCAATGATATTAACAGCATGGTCGCCAATCCTTTCCACATCATTTACAGAGTGAAGGAAAGACGGGATCTTTTCAGAATCTTCGTTGCTTAGCTCTGTTTGTGTCAATGAGACAAGATATCTTGTTATTGAGTCCTGCAGCTCATCAACAGCATCCTCTTTTGCTTCTGCTTTAGCTAACGCTGTTCTGTCATTATTCCTGAATCCTGTAAATGCGTCCTTAACCATCTCTCTTGCCAACTCAGCCATCCTTACAAGCTCTTTTGATACAGCGTCAAGAGCAATAGAAGGGGTGTTTATCAGGTTTTTTTCCAGGAATTTTGGTCCGCGTTCAACAGAAATCTCTTCTCCAGGAATAAGTTTGATGATAAACCTGACAAAAAGGGGGATAAGGGGGAGAAATATAATCGTATTTACAACATTAAACAACGTATGCGCATTTGCTACTTGCCTTGCTATATTTGTTGATGTGGCAGTTACAATATAGTAATATACTGGTAACAGAACTAAAGCTATAATAGTACCGCCCGCCTTGAATAGCACATGAGCAATCGCTGTTCTTCTTGCAGAGATTGTTGTGCCGATGCTTGCTAAGATTGCAGTTATGCATGTTCCGATATTTGCTCCTAAAACGAGCGGTATCGCTCCTGTCACTGTTAGTAATCCCACAGATGCCAGTGCGATTATCAATCCCACTGTAACAGAAGAGCTTTGCAGAATTGCTGTAACAATCATGCCAGCTAATACGCCTAAAAGGGGGTGGCGGCTGAAATTAACAAAAATGTTTTTGACTGCTTCGCTTTGGCCTAACGGCTGTACAGTAGACGTCATTATATTCAAGCCAAGAAATAATAATCCAAAACCAAAAATAGCCTCGCCAAGATGCTTATGTTTTTTCTTCTTAGCAAATAAATGCAGTGCAGCTCCAATTCCTGTCAATGGCAAAGCATAGGCTGTTAGTTTAAATGCAATGATTTGTGCAGTGATTGTTGTACCTATATCAGCCCCGAGGGTGACGCCTAAGGATTGGGTTAAATTCATCAAGCCTGCATTAACAAAGCCGACAAGCATAACCGTAGTTGCAGAAGAACTTTGGATAATGGCAGTAATGCCAGCTCCTGTTAAAATGCCGCCAATCCTATGCTTTGTTAGGGTACCAAGAATTTTCCTTATGTGGCTTCCAGCCAGCTTCTGCAGGCCCAAGCCCATTAATTTGATTCCGAAGATAAATAATCCTAAGCCGCCAATTATCCCAAAAATAAGCTCTTTAATCATTAATTTATCCCAATTTCGTTACTTTTACAACTCATATAAAAAGATTATGTAAGTGAAATCAATATATTTATAGATATAGTAATATTTACGAGTTACCTGCTTTTTAGGTAACAAATATTTATATACCTTTTATACGATCTGCAAATAGACGGGGTGATTTTATGGCAAATAAAAAATCTGAGAGTTTTGCAAGCGAATTTCCAATATTTGCATTGATTGTATTTATTCTGGCACTGATCTGGCTGTTAAGCGAATTAAAGGTTATAATAACTGCGATACCCTGGCTGCCGGTAATAGCAATCGTAGTTGCAATAAATTGGATTATTGATTTTTATAAGGAGAAATAATTTATTTTTTTTATTTTCAGCCCCTTAACCTCTTCATATGCTCAACTCTCTTCTGTATTAATTCTTTAGTTCCAATATCTTCCCTATGGAAAACAGGGCCTTGTACAGAACAGACTGCATCTTCGGCAATGACTTCTGCCTTTTCAATATCTAAATCAATTCCAACAAATGCAACTGCTCTTGAGCTTGACATGTACAAGCCGTCTTCTCCCTTGTCAACAGAAGCATAATAGATTTTTGCTGTGTCTGGAACATTGCTTAAATCAATCTTCTGGCCTTTAACAGGATTTGTCGGATAGCCTTCAGGAACAGCATACTTGCAGACAGTTGCTTTTTCCTCAAACTCTGGCTTTATAGAGCCTAAATTACCGCCAATAATAGCCTGGCATACTGCGACAAAATCATTCTTTAGAATTGGCAGAACATTCATTGCTTCTGGATCACCAAAACGTGCATTGTATTCGATTAGTTTGACTCCATCTTTAGTGCAGATAAATCCGCCATACATAACTCCTTTATACAACTGACCGGTTTCTTTTTCAATTGCTTCTGCCATTCTTGCAGTTATTTCATGTGCTGTTGCTAAGTCAGCTTCTGTCATGAATGGCAGTAATCTTCCAGTTGAGTAAGAGCCCATTCCTCCAGTATTAGGTCCTTTGTCATCAACAAAAGCTCTTTTATGGTCTTGTACAGGAGGGAAATCAAACAAAGCTTTGCCATCTGTTAAAGATTGCAGGCTGAACTCCTGGCCTACAAGTTTTTCTTCAATAACAACTGCAGAATGTTTTTTCAGGACCTCTTCAGCATAAGCAAAGCCTTCTTCCTCTGTCTGGAAATGATCACCCTGGACCATAACCCCTTTTCCGCCTGTTAATCCATCTGGTTTTACAACGAATGAGTCAAGCTCTTCAATAAACTCTCTAACACCTTCGATTGATTCAAAAACCCTGAATTTAGGTCTTCCAGGGACATCATATTTTTCAGTAAGCAGCCTTGTGAATGATTTTGATGTTTCCAGCCTTGCAAGCTCTTTTTTAGGGCCAATGCAGGGAATACCTGCTTCTTCTAAATTGTCAACAACGCCTGCTGCTAAAGGTGCTTCTGGGCCGATGAAAGCAAAATCAACTGCATTTGCTGTTGCAAAATTCTTTATTTCTTCTAGAGCATCATAAGGACCGACCTCAGAGGTTTCAGCTAGCTCAGCTATACCTGGATTATTAGATTTCATATAAGCATAAAGAACTGGTTTTTGTGGAGATCTTAGTATTGCTTCAGCTAGTGCGTGTGACCTTGCGCTGTTTCCAATCAATAAAACCCTTACCATTATAACACCCCCTTAGGATAAGGAAACAAAATCTAAGTTATATTTATAGTTTTTGTATAGGGGAGTTATAGTCGAAAAAACAATAAGCTTTATATAAATAAAACCATTATTTATAGACGGGGAGTGGTCATGAAGATAAGGAATGCGGTATTGAATTTGCTCTTAGTTGATGCCATCATCATAATCTTATTCCTTGGGCATACAGCAATAAATTCCATACTTAATGGTAATGCTCCTTCTGTCCAATCTGAGGCTGATGCTGCATCTGCACTTCAGAATGAGCTGCAGGATTATGCTGTTTTAGGTCCGCAGCAGTTTGTTTCTCAAAAGGAATTGGGCACTGCAGTTGAAGATCTGCCCAAAAACGATAAGTCTTCAAGCTCTTCTACAACAAATAGTCGCCCAAAAGGTACTAGTAAACCTAGCAGCAGTTCAAAAGGCAGCTCACAACGCCCTACAGATATGCAGGCTTTGGGAACTCAACCAGCTTATCAACCGAGTATAAGTCCAGATAACAAACGAGATAGTTCTGCACCATTACAAAGACTATTGCCTCGACTTACTCCTTATATGCTTGATGAACTATATAGGGAAAGAGCAAGTAGAATAGCACCGCAGGCATATACATCCTGTACTAAAGATTCTGATTGCATCGAAGCTAATAATGAGATTTGTAATCAGGGATTAGGTTTTTGTATTGACCTTGATGATGGCCAGGTTCCTGGTATTATCCAAATAACAAATATCAGCCCATCAATATGCAATGGAGAACTGGTAGATATAACTGTGAGAGGTGTTTATCCTGTTAAATATTCCTGGGCAACTAATAAACTAGGCAGCTGGTTTGCTACTTTCCTTTCATGGACTGGAAGCTGTTTTACATCATACAGCTTGGATGGTTATGAACTTAAGCATCATGGGCAAACATTTTTCCTGGACCTTTACTTGGTAGAAAATGATTTTCCTGATTTGTATGATTACGACATGTATGATGATATAATAGCAGAAGCGGTTATTTTTGCTGATACAACTATTGGTATAGATGATAATGGTGATAATTCCCAGGGTTCTTGCATTGCATTACCTTTTGAATATACTTTTAGGAATGTTGACCTAGGACCTTTTGCTTCTGAAACAGCTGAGGGAAACACAATTGAGGTGTGGATTGGAGCAATAGGCTATCCTGAAGATCAGCTTATACACAGGGATGATATTGCAGACCCGCTTTTTGTAGATGATTCATGGGTTTCAAATGATTCTAATGTTGATGTAATAGACGGCGACTGCGGTTTTGGGGCATGCTGCGACTTATCAACATGCAGCTTTAGGCTATCTTCCCATAAATGTGAAGATGATGTTCAAACAGATTATGGCTGTCCTGACGGTACTAACCTTGGAGATGATGTTGGTGTTCAAACTGCTGATAGATATTGCAGCGGCACCAGCTCTTCTTGTGATGGCTCATTTGTATGGGGCGGCTGGAGTGTATATGATGATTGCAATAGCAATGAGATTTGTATTAATGATAATCCTAACTGCCAGTATGTTGAATGCAGCTCGAATTCAGACTGCGGCACAGATGCCTGGTTAAACAGCAATTATTGCAGTGGCGATAATGTTTGGGACACCTACAGAACCTATACATGCAGCAATCCTGGTACACCATCAGCTTCATGCTCAAACTCAGATAATGCACAATTAAAACAAACATGTGCAGACACTTGTGTAAATGGAAGTTGTGCTGGCATAATGTGTTACAACAATGCAGATTGCGGCACAGATAGCTTTGTTGGTTCTAATTATTGCAATGGAGATGATGTCTGGAACACCTGGAGAACCCACACATGCAATAATCCAGGAACAGCTTCTGCTTCATGTACATATTCGGATAGCTTTCAATTAAGACAGCCATGTCCAGATACCTGCCAAGGTGGCAGCTGTGTTACTATCGATTGTTACAATAATGCTGAATGCGGAACAGACTCCTGGGTTGGCTCTGATTACTGCAATGGTGATGATGTCTGGAATACATGGAGAACTTATACATGCAGCAATCCAGGAACTCCTTCATCCTCATGTTCAAGCTCAGATAATGCACAATTAAAGCAAACCTGTGGAGATACTTGTTCAGGTGGCAGTTGTGTTGGCATTGAATGTTACAATAATGCTGAATGCGGAACAGATGGCTGGCTAAGCAACGATTATTGCAATGGCAATGATGTTTGGGATGCATGGAGAACATGGACTTGCAACAATCCAGGAACAGCCTCAGCCTCATGCTCTTATGCAGATAATAACCAATCAAAAGAAATCTGTCCAGATACCTGCCAGACTGGAAGTTGCGTAATTATTGAATGTAGTTCTGATTCAGAATGCGGCACTGATAATTGGGTTGGCTCTGATTACTGTAATGCAGATGATGTATGGAACACCTGGAGAACCTGGACTTGCAACAATCCAGGAACAGCATCTGCTTCATGCTCTTATTTAGATAATGCTCAGTTAAAGCAGGATTGTGGTGCAGCTACTTGTACAGCAGGAACTTGTGATATTATTTGTTACAATAATGCAGATTGCGGCACAGACTCTTGGATAGCTTCTGACTATTGTAATGGTGACGATGTATGGAACACCTGGAGAACCTGGACTTGCAATAGTCCTGGAACACCTTCATCCTCATGCTCAAGCTCAGATAATGCTCAATTAAAAGAAACATGTGTAGATACCTGTGCAAGTGGTGTTTGTCAAAATCAGGGATATCTATGGCACGATGATTTTAACCATAACACAATCTATAAATTAACAACAACCGGCACAGTAGTTGATAGCTTCAATTCTCCTGGTTATGGTCCTCATGGCTTAACATGGGATGGAGCATATCTGTGGTGTGCTGATAATACTGATGATAAAATCTACAAACTAACTTCAGATGGCAGTGTTGCGGATAGCTTTAATTCTCCTGGAGCAGCTCCAACAGGTTTAACCTGGGATGGAACGTATCTGTGGAATGCAGATGCTGGTGACGATAAAATCTACAAGCTGACAACAACAGGAGCAATACAGGATAGTTTTGATACTCCCGGCCCTAACCCAAGAGGTTTAGCATGGGACGGAACTTATTTGTGGTATGTTGATGGCTTCAATGAAATATTCAAGCTAACAACAACAGGCACAACCGTTGATAGCTTCAATTCCCCTGGTCTTTTTCCTGATGGCTTAACCTGGGATGGAACTTATTTATGGGTTGCTGTTGAATCTACTGACACAATCTACAAAATAACAACAGATGGAACTGTTTTAGACAGCTTTGGTTCTGTTGATAATACGCCACAGGGCTTAGCCTGGCAGCCAGCATCTCAGGAAATTGAATGCTACAACAATGCAGAATGCGGCACTGATAATTGGGTTGGCTCTGATTACTGCAATGCAGATGATGTATGGAACACCTGGAGAACCTGGACTTGCAACAACCCAGGAACACCTTCCTCATCTTGTTCTTTCTCTGATGCTGCTCAATTAAAACAGGATTGTGGAGCAGGTACTTGTACAGCAGGAAGTTGTGATATTGCGTGTTATAATAATGCAGACTGCGGAACAGATGGCTGGCTGAACAGTGATTATTGTAATGTTGATGATGTCTGGGATACATGGAGAACCTGGACCTGCACCGACCCTGGAACAGCCTCTGCCTCATGCTCAAACTCAGATAATGCGCAGCTAAAACAAACCTGCACAGATACTTGCTTAGGAGGTAGTTGTGTTGGTATTGAATGCTATTCCAACTCAGAATGCGGCACTGATAATTGGGTTGGCTCTGATTACTGCAATGCAGATGATGTCTGGAACACCTGGAGAACATGGACCTGCAACAACCCAGGAACAGCCTCAGCCTCATGCTCTTATTTAGATAATGGTCAGTTAAAGTTAGACTGTGCAGAGACCTGTGAGTCTGGTATGTGTAAAAATGATGGTTTTCTATGGGTTGTTGGTTACTCTGGGAAGAAAATCTATAAACTAACAACAACAGGCACAATAGTAGACAGCTTTGATTCTCCATACAACTATCCAGGAGGCCTGGCCTGGGACGGAGGATATTTGTGGAATGCTGATTTTGATATATTTAATGTGGTAGATAAAATCTACAAACTAACAACAAACGGCACTGCGGTTAATGATTTTAATCCTCCTGGCATTAACCCAAAAGGCTTAGCCTGGGACGGAACTTACCTGTGGAATGCAGACTCATCTGATAAGAAAATCTACAAACTAACAACAACAGGCACAGTACTAGGCAGCTTTGATTCACCTGGAACTTCTCCGACAGGTTTAACCTGGGACGGTATCTATTTATGGAATGCTGATTACACTAATGATACGATTTACAAACTAACAACAACCGGCATAGTAATAGACAGCTTTGATTCTCCGGGCCCTACACCTTGGGGTTTAACCTGGGACGGAACATATTTATGGCATACTGATCTTGATACTGATAAGATTTATGTGTTAACAACTAGCGGTGAAGTACTGCAAAGTTTTGATGCTCCTGATGCTTCTTCCAGTGGTTTAGCTTGGCAGCGAATGTCTGAGCTAGTTGAATGTTATGATGATAGTTATTGCGAACCAGACAGCTGGCTTAATGCATATTGCAATGGAGGTAATGTTTGGGATACGTTTAGAGACTGGACATGCGTTAATCCTGGAACACCTTCATCTTCATGCTCTTACACAGATAATGCTCAGTTAATAGAAACCTGCGTAGATACCTGCGAAAATGGTGTCTGCAAAAATGAAGGCTATTTATGGAATGCTGATGCTAATACTGATAAAATCTACAAATTAATGCCAAATGGCACAATAATAGACAGCTTTGATGCTCCTGACTCTCTTCCTACAGGTTTAGCCTGGGATGGAACTTATCTATGGTATCTTGACCAAAGTACTGATAAAAAAATGTATAAGATGAAGACTAATGGCGAGGTTATAACGAATTGTTACGCGCCTAGCTCTTACCCATCAGGTTTAACCTCGGATGGAACCTACCTATGGAGTGCTGATTCAGTTGCTGATAAAATATATAAACTAACTGGCTGTGGACAACAAAGTAGTTTTGATTCTCCTGGCGCTATTCCAAGAGGTTTAGCCTGGGATGGCACAAATCTATGGCATGTTGATTCAAGCACTAATAAAATCTACAAACTAACCACGGATGGTGTAGTGCTAGACTCTTTTGATTCTCCAGGCCCTTCTCCATATTCTTTAACCTATGATGGAACCTATTTGTGGAATGCTGATGTAATCACTTATAAAATCTACAAACTAACAACAGACGGCACAGTAGTAGGCACGTTTGATGCTCCCGGCACTAAGCCTTATGGCTTGACATGGCAACCATTGTCTGAGATAATTGAATGTTACGATACCGCAGACTGCGGAACAGACGGATGGATTGTTTCTGACTACTGCAATGCAGGTGATGTATGGAATACCTACAGGACTTATACATGCAATAATCCAGCAGCACATTCATCTTCATGCTCTTACTCAGATAATACCCGGATAAAAGAAACATGCCTCGGTATTTGCGAAAATGGTATGTGTAAAAATGATGGCTACTTCTGGATTGCTGATTATGGCGATGATATAATATACAAACTAATGATAAATGGCACAGTTGTAGGTAGTTTTGATTCTCCAGGACCTAATCCAACTGGTCTAACGTGGGATGGAGCTTATCTGTGGAATTCTGATAGGATGAGTAATAAAATCTACAAACTAACAACAAATGGCACAGCAGTACACAGTTTTAATGCTCCTGGTAACCCTAACCCTCCCTATCCAGTGGACTTAGCTTATTATAACTCTTATTTATGGAATGGTGATCGTAATAACGATAAGATATACAGAGTATCGGTAGCCGATGGCACGCCAATGTTCAGTTTTAACCCTCCAGGTATTTTCCAATGGGGTTTAACCTGGGATGGAACCTACCTGTGGAATTCTGATACCAGTGCTGATAAAATCTACAAACTAACAACAACAGGAACAATAGTAGATAGTTTTGATTCTCCAAGCGGTAATGTAAGAGGCTTAACCTGGGATGGAACATATTTATGGGCTCTTGATGACACCTTATATAAACTAACAAATAATGGCACAATACTGGATAGTTTTGATTTCATTAGTTGGAATCTGGCAGGCCTTGCATGGCAGCCAATGGACGAATTAATTGAATGTTATGATGATGGATATTGTGATGAGGATGAGTGGCTGAACAACACTTACTGCAGTGTAGATGATGTCTGGGATACATGGAGAAACTGGTCATGTGTTAATCCAGCAACACCTTCTTCAGCATGCACTTATACTGATGTTGGCCAGCCAAGAGAAATCTGTGTAGATACCTGCGATGAAGGCGCTTGCATTGATGTGGATGATCCTGCTGTGTGGAATGCTTTATCAGATAAGAATGTCGATGAGGATTCTGCAGATGGAACAATGATTTATGCTGGACTAAAAACAGAATGCACTGACATAGACACTCCGATATTTATTACAATCACACCACCACATGCTCATTATGACTTATACTTTGATGGAAATGACCTTAAGATAATGAATATGGAGCAAAACTGGTATGGGACAGAGCCAGTTACCTTGTACTGCAATGGGGTTTCTGCTTCATTTGATCTAACAGTTAATAATCTGAATGACGCTCCTGCGCTAGACCCAATGCCAGACATAACAGTTAATGAAACTGAATTAGTGCAGGTTGTACCTTTGGCAGTAGACCCGGATAATGATACCTTGACTTATTCATTTGAAAGCCCGTTAAATGCTTTGGGAGAATGGCAGACAACTTATGCAGATGCAGGGATTTATAATCTTGATGTAACAGTTGATGACGGCAATGGCGAAACTGACACACAAACAGTAACAATAACAGTATTGGATGTATTGCTGCCTGACCTTATAATAAAATCATCTCAGGTGCTTACACCAGCTCCAACAGCAGGCTCTTGGACAACATTCCAAATAATTATAGAAAATATTGGTGATTTTATTGCCAGTGATGCCTATTGGCTGTTTGATACTGACTCTGCAGAAGATAATCCTAGCTATGGTCCTTTTGACTTAGAGGCTGGAAAAACAGTTGATATTTATCCTGCTGTTAAGTATACTTCTGCTGGAACCTATAATCCAGTATTTACTGTTGATTATAACAATGCCATTGAGGAACGTGATGAAACAAATAATCAGGTAACTATTCCAGTTATGATTTCATAATTCGTCTCATAGGTCTTTGTATAACAAGGTCTTAGCAACTGGCTTGTCACCACTCCTCATGTCTATGGCCATCTCTGTGTCTCCAACCTTTCCTACATCCAGGATTGGGCTGTGTGCTGGCTTATAGTTTTCTTGCATAGGTGCATAACCTTTGTCTACAACTGGATTACTACCTGGAACCACTGCTGATGCCGTATTTGCCACATATAGGTCTTCCATTTTGTTTACCTCCTATTCATTTGATACTTCTTTGTACGCAGTAATATTATAGAACGGCTCTGTTGGGTGAATCTTAACCTGTATTTGTTTGAAGCCAACCTTGTCTAAAATCTTCAAGACAGTATCTCTTCCAGTATAATATTCAACTACACCTCTTAGTGCATTATTTCTTTCAGCTCCAGAGGCTGAAAGTATCCCATTTACTATGCCAGGCCTGTCGCTAAAACCAAACAGGGCTCTTAATGCAATAGCATCATAGAATTTGTTAACAGACCCTATATGACTCATGCGGTCTTCTTGAATCTCAGGGTCAATTAATGGCAAGAATACATTGCCGTTAAGGTAAGTCACCTGCTTATAGCCTTGTTTATTTAGAAATTCTAAGAATTCCTCTGCTTTGTTGTGCTCTATCCTTATTCTAACAGTTCCCTGATTGTTTATGTCAACTAAAGTATATTGTTTAGTCTCACTTTCAGCGTCTATAGCGTTTACGTCACTATAGACCTGGGATTGACTGGCATTAGCTTCGTCCCTTCTATCATGGAACTCAACACCATAACCAAAGAACTCTCTTGCGTCCTTCAAAATCTTGTCAATCTTTTTCTCACTATACTTCATATCAACGTTTCCAGTTCCGTAATGGAATAATCCTCCATGTTCAAGAACCCTATAGATTTCACTTAACACTTTTTCTAAATCATACTCTCTTGGTGTTGCGTGATGTATGCAAAGATTAGCATCAATAATTGAAACACTGTTATCAGCAAATTGCAGTCTATTGCCAACATCTCCCTGTCTTATCACTAATTTCTTTTCTCCAATAGTTCTTAGATCAAGTTCATCAGAATCAGCAACATCCTCTAGGGTAAATTTTCCTTTATCAAAAAATCCCCTCTTTGTCAGATATGCTTTTGCATCCTTGCGTATCTTTGGGTTATAGTCAACAAGAGCCATATTGCCGTTGCCTAAAGCAGCTACTAAGCCATCTAAATGGTCTGAAAATGGCAGTACTTCTGAGCCTGGTCCTAGAACTAACAGAGACTTAGGCGATTCCCTTTGCTTTAGGAAATCGGTTACAGCTGAAAGCAGGTAAGCATGCTGATCCTTCAAGATTATTCTTGTTGTTATAGCATACATGGGGTCATTTGCAATGTCTCGTTTTTCTTCTGGCATTTTATTCACCTAGAACCTCATCTACCATCTTACCAACATACCTTCCAATCGCAGGAGAAGCAGTTAATCCAGGCGACTCTATACCAATCAGGTTGATTAGGCCAGGCAAACCCCTTGCGCTTTCTTCCCGGATTACAAAATCTCTTTTTGGCTGTCCTGGTCCGAATAGCTTTGGCCTTATGCCTGCCTGGTCTGGCTGCAAGTCATCATATTCTATAAATGGCAGGAATGGTTTGGTTGCTTCGTAGAATTTCTTTTGAAGTGCAGGATCCACAGTGTAATCAATGTGCCTGGGGATATACTCTGTATCCGGCCCTAGTTTCATTCCACCGCCCAAATCTAAGGTGATGTGAATGCCTTTTCCTGCATGGCCTGGAACAGGATAAACTAATCTGCTTACCTTTCCCCTATGCCTATAGCTAAGGCTGAAATATCTTCCCTTGCAGTAATGCAGCCTGTAGCCAGCAGCATCAGCATCAATTCCAGCTAACTCTGCTATCTTATCAGAGCCAAGGCCTGCAGAATTAACCACAACCCTTGCGCCAATAGTTTCTTGATTCCCATTTGAATCTTGGATAGTAACCTTATAGCCATTAGCTAGTTTATCTATGCCAACAACCTCTGATTCGTAGAGTATGGGATTAATTCCAGCAGCAGCTGTTGCCTTTTTGATAAAATATTTCATTAAATCATGCGCACTCACTATCCCGGTAGACGGAGAATAAACAGCTGCAACAGCCTCGACATTTGGCTCCATTTCCTTGATTTGTTTTCTGTCAAGCTCAACAAGATCTGTAACTCCAAATGCTCTTCCAGCTTTCAGAATCTTTTCCAGCTCAGGAAGCTCGCTTTCTTCTGTAGCGACCAATAATTTACCAAGCCTTTTAGCAGGCACACCATGTTTCTCACTAATCTCATAAATCAAGTGTTTGCCTTCTACATCTAACTCTCCTTTTAGCCTTGTTGAGTCATCATAATAAACTCCTGCATGTATAACCTCACTGTTTCTGTCGCTTGTTTCTCTTCCAAAGGTTTCATGCTTTTCCAAAACATATACTTCCCTTCCATCTTTAGCAACTTCTGATGCTATTGCTAATCCAACAACACCAGCTCCAATTATTGCAGCATCGATTTGTTCCATTTTATTCACCTCTATTGCGCATTTTTTGGTA
>JAHWIC010000002.1 GCA_019322805.1 Candidatus Woesearchaeota archaeon | reverse complement strand
TATTACAAATTCAGCTTCCAACAGCTCAGGATTCTTTGCTTTATCAGCTAAATCTACAACAGCTGTTTTACAGTCAGCCCTTAGGTTTATGTTCTCCCAGACAGCATCCCAGTTGCCTGCCCATTCCTTTATATTGCCTGCAATTGATTTTATTATCTCTGACTCACCATTGATCAAATCATTTGTTGGTTCCAGCTGGTCTGTTCCTGACTGATACTTCATAAGGTCAACGAATCCGCCCTCAGTCATAGGATCCTCACTCCACGTTTTCCTCACTTCTGTAATCTGCAGTACACGCCTCCACATATGCATTCCATCAGCACTTCGGATAGGATTTGCAATAATGCAGCAGTCCAACGCCTTAAACGATGTTCTAGGAATTCCTATTGCATTCACGCATCTGTCAAATACGCCATAGGGGCTATCTGCGTGGAATGTTCCACCGACCATATTAGAGCCAGCACCTACGCGCATAGCTTCAAATAATGCAACTGCTTCCTTACTCCTGACTTCACCAACGAAAATAGAGGAATCCCCTAGCCTCAGGGTACTTCTTATTCCTTCAGTAGCAGTATATTCGCTTGATTCCTTTGCAAGGGCACTTGCGACCTTCATCTGCACAAAATTATAACCAAGTTTTTTAAAAGATTCAAACGGAAGTTCTAGTGTATCTTCAATTGTTATAACACGGGATCTTCGCATCAATTCAATCATGCAGGAGCTCAAGAAAGAGGTCTTACCTGAGCCGCGAGTTCCGCAGATAAAGAACGTTCTTGTCCCGTCTATTAGGAAGCTGAGAAGTCCTGATGCTAATGGACTTACCATTCTGTTTTTAATAAACAAAGGCAAAGTCCATGGGCGATCTCTATGGCGCCTGAAAGAATATGCAAGTCCGTTTGGAGATAATGGTTGGGTTAGGGTTGAAACTCTAGCAGAGGCTCCTGGAATTGTTATCTCTGTATCCAAAATAGGATTAGCCTCATCAAGAGGCCTTCCTGAAATCATCCTTAATTTTGATGCCCAGGATTCAGCTTCTGGTGTTGTTGGTATAACATTTGTTTTACAATCACCAAAGTCCTGCTGCACAATAAATATTGGAATTTGGCCCATTGGTGGGTTTATTGAAACATCTTGCACCTTTTCATCCTGCAGCAAAACCTCAATCAATCCAAAGCCAACAGTGTATCTGACAAGTATGCTTGTAAGCTGGTCGACATCCTTCTCTGACATCCTTATTTTCTTATGGCCAATAAGCTCTTCAATTAAGTCTCTGCCGACATTAAAGAAGACTTCTCTCATTCTTGCTGGATCAGTAAACTCACTTCTCTTAGGCTTGTGCTCAGCCATTATTTTTCTCGCAGCATCAAGTATCTCATATCTGTCTTCTGAAAGCCTGAACTCTGGAGGCGTTACATGGTAAAGGTACAATATTGTTTCTGGAACAGAAAAGATAGTTACTTCACTTCCCTCAACACTGTAGCTGTCAAGCTCCTCTCCTTCTGGAGGGTATGAAGCCATAAGCTTTGTAAAAAGGAAATCTGGTTTTATTACAGGAGAAAATATCCTTGCATAGAGGCTTCTATCGCCTAATTTATAACCTGCAATATCATCCTTTATTAATGTGATTAACCTTGTTTTATCAAGTAGGTCAATCATATAATTTAGGATATTGATGAAATTATTTTCACATTTCTTGCATCTTACATCTCCAATCCTATCTGCCTTTAGCTTTTCCCTTCTCATAATCCTTCTCAGCTCAACATAAGCACCTATTGGGTCAGATTTTAATAGGTCAGAAACTATGTGTCTTAATTCAGCATACCATCCTGCAAGGCATTTAGTGCATTTTGGATCAGAAACAAGAGCATTATAGCTGTAAATATCCTTGTTTCTCATAATCTGCTTGTATGCCATTGCAATCTCTTGCAACAGGATTGTCTGGCTGAACTCATATTCATAATTCCTTTTCTGGGAAAGAACAATCTTTGTGACATTCCCAACTTCGGCAATAAATTCAATTACCTTTGACATGACCACAGGATCATCAGCTAATGAAGGGACTTTCGTATAGGCCTCGCAATCTACCTTTAGAATTATCTCTTCTCCTTCCCTTAAAATATCATATGAAAACATCTCTTTCTTAAACAAAGCCATTTTATTTCTTTCCCTCTTTTCTTAAAAGCTCGAGAGCAATCTCTATGAGGTGAGATTTATTCCTGTACTTGTGTTTATCTTTAATTTCCTCATTAATCCATTCAATCAGTTCTTCATCAATTGTAGCGCTTATTGGTTTCTTTGCCATACTATATTATAAAATATATTTTATATTAATTAATTTATTTCTTATTATTTTATATATATTATAATATAATTGGTATATAAAGGTTTCTATTTTTAATATACCACTCTAATATACTCACACAAACTTTAATACTCTCTTTTCTTTTTAACATAAAAAATGCCTGCAATTACATTCGGAAAACCAAAACCTGCTGGGCTAGGGCAAGCAGCTCCAAAGCCAAAAGGCATAACATTTGGTGCTCCAAAGCCAAAGTCTGCTGAAGAGGCTCCTACGCCCTCTGAGGATATCGCTGAATTAACCAGAAGGATCCGTACGATGGAAGAGCGCTATAATACTCTGCAAACCAAAACACAGCTTATTGAGCAGAATATGCTCAGCTACCATAAGCAGGCAATTGGAGAGACAAAGACAATAAATACTGATTTTAGGGATATAAAAAGAGAGATAGAGGATATAAAGGATAAGATATTGACTTTAATAAAAGAACTGCAGCTGTCTGCAAAAAAGGATGAGGTAAAGGTTTTGGAGCGTTATATCAATTTATGGGAGCCTGTTAATTTTGTCACAAGGAAAGAAGTAGAAGAGATGCTTGAAGAGGCTTTAGAGCAGAAATAATAGAAACATTTTTATATAAAACCAGTAGTTAAAAATTGGTGGGATAATGCCTTTATTTGGAAAGAAAAAAGAGGAAGCTGCTGCAGCACCAGCACCAGGCGGAGCAATGTCGCCTGTAGATATAGTTAATGATATGAGGCAGCAGGGTTATTCTGATGATGATATAGTTGCTCAACTTCAAAGCATGGGATATCCTCCTGAGCAGATACAGGATGCAATGGCTCAGGCAGGAATGGCTGCAGGAGGACCATTGCCTCCCGAAGCCACAGGTGCACCGCCAGGAGGACCACCAGCAGGGCCGCCAGGAGGACCAGCTCCGCCAGGAGGACCGCCACCACCAGGAATGCCTTCAGGACCAGGAGGACCTGCGCCTGGACGTGAACAAATAGAGGAAATCGCAGAATCAATCATCCATGAAAAATGGGAAGATCTTCTTAAATCATTAAATAAGCTGAATGAATGGAAGACAAAAACAGAAACAGATATCGGCAAGATGCAGGGAGATATAGACAACCTAAAGCAAACATTTGATAATCTTCATAAAGGAGTTCTTGGAAAGATTGGAGAGTATGATAAAAACCTCTCAATGGTAGGCACAGAGATAAAAGCAATGGAAAAGGTTTTCCAGAAAGTTCTTCCAACCTTTACAGAAAATGTCAATAAACTGGACAGATTGACAAAGAAAGTAGTGAAGAAATAGGCTACGTTGCTTTTCCTGCCATCAACACTATTGTAAATACAGCAATCAGCAGGACAAACACTATTCCCAAAACCTTTGGATGGAATATTACTGAGGTTGTTTTTTGGTAATCTATCTCTTCTCCGCTTGGTATTGCTGCCTGCTCTCTTATGTAAGCGAATATACCTACTATAAGAATCAGGAAAATAAACGCAAGGAACGCGACCTTTAGCTGGCTGGATGCTGCAAGGTCTGCTGTAGATGCTCCAAAAACCTTTAGCGCCATCATGATGAATATCAAAAATACAAAAACAAGGGCAAACCATGGAGAGATAAATGCTATTGCTCCTGTGGCAATAGGAGACAAAATAACCAATAATGCAATAACAAGCCCGAGTATAATGTGGATTCCTTTATTCTCTCCAAGTATCTTT
Source organism: Candidatus Woesearchaeota archaeon (assembly GCA_019322805.1). Lineage (GTDB taxonomy): Archaea > Nanobdellota > Nanobdellia > Woesearchaeales > JAHWIC01 > JAHWIC01. The sequence continues at coordinate 130,087 of JAHWIC010000002.1, read as the reverse complement.
GTATAACCAAGTATAGCATAAATAGCTAGCCATACAAAGATGAATACAAAGAAATTAGAAAAATACTGCAGTCCTGTCACATCCAGGAATGTAGCCATTTATTTTCCACCACCAAATAGCCTGCTCCAGTCAACACCCATGCGTTTCCATGCACCTAATTCTTCGCGCTTTCCTTCTCCGCCGGTAATCCACGCTATTATTACACCAAACACAAGCAGCATTATAATTATCGCTATTGCATCAGAGCCAAAGTTTCTTTCAAGCCATGGAGTTAAGCCTGAGGCCCACCATCCAGCTGCATTTCCAAATATGCCTATTATCAATAGGATAGAAATGAACGTTATCCAGCCTGGTGCAGTCATTCCCAAAAAAACCTTTTCCTGGCCAAAAATACCAATCAGTACAAGCAGCATCAATATGCCTACAATAACCAGCGATACAGCAGGTAGTGCATCATTCAGAATCTGGACAACATCAAAACCAGCCGGATAGCTGTGAGTCACATGGGGTATAACTACTAAAAGCGCGAATACCAATGCCAGAACTGTGTTGATATTCCTCTTTTCCTCACCAAATAGCTTTGTTTTTTCCAGAACCGCAAATATTATCACAAATATCAGTAAAAAGGGCAGCATTACATCAGTTAAGCCCCACGATTCCAACATCTTAGCAAATCCTTCAAGATTATATGCTCGACTTACCATTTTAGCACCTCTTTAATTATTCTTTTTTTGCAACAGATTTTTGTTCAGGTGATCTTACAACAAACCACATGAAAAATATGACAATGGCAATTAATATTATTGATCCAACTGCATAGCCGCCAGTTCCTTCACTTACCCAGCCCCAGAAGTTATCCAGCCAGCCAAGTGCATTCATGAATATCAGCAGAATACCAATGAACATAAGCCACATGAAGAATATCCTCCATCCTCCTTCAAGGAATACGCTGGCGCCGCCTTCTTTGAAAAACGAGCCAACTAACAGCAGAAACAACACTGATGCCATTAATAAAATAACTACATGCGACGATACAGTTGTAATTATCTCTACCAGCCTTGAAGAGGCTATTACTAAGAATGATATAACAAATGCAACCATTGCATCAAGGTTCTTTTTCGTGAACTCTTTCCCTTCAATCTTTTCAACACCAAGGACCTTTGTTTTCTCTAATATAGCAAATACAATAGAGAAAACTAATAAGAATGGTAGCACAACATCATAAACACCTATTTCTTCAAAAAACTCGAGTATGCCCCTGAATGCAGTTACCTCTGCCATAAACTGAATTTATATATGTATGGTATTTAAACTTTTCTATTTTAGCCATTTTTAACAAAGTTTATAAATGCAGTATTATTTTTCTGAGCTGAAATGTTGAATAAACAGGATTTTAAGGATATGAGGAATGGCTTTCATAAGCATGATGAACAGCGTGAGCAGATCATTATAAAGAGCCGCAGTTTAATAAAACTGTCAAAGCAGATAATATACTCTGTTCATAGGGATGATTTCTCAGACACTGCTAGTCTCATTAAGGAAATAGAATCAATTAAGAAGCAAATGGATGCTATTGTTAAGAAAAATCCGCAATTATTGAGTGTTGGGGCTTACAAAGTAGGCATAGGAGAGTATGCTGAGGCTTTGCTTTATTGCCATTTTGTGAAAAACAAGAAGCTACTTACTCATAAAAAGCTTAAGGTAAGCCCGGAAAACTATTTATTTGGACTTTGTGACCTGACTGGAGAGCTTGTTAGAAAAGCAGTGTTCCTAGCAGGAAAAGGTAAAGACAAGGAAGTTGGAAATATCAAGGATATTGTAGATAACATATACGGCGAAGCGCTTAAGTTTGATGTAAGGGACAACGAGCTTAGAAGAAAGATAGATTCAGTGAAGTATGACTTGAAAAAGCTTGAAGACCTTGTTTTGGATTTAAAATTAAAAGGCAAAAAATGAAACGAACTCACACTTGCGGACAACTAACTGATAAAAACGTTGGAAATAGTGTTTGCTTGAATGGCTGGTGCCATTCTAGGCGTGATCATGGCGGAATAATATTTATTGATATCAGAGATAGATATGGCCTAACACAGATTGTTTTTGACCCAAAGCACAATAAAAGAGTGCATAGTGTTGCAGAAAAACTAGGCAGGGAAGATGTTGTTTCTGTTAAGGGAAAGGTTCGTGCAAGAAAAGAAGGTATGGAAAACCCTAAACTAAAAACAGGCAAGATAGAGGTATTAATAGATGAGCTTGAGGTGTTGAACAAGGCAGAGACACCACCAATAGAGATTGACGAGCGTATGAAGGTGAATGAGGATGTAAGGCTAAGGTACAGATACATTGATTTAAGAAAACCTACCCTGCAGAATAATCTTATAATAAGGCATAAAACAGTAAAAGCTGTCCGTGATTTTTTTGATAGAGAAGGATTCCTTGAGATAGAGACGCCAATGCTTGCAAAATCAACTCCAGAAGGCGCTCGCGATTATCTTGTTCCTAGCAGGGTTAATCCAGGCAGGTTCTTTGCTTTGCCGCAAAGCCCTCAGCTGTTTAAGCAGTTATTGATGGTAGCAGGTTATGATAGGTATATGCAGATTGCTAAGTGTTTCCGCGATGAGGATTTAAGAGCTGATAGACAGCCAGAATTCACGCAGATCGATGTTGAGATGAGCTTTATTGACGAAGAGGATATCTATGATGTTCATGAAAGATTAATGAAGCATATTTGGAAGGAGATTCTTGGGGTTGGCTTGAAAACTCCTTTTCCAAGGCTGAATTATTCTGAAGCAATGGACAGGTTTGGATCAGACAAGCCAGATACAAGGTTTGAGCTTGAGCTTGTTGATGTAACAGACGTTACAAAAAAATCTGATTTTAAGGTTTTTACTGACAATATCAAGGCTGGTGGAATAGTAAAGGCATTGAATGTAAAGAATGGCTCTGAGAGGCTCTCAAGAAAAGACATTGATTTATTTATAGAGTTTGTTCAGGTGTATGGCGCAAAAGGCCTCGCCTGGATCAAGGTTACTGATAAAGGGCTTGAATCATCAGTTGTAAAATTCTTCAAGCCGGATGTGCAAAAAGAATTAGTTAAGAAATTAAAAGCAGAGAAGAATGATTTGCTTCTTTTTGTGTCTGATAAAAAGCACTTTACTGTTAATGACGCTTTAGGAAATCTAAGGTTGAACATCGCAAAGAAGCTTGGTTTAATTGAAGAGAAAAAGCATAATTTTGTATGGATAACGGATTTTCCTTTGGTAGACTTTGACGAGGATGAGCAGCGTCATGTTGCAATACATCATCCATTCACAAGCCCAAAGGATGAGGACTTGGCCTTGCTTGATAAGGATCCTGCTAAGGCAAGGGCAAAAGCCTATGACCTGGTTCTTAACGGAGTTGAGCTTGGCGGCGGCTCAATAAGGATTCATAAACGTGATGTGCAGGAAAAGGTGTTTAGGATACTTGGCATAAGCAAGCAGGAAGCAGAGCTTAAGTTTGGATTTTTGCTTGAGGCTTTCAGGTACGGTGCTCCGCCTCACGGCGGAATTGCTTTTGGCCTTGACAGGCTTATTGCAATGCTGACAAAGAATGAATCTATTCGCGAGGTCATAGCATTCCCAAAAACAAAAGATGCTGAGTCTCTTATGGAAGGAGCTCCTGCTGAAGTTGATGATAATCAATTAAAAGAGCTTCATGTAAAGCTTGATATAATTTCTGCTCCAAAAAAGAATATTGTGTTTGAAAAGATTAAGGATGCATTGAATAAGGATAGAATCGAATTTGAAACAATAACCCATAAGCCTGTTTATACCTCAAAAGAGGCAGCTCAGGTTCGCGGCACAAAGCTTGAGCAAGGTGCTAAAGCCTTAATTTGCAAAACAGAGAAAGGCTATGTGCAGGCAGTTGTTTCTGCTGCAAAAGAGCTTAATGAAGGAAAGCTGAAAGAAATTCTGCATGTAAAAACATTAAGGCTTGCTAATGCTGATGAAGTAAGGGATTTAACGGGAGTAAGTATTGGTGCTGTTCCTCCTTTTGGAAACCTATGGAGCATTGATGTTTATGTTGATAAATCAATTACTGATAATGAAGAGATTGCGTTTAATGCTGGAATGCATACACATTCTATAAAGATGAAATCAGCTGACCTTGTTAAAGTAACTGGCGCTAAAGTAGAAGAATTCTCTAAATAATGTCGCTTATTCAATCCCAAGTCTCCTAAGTTTATCCACAACCTCAGTAGGGTCCATTCCTAAAACCTTACTTAGAACCTTTGGAGTTACATTTTGGTCTACATATATTCCATCAGCTCTGCGTTCAAACCCCCTGTTACCAATATAGCTATCCCTGATCTCAACTATTTTTCCTTTTGTTGCTTTTCTGCCTAAAACCCGCACAAAAACCCTTTCCATTTCATCACCAAATGCTATATATCTCCCTGTTTGTCCACTTGCACTTCCTGCACCAACTTCTGGAGCACCACCCGCAGATAACTCTTCTAGTGAAGGTCCTGAGTATTCAAAAGAATATTTATCCCCAAAATCGTTGACATAGTCCACTGCTTTTTTGGCAGGAACCCTTGCATTGCCAAAAATTTCATAAGACATGCTTTGAAACAAATCCTTCCCGACGAGACCTTCTAATACTCCAGGCTCTGCATTGTATCTCTCCCTTAGTAAATCTATGATTTCTTTACCTGTAACCTTGCCATCAGCATCCACTTTAAAATTAATATCAGCTACTTTTGCTAATTCAGGATGGGTTTTATAAGTACAAACCTTGGTTGCCTGATAAGTAGGAGCACATATAGGTGGAGTTGGGACTTGCCATTGCCCAGTTCCTGCGAATGCTGGTCCTGTAGCTGAGCCTGCTGGTTCATGGTCTTCATATGAGCCTCTGGATGCTTCTGGACCTCCCGCAAGTGGAATTCCTGAAGATGGAACAGCTGGTGCTGGTGTTGTAGCTGACCCTACAGCCGGGGTACTTTTAGGAGTGACCCTTGACTCAAGCGGAACATTCTCCTCACTAGGTGCACTTGTAGAATCAACTTCAGATGTTTGAGCCTTTGGTTTTTGTGGTGCTGCGTATGCCTGAGTCTTTTTTCCACCACCAAATAACCGGCTAAAAAAACCGCCCTGAATAAGTTTTAGGGCCTTACCGTCACATTTTGTTGGAATTACCCATGGATTATCTTTGTATCTTGATGACCGAACTAAATATCCGTTTTCTTCAAGCCGTATTTTTTCTCTCATCCCAACAGCCTCAGGTTTTAGCTTATGAGCTCTACAGAAATCATCAATAGTCCTGCCTGCTATATCCTGAGGCGGCAATACACGCTTTATTGCTCTATCCTTAGCCATACTAAGCTAGATTAACTCATAATATTTAAATCTTTCGCTTTTTAATCACTACTGAGTAACAACCACAGAATCAGCTATCAACTTTTTACTGCATCTGGAGACATTTCATAAGCAACCACAATCTCCTCAACACCTTCGAAACTTTTCCCTCTATCAGTACAATCACTACAAAATCTAGTGTATCCCTTAAAAAAATCATTTAAACCCTTTTCAAGCAGAGAAACACTTATCCTGCTGTATGGGTCACTTGCCTCTCTAAGGCCATCGCATCTTTCTAAAAAGCTCATAACACATGGGAGAGCAACATTAATTCCCTTAATATCCTGTATGCCCATCTGGACAAGCATACCTATTGCTGCCATACTGGCATCTACACCAGCTATCAATTCATCTTGTGATGGCTTCTCCTGGTATGCTGTCGCAGTATCAACCTGTCTTTCTGTTCTATAATCTGCGTGTTGGCTATCTTTAGGAGTACTCTTTTCGTTTTGCCTTATCATGTCGTATAATAACCTATTTGAACGTGATCGTGCAGCTAAATCACTCATCCGAGGGGGCATAGCTCCTTGGGGTGGTGCAGGAGCATACCTAGTTTTAGGCGGAACGCTCCTATTAATACGTTCGTCTACTATAGTTTCCCAATCACTGCTCTTTTCAGCAGTTTCTCTAGAAGTACCCCCTTCACCCGTTGCTTGTTGAACTAATTCTTGTGGAATATGTCTTGTTCGTTCTTCAGCAACTTCATCTACTAAAGCATCAACTTCCTTTTCTGATAACTCTGTTGGAGGAGCTATCATTGCTGTTGGGCTTGGCACTGCTGGCCTTGCTTGCGAAGCTGTTTCCTCAAGTTCTGACTCATCGCCTTGCAAAAATGCTTTTAAATATCCCTCATCTTCTGGGCGGATATACTGAACTCCCCTAAATTGGTGTAAAATTCCCAGGTTTTTGAGTTTAGGTTTAGCTAAAACAAAGTCTCCATAACTAATACCCTTTTTTTTACAAAACTCCTCTACTGGTATGCCTTCTGGAATGTCTTCTGCCATACTTATTAGGTTAATTTTTACATATTTAAATCTTTCTATTGTGACTACTAGTAAGTAATAATCCAAAGCTTAAAGAAACTTTTATATAGCTATGACAAATGTCAATAGCCATGATAATTAACTTTGTAACGCAAAATAAAGGCAAAGTACGCGAGTTCAAGCAGATACTCGAGCCAAAGGTTAGAGTCAAACAACTTAGCATTGATTATCCAGAGCTAAGAAGCGATGCTCCTGAAGAAATCGCAAGACTAGCTGCAAAACAGCTTGCTGATAAATTAAAGAGAATAATTGTTGTTGAAGATTCTGGTTTATTTATTAAAGCATTAAATGATTTTCCAGGAACATGCTCTGCTTATATCCATAAAAGAATTGGTTTGAAAGGGCTTCTTAAGCTTATGAAAGGAGTCAGAAATAGAAACTGTGAATACAGAAGCGCAGTTGGTTATTGTGAACCAAGTAAAAAACCAGTTTCATTCTTAGGAAAAGAGAAAGGAAAGATTGCAAAGAAGATAAAAGGCACTCACGGCTTTGGCCATGACCCCATATTTATTCCTGAAGGCTCTAAGAAAACTTATGGAGAAATGGATGATATTGAGGAAGTTAAGAAGTTCAGGAGAAGGGCTGTTTTAAAGTTGGTTAATTATCTAAAAAATCAGATTTAGAATATAGGAGATAAAAACAATCCTAAGAATTCTCGGGAATAATCCAAAGAAAATAAATTTCTTTATTGATAAGCCAAATGCGCCAGAGAACCAGCAGAAAGGAACATATGGTACTGGCCCTAGAGCAGCAACTAACAAGCCGTACTTTCCATGCCTTTTGTACCATTCAATAAATTTAATGTATTTTTCGCTCTTATTAACCCTCTCTTGAAACACCTTGCCAACCCTATAGTTGATAAAGCTTGCTAAGACACTTCCAATGATTGTTATCAAAGCTGTATAAGCCATATTCAAGCCAAGAATCTTTCCTGAAACCAAAGGGATTTCAGGCCCTATTGGCTGAGCTAAGCTTTCTACAATTAATGTTATGAAGAAAACAGCTATGTAGCCGTAGATTTCTATAAGGTGCATTATCTCTGTTTTTATCTGATTAAGGAAGAAAGCTGCTAGCAGAAAAACCACGACAACAAACACTGCCGCAAATTTGATTACCTTTAATGGATTAAGTTTCCTCATTATCCAAGCAATAAATTTTTAAGTATAAAATATTTTCCTTATTCTATGAAGATAACAATAAAACAAGGAGACATAACAACCATCGAAGTTGACGCACTTGTTAATGCAGCTAACTCTTATGGCTATATGGGCGGCGGTGTTGCTGGCGCTATAAAATCAGTTGGTGGCCAGGAGATTGAGGCAGAAGCTGTTTCGCAAGCACCAATACCAATTGGACATGCTGTTATAACGACAGCTGGCTCGTTGAAAGCAAGGCATGTGATCCATGCGCCAACAATGGAACAGCCAGCACAACTAACAGATATAGGCAATATCAAGGAAGCAACAAGAGCAGCACTTGAATGCGCAGAAAGAAACAATCTTAAGAGAATTGCAATCCCTGGCATGGGAACAGGTGTTGGACGCGTGCCTAAGGATAAAGCAGCTCAAGCAATGGTTGAAGTGATAAGATCATTTGAAGCTCATTCTCTTGAGGAAGTGATTCTTATTGATAGGGGAGAAGAGATGGTTAAGGAATTTGGTAAGGCATTGAAAAGTTGATCAATTTAAAAAATCAATAACGAAAAATTATCAATTAAAAAATTCAATAAAAAAATAAAAAATTCTGAGTTTTGCCTTAAGTCTACTATAAAGCAAAACTCATCTACAGGGTTTCTTAAAGAACCAGAACAAGATGAAAATTCCCTTATAGTAAGGATGAAGGGAATTTTCAGATTTAATTGTTTTCTAATGATAATGCCACATTGATTTCAAATAATCTTTATTTAATTTCTAATGATAAGGCCATATTGAATTTCTTTTATTTCTCCTTTAACAAATCCACAAATTATATAAACCATTCTTAGTCTTTTCTCATTAAAAATGAAGGTTGATAAAGAACTAATTGAGAATGTTGCAAGACTTGCAAGACTAAAGCTGACAGACTCTGAAATAAAGAAATTTCTTCCTCAATTAAAGGAAATCCTAGGTGCTTTTTCAAAGCTTGATGAAGTTAATACTAAGGATACTGAGCCAAGCTTCCAGCCAGTTGAATTAAAGAACCAAATGCGTGAAGACAAGCCTGGAGATGTTCTTGACCAGGAAAAAGCATTGGAAAATACTGAGCACAAGAAAGACGGCTACTTTAAAGGGCCAAGGGCAGTATAATGAAGATAACCATAAAGAAAAGGAAATTAAAGAAGATAAGTGCTATGGTTGCAATACTTGCAGGAATATTTGTTGTTTTTTTTGCAAATTCTGAAGATAACACAGAGGTGGAAACAATGAGTGCTCCAGTTGTTGTTCTAGAGACAAATATGGGAAATATTGAGGTCGAGCTGTATGAAGATAAAGCTCCAATCAGTGTAAAGAACTTCCTTGATTACGTTAATGAGGGCTTTTATGACGGATTAATCTTCCATAGGGTTATTCCAGGTTTTATGGTGCAGGGCGGCGGCTTTGATAGGGATATGAATCAAAAAGAAACAAAAGAGCCGATAAAGAATGAGGCAGACAATGGCTTGAAGAATGAAAAATACACCCTTGCAATGGCTCGCACACAGGTTGTTGATTCTGCAACATCTCAGTTTTTCATAAATGTTGCCGATAATGCATTCCTTGACAATGGTGCAAGGGACTTTGGATACGCAGTTTTTGGAAAGGTTGCTTCTGGCCAGCATGTTGTAGATAAGATTGAAGCTGTACAAACAGCAACAAAAGGCGTGCACCAGAATGTTCCTGTTGAGCCTGTTGTGATAAATAAAGCATACGTGAAAAAGTGATAGGCATGCCTCCAAAAGGTTATAATTTTAAGGAAGTAGTGGTTTTATATCAACGATTTAAGAAAAAGTATGAAGGTGCCACAGACGAAGAAATAAGAAGAGATTTAAGAACAATGGATAGAGCAACTCCATTGGAAACTATAGCCCAATGGCATGAGGAATTGTCATCAGCTGATGAGTTTTGGAGAGCTGCAGAGGGAAGAAGGCTGTTAGAGCCGGATAAAAGAAAAGATGCAATCTTAGTAGCAGCATTACAAAAATATTATCTAGATCATTTAACTGAAGAATGAATTCACTAGAATTTGCGAAAAAAGTGAAGAATAAAGAAATTGATATAGTTAAACATACAAGTGAAGTTCTAAAAAAAACCAAGAAAATAAATGATGAATATCATTATCTGAATGTAATCTCAAATGATTTAGCTGAAGAGCTAGCAAAAGAGGTAAAACTAAAACCAGAAGGAAAGCTAGCAGGAATTGCTGTTTCTGTTAAAGACTGTATTTGTGTTAAGGATGTTGAGTCGAGAGCAGGCTCAAAGATTCTATCTGGCTATACACCAACATTTGATGCAACTGTAATTGAAAAAATAAAGAAACAAGGAGCAATAATCATCGGAAAAACAGCACAAGATGAATTTGGCTTTGGCAGTTTCTCAGCAAATGTTGGAGTTGGCTTTGAAAAACCATTAAACCCTTTTGATAAAGAAAGAGCTTGCGGTGGAAGTTCTGGCGGTTCTGCTGGAATTACTCAAAAAGCAGACTTTCCTCATATCAGCTTAGGTGAATCAACTGGCGGCTCAATAGTTAACCCAGCTTCTTTCTGCGGTGTTTTTGGTTTATGCCCGACTTATGGCCGTGTAAGCAGATATGGCTTGATTGATTATGCTAACAGCTTAGATAAAATAGGCCCGATGGCAAAGACAATGGAAGAAATCGCATTAATGCTCGAGATAATAGCAGGTTTTGACAATAAAGAATCAACAACAATAAATGAAAAAGTAGATAATTACAGTTCATTCCTAAAAAAAGATGTAAAAGGACTAAAGATTGGAGTAATAAAAGAGGCATTTGCAGAGGGAACTGAAGAAGCTGTTAAAAATAAGGTTTGGGATGGAATAAAAAAGCTTGAATCACAGGGAGCAAAATACGAGGAAATAAAGCTGCCAATAACCTACAAATATGGCATAGCATGTTATTATCTGATTGCAACATCAGAATCATCAACTAACCTGGCAAAGTTCTGCGGTATGAGATATGGACAGCATGAGAAGCTTGAAGGAAGCTTTAATGATTATTTTGCAAAAGTAAGAAGCGCTAATTTTGGAGAAGAAGCAAAGAGAAGGATTATTCTCGGCACTTTTGCCCGCATGGCTGGCTTCAGGGATGCTTATTACATAAAAGCAATGAAAGTAAGAACAAAAATCATTGAAGAACATAAGAAATTATTCAGGAAATTTGACTGTTTGGTAAGCCCGACAGTTCCAATTCTTCCTCCAAAATTCAGGGATATTGAAAAGCTAAGCGTAATGCAGAACTACATGATGGATATAATGACAGTTGGCCCTAATTTAGCAGGCCTGCCTCATCTTAATGTTCCTGTTGGTCTTGAAAATAACCTGCCAGTTGGACTATTGGCAATAACAGACCATTTAGCAGAGGGAAAATTAATGCAGATTGGAGGTGCTTTTGAATGAATCTGGAAAAATATCTTTTGTTGGACCTGAAAAAGTTAGTAATAATCATTGTTTCATTTATGGTAGCAGTTTTACTGCACAACATAATATCAGCCCTAATTGCCGTAGAAGAACCTGTATTTTTTATCTTGGCTGTTTTTGTAATCCCTCTTTATTTCATAATCTCAGTTGGATACACTATATTCCACCATGTTAAAAGAGCAAAGAAAAAGAAAAGATGAAGTTCACATCACCAATTGTAATTGGATTGGAAATTCATGTGCAGGCAAACACAGTTACAAAACTATTCTGCGATTGCCCAACTCAGGGAACAGATGATCCTAATACCCGTGTTTGCGAGGTTTGCTTAGGAATGCCTGGCTCTAAGCCAGTAACTAATAAAAAAGCAGTTGAGTATACAATAAAATTAGCTTTAGCAACAAGCTCAAAAATAGCTAAAGAGCTGATTTTCTCAAGAAAATCATACTTCTATCCAGACATGTCTAAGAATTATCAAATCTCGCAGTATGAGATTCCTTTAGCAACAGAGGGAAAATTAAAATTAAGCTCTGGAAAAGAGATTGGTTTGGTAAGAATCCATCTTGAGGAAGATCCTGCAGCTTTAGTTCATATAGGCTCTATGCAAAAGTCTCCTTTTGTTTTAGTGGATTATAACAGAAGCGGCAACCCCCTTATTGAAGTCGTAACAAAGCCAGAGCTTGAAAGCCCTGAAGAAGCTCGTGATTTTATGAAGCAGTTAATCACAGTTTTAGAATACCTGGAAATATTTGATGTCAACAACTGCATAATCAAAGCAGACGCTAATGTCTCTATAAAAGAATCTGGTTATGTGAGAAGCGAGATAAAGAATATAACCGGCTTTAAAGATATTGAAAGAGCTTTAAAATATGAAGTTGAAAGGCAAAAGAAGGAAATTGCAGACGGCAAAAAACTAAAGCAAGAGACCCGCGCCTGGGATTCTGAAACAGGTACAACATTTTCTTTAAGAAGCAAGGAAGTTGAGGAAGAATACGGCTATATTATTGATCCTGATTTAGTTAAGATAGAACTGAAAAAAGACTGGATTGACAAGATAAAAGCAGAGATGCCAGAGTTAGCTGAAGCAAAGCTCGAGAAATTTACCAAAGAGCATGGAATTAATGTAGAAACAGCAGAGATTCTTGCTAAGGATAAGCAAATGGCTCTGATGTTTGAAAAGGTTGCAGCAGCAGTCAACCCAGACTTAGCAGCAAAATGGATAAGGCGAGAATTAGCAAGAGTTCTTAACTACAACAAGAAAACATTGGATGAAGTCAAATTAAATGAAACGCACCTTATTGATTTATTAACATTAATCGACGAGAAAAAGATAACAGATGCAGTTGGACAGAAAATCCTGGAAAAGCTTGTTGAAGTGCCTTTTGACGTAAATGAATATGTAAAGAAAGAAAAGCTTGAAGCTGTTTCTGGAGCAAAGGAATTAGAGAAATTCTGCAAAGAAGCGATTAAAGAAAATCCAAAAGCAGCTGAAGATTATAAAAAAGGAGAAGCTAAAGCACTTCACTTTTTGATGGGGAAGGTTATGCAGAAATCAAGAGGAAAAGCTAAGCCTGATGTTGTTATAAATATCCTTAAGAAACTAGTTTAGACCCTCTTCTGGGGGTTTTTGGTCTTCCATTCCTTGCATTTCTTACACGCGAACCAGAGGTTTCTCCTTTTTTACCGTTGCCATTTCCATTGCCTGTTCTTCTCAAGAAAAGAGTTTTCTGTGTTCCTCGTCTTCTAGCATATCTTGGCTCAGCCTCAGCATGAACTGAAGCGCCTTTAACAGATGAAGCAGGTAACTCTGCTTGTTGTATAATAGTTTCTATATCAAATCCATTATTTACTTTCCCCCCTCCACCAACACCCTTCTCAAACTCCTCGAGATCCATAGGCACTCCGGGAATTGGTGTTTTCCTCTTCACTGTCGGCTTTGCAGCCAGCATCTCAGTGCCAGAAACATAATGAACAATAATATCACCCTGCCTAAGCTCATGCTTATAAATATCAGCAAGCTGCTGTGACACTTCTTTGCCAACCATAGTGACCAAATAAGCAGTAGGAGAAGGCATGACAGAATTTGGCAGCCAAAGGCCTATTTCTGATGAAGATTGCGCACGCATATTCAGATAGGAGGTAGCTTTAGGGCCAAGTACTGCGCGCAGCATAAGATGATAAGGGCTATCCGCAGAAGAAACAGTTTTGGCATCAAGAGGCACACGATGCACAACATTCTCATCTTTATCGCTTATCGGGAGAGTATCTCCAAGAACTACTGAAGATGCCAGGTAATTTCCTTTTCTTGAACCAAATTCTAAAAGCTTATCTGCATCAATAGGACTCATAATTAAACCTCCATTGCCTCCCTTTGATGCCAGCAGATAGCCATACACCCTTTGTTCTATGTCTGAGAATGTTGATCTAAGCCTAGGATCATCAATTCCCTTTTCATAAACCGAGTAACTATCTGGATTATGGTAAACAACTGCATAAGGGCCATTGCTTGTCTGTACAAAAAGAACAATACTAAGACCAGTATAGGTCCTATCCCTAAACCTTTCATCTTTAAGCTTAAGATCAACCAAAGAGGCAACAGATAACTTGCTAAAGTCATTAGCCACAATAGGGCGGACAGCCTCATCTATTGTAGAATAAGGGGAACAATGAACAGTGTAATCCCATCTATCTGCCCTAATAGTTAAATCTTCACTCATTCTCACGCTGAAAATCGGTATTTTTACGGTTATTGATTTATGTATTTATAAATTTATTGTTTTATCTCGACCTAGATTAAGAGCCCAATATCTTATCAACCTCTGATTTTATGCGAGCCTCAAAATCAGTAACCTTTTCACCCTCCTTCTTATCAATACTTAATGCGTTCATCAGTTTTTTAGTTAATTCAGCTTCTTTATCAGCAGTTAAATCCTTTACCTTTATCTGCCCTATGTGTTCTTTTATCAGAGATTCCTCAATCTCTTCAATAGAATCAACATCAACCTTTATCTCCTCAAACTCTTTTGTTTTAAGCAAAAAAGCACTCTTCATAACAAAATAAGCTGATTTATCATAAAGCAGACTAAAGATTTCCTTAAAGCCAATATCTGAAACCTTTCCAGATTCTAGATTTCCCTTTAATCTTATAGTTACAATTGTATTGTAGAACTCTTTTCCTTTTATGTTACTTAGAATTTCTTCTTTAATCTGTTCTGGTGTTTTATGATTGCAATCCACAGTTAACTTATGGGCGTTATAAATCTGGATTGGCTGCCATTCAAGCTTATCATCTTCAACAATATAAAACCCGCCTCTTTCCAGGTCTTCAATCTCCTTAAAGTTATTTGGAAACAATGGCCCTGGATAAGCAATTATACCATAGCCTTCTTCCTTTTTATCAAAGATATAATGCGGATGACCTCCGGCATAATAATTGAAGTTTTTAGGCAATAAAGATAAAGGATGCGAGTCAATCTTTTCAAGCTCTTTGGGTTTAAACTCAGTTAAGGCAGAATGGAAAAGAAATATCTTATAGCCTTCTTCTTTCTCTAAATTATCCCTAACTAGCTGTTCATAATAACCCCTTTCCAAACTTCCTTTCTTACCTAATAAACCAGTAATCTTTGCTCCTGTTTTCTTATCAATCGCAAACCTCAGCTTTAACTTGCCGTCAACTACCTCACCTTTTGCAACATTGACAAACAAACCTGCTTTTTCCAAAACATCAAGCATTGTCTTGCCGCTAGGAGAAAAATCATGCGAACCAGCAACACCATAAACATTTATTCCTTTATCTTTAAGCTCCTTAAACCTTTTAACAACTGTTTTCAAACCATCAATTGAAGGCAGGGAAGTATTAAACAAATCACCAGCAATAACAATAAAATCAACCCCTTTGTCTATACAAACATCTATTGCTTTTGAAAAAGCCTTTAGATTAGCATCACGAAGCTTGGGATCACGCCAAGCGCCAATATGGCAGTCTGCAAGATGTGCGAATTTCATGGAAAGAAAGAAATTAGTGGCAATTATAAACGTTTTTCTTTATAACCATAGATATTTTACCTTTAGAAAGTAGTAACATTTAAATACTATGCCCAATTACAAGGCATAGGCGATAAGGTTGGATTATGATTCACATACTCAGACTGGATTGATTTGTGAGGAAATTACAGAATATGCTAAAAGCGGCAGGAATAGGCTTCATGTTGTTCTAGATCGCTTAGCTTCTATAGAGCTTAAAGGAATAGATGTTGATTTAAGCAGAGAAGTCATTACAGACTCAGCGAGGAGGGCGTTACCGAGATCTAAAGAAAAAATTTCAGGTCAAATTCCCATGACTGATAAATATGTTCTCCATTATACTGTTCAGCCGTCAGGAAAACTGTTAGTTGCACACAAAATCGCAGAGAGGGATTATAATTATGCTGACAGGAAATTTTTTGAGGAAAAGGTAGGCTATCAGGTGGGCAGAATTCTTGAGGAGATTTGCAGGCAGCAGCCTGAGGCAGATGTAACTCTAAGAATGTCTGTTGACGAACTTCTGGTAGGAAGATTAAAGCGATACGACGCTTCTCTGGGTATACCAGAGCAACGAGCTCCTAAAGAAGTGGTTAGATTATTTGGAGAATTTGAAGGTCTTGATGTAGCTTTAGAACACAGGCCAGGCTCAGGATACAGCTTAGCCTATTATCTGTCAGGCGAAAAAGTATTTGACCATCCGCTTACAGAAGCAGACCCTCATTTGAGATACTCTCAGATTGGCTTAATCTTAGAAATGTTGCTCGAATCAAATCCCAGAGCCAATTCAGCCTTAAAAATTCCTGTTGACGAAGAAGCAACAGCATGGTTAAAAGGCTCGCTCAACGGACCTGTTGCTGTGCTTATAGCTAGAATCAGTGGTTCTCAAGCTGCACCCTTTCTCGCACGGCTTTCACGTTCTAATTCTTCCTGAATTGCCCTTAATTTGCTCACAAGCACTGCTTTAGCTGCATGGAGATCCTCATTAATGGCGCTGATCTTCGCTATCTCTCTTGATTCTGCCACTTCTTCTTGGCTTAATTTTTCTACATTTCCTAGAACATACCTGAAACGTACAATAATCCTTTCTAATGCTGCTTCATTAACTCCCTTCTTTTTAAGTGACTTAACAGCTTGTTGTGCAGTCAGTACCACTGCCTGCGATATAATGCCCTGAAGCTCTGCCAGTTCAGGGTCAATAACTTCATGGATTTCTACTTTAGCAATATTAATCAATTTTCGTAATTCAGCAAATGCATTTCTAACTAGCATATCTGTAGTCATCCATGGATGGATTTCTTTTAGCACAGATTCCCTTTCTTTATGTAAACCAGCTTCTTCCAATCTTTTTATTTCCCCCATTTGCTCATTAAGGATGCCTTCCTGCAGTTTAAGTGCATTTTCATCTGCTTCACTCACTTCAATAATGTCTTTTGAAAGTGTTTTTATTGCCTTAAGAGCCCTCGTACATGCCTTTGCGTAACTTATAACAAGCTTCTTGAATATTCTTGGGTTTCGGATTTCATAAGCAGGAGCTAAGACATCCTTGAGCCTCATTAAATTATCTTCAAACTGTACAAACTCCTTCTCAGTAGAAGCAAAAAATACTCTAATTCTTCCTAAAAGCCTGTCACACAGAGCCAGACTATTTCCAAGATGATAGTAATCCCAGCGTTCTACCATATACCTGGCTTTAGTTTGTTGATATATAAAAGTTTCTATTCTAAAGAAACCCCAGAAAAATCACTCTCAACCTTCTTACTAATTTTTCCGACGAAATCATCAAACAAAGGAATCTTTATCGGCATTGCAAACTTTACAAAATTAGAGGTAATAATTGCTTCACCTTTATCCAAACTGGCAATATTTCTGCTATCCTCGCTTAAATCCTGGCTTGCAGAATCAATTATTGCTTGTCTCTCAGCAGCCATCTCAATGCCAAGGATTATCTTAGTGTTCATATTAGCTAAAATCTGTCTTGGAATTAAACTTGGTAATTGTGTTATTGCAATCAACCCAACCTTGAACTTGCGGCCTTCACGAGCAATTGTAGAAAAAATATTAGAGCCTTTCTCCAAAACCTCTTTTCCTAAGACACGAGGAGCTTCTTCCAAAACAACAGATATAACCGGCTTATTCTTTAATTCACCACTAATCTTATAGCTTTTGTACTTATTGAAAACCTCTGTTACAATTAAGCTTCCAATCAATATCTCAACTGGCCCTGAGAAATTTGAAGTGTCAATAATAACTGTTTTTCCTGATTCTAACTCTGAGCTAATATCTGCTATAGTTGATTCACCTGCTTTAAGGTCAAAAACACCATTGCAGAATAATTGATTATTCGTAAATTCTAAATCAAGCAGATAAAGCAGTCTGCGTCTTACAACAGCTAGTGTATCATCCTTAAACTGGACATCAAGTGGTTTTTCTAAAAGCACAGCCTCGATCCAGGATTTACCATACTGCTTGTAATACATATTCAAAGCTTGACGCTGTGCATCAGAAAAATCAACAACGCCATTAAAGTGCTGCGGTTTAATAACCTCTAGATTTATTTTTAGTGTGCGACATCCTGGCGGAGGATTTTTAGGTGTATAATACATAACATTTTCCTTGCTGGAATGATCTTTTAATCCAACTTTATTCCTTCCATAATATTCATCGTGAGGATCAAGAACCAACATACCACAATAATCTTTATCTAATGTATCCCACAAAATGCATGAAACAAGATTGCTCTTGCCTCTGCCAGTTGTAGCTGGAATCAGAATATGATGTGATAAAACCTTATCACACTCTAGATAAACAGGAACATCAACAACCTTACTTCCAGAACGAAGAGCACCAACAAACATCGGATTCCTAGGCTTTGTTAAGAAACTTAAATCATCCTTAGCAAGCTCTCTTACATCAGAAAAAAAGCTTGGCAAAGCCTTGCAAACAGCTGCATTATTGCTTTTTATTGTCACTAGATTCTTCAATAAAGCAAGCGTATAATTCCTAAGCGAGGCATCCATAAACTCTAAACTAGTATCTTCCTCAAGCTTCATCCCGGATATTAGTTCTAAATTCTGCTGGGAAAGCTGGCTTCCATAAATCAAATCATAAACCTGAAGCAGGATCTTTCCATCAGGCATATCAGCTACAAGCAGCTCACCTAACTCAAGGCTTTGCTTAGACTTTTGCCTAACTAATATCTTGCTAAACCCCCCAGAAATTACCTGTCCTTTAATCATCTTAAACTTTTCTTTTAGTTTACATTCGCTCAAAAGTTTGAGATCACGAAAATTCCTTAAAGGGATTTTTATTATATTTTCTCAAATTCCAAAATCTGGTCAATCTCCCTCCTTGAGATTGCGCACCCATTAAGTTTGATCCCCCACAAAACACTCTCAAGCAAGGTTTTTTTGGGATTTGGTATATCTAATAAATATTTGTCCAAAAATCCCAACTCATAAGCTCTTGTAGCTAATTCAGCAGACCTTATCAATTGAATATCCTTTGTAAATTCACTAAACTTATTAAGATTTTCTCTGTCTACCTCTATTTTTGTATGCATTGTTCTTTCTAGAATCTCAATCAATTTATCAGGAGACTCAATTACCATCCTTGTCGTACGCTCATCGACAACAAAGATGTTTGTTCCCAAGAATTTGCAGGCAGCAATACCAGATATCTCTCCATAATGAAACAATCTGAGAGGCTGGCCCTGAACTTTAAAGCAGTGATTGGACAGCTCCATAACCTCATTAGTAAGCTCATCTATCTTATGATTTTCAACAAGCTCTAATACGCCCTCATCAATACATTTCAGAACCTGCAAAGCCTCAAACTTAAATTTCTTTGAAGCTAAAGGCCGGTCTACTATCTCTTTCTTGACACCTTCACTTAGATAAAAATTCCCTTTGAACCTTTGCTTTAATTCTTTTAGAGTCCATAATAGATTATTCATAGTTAAACTTATTATTGGGCCAGAATCAAATATAAGGGCATTCAACTGAACAACCCCCTGACAAATTTTACCCTGTCTACAGCATCTATGATTTCTATGTCAGTCAGGCTTGTTTTGCCAACATAATTAGCCAGCTCCCATTGTGAAATCCCCAGGATTTCAGCAGCCCTTCCAATAGAAACTCCGTGCTCATGCAGCTTGCTTCCTTTCTTTATCTGAGCCTGATTTATTACCTCCTCAACATACAGCTTTGCTTTCTTGTCAAGCTTTGAGATACTCTCAAAGACACTTTTTATCGCGCTTCTATAGTTGGGTATCTTATCCCTTTCTAACAAATCTCTTGCTTTGCTCAATAAATCCAGGAATCTTGTAAAATTAATCTCACCAAAGTTTCTCTCAATGACCTTAGATAATGCATAGATTAAGATTGCAGTTGAGATAGAGTCTTCATCCTGAAATATTGTAGCATTATGAATTGTATGGTTGCTTACTTTCCTCATCTCGAGGATGTCCGCTTCCTCTTTGCTCTTGAGTATATCTATAACCTCAGACAATGTAGAAAGAACGTCTTTTTTTATGGTTTCATTCATACTTTGAAAATAAACCTGTTTTTATATAAATCTTTCTACAATACAAAAAACATAAAGTATTTATATTAGCAAATTTTTAATTCTGTAGTGGTGTTTGGATGATTAACTTAATGAAAAAATTTATCAATAAAATTCTGAAAAATATATTCAAAAAGAAAAAGCATGTTAAACTGGGTCTATACGGCCCTCCAAATGGCGGAAAAACAACCTTGGCTAATAGGATCTGCCAGGACTGGCTTGGTGAAGACATGGGTTCTGTTTCTAATATTGCTCATGAAACAAGAGAAATCCAGATAAAAGAGCAGATAAACATAAAAAGCAAAGGCAAAGAGCTTTCATTCAACCTTGTAGATACGCCTGGAATAGCTACAAAGATTGATTTTGAGGATTTTATTAAAGCCGGATTAAAAGAGACTGAAGCAAAAAAACGGGCAAAAGAGGCAACAAAAGGAGTGATAGATTCGATAAAATGGCTTGACGATATGGACTGCGTTATAGTTGTGCTTGATTCAACAAAAGATCCATATTCTCAGGTGAATATAACCATCATTGGAAACCTGGCTGCAAGGGACATTCCTGTCTTGATAGTTGGAAATAAAACAGACCTAAAAAAATCAAATCTCAAGAAAATACAGGCTGCTTACCCGCAGTATGGCGTTATAGGCATCTCAGCAAAATACGGCAAGAATGTAGACAAGTTTTACGAATCATTGTTTGCTATAGCTGCTTAAAAAAAGAGGGAGAAAATGGCATTAACACTTCAATTTATACCATACAATGAGATAGAAGAATTGGGCAGTGCCCGCAGAGTAAAGAAACTATTGGATATAGCAAAGGAGAACAAGATAATCCTTTTGGAAGGGCGCCTAAAAAAAGAGGAAGAAACTGATTTAATAGCAATTACAATGGAAGAGATTGATGCAAAGTTCAAGGGAATAGAACTTGCAGTAATAAACCCGTCGAGCAAGGATAAAACCCTTTTTAGGCGGATAAAAGGCAATTTCGTGAGCCTTATGCTTGGCAACAGGGTTGGTTTTACAATAATAGGGCCTGCAACTGTTGTAAAAGAGATAAAGAAGAATCCTGATAAAATAGAATTATTCACAAAAGAAGTCAAAAAGAAAAAGAAAAAATAAAATGCCCCACCAATGCGTTAGATGCAGCAAGTTTTATGACGACGGCGCAAATGAAATTCTAAAAGGCTGCTCCTGCGGAGGAAAATTATTCTTCTATATAAGAAAGGACAAGCTGAAAAAAGCCAAAGAGGTAACAGAGCAGGTAAACCTGACTAAGGAAGACAAAAAGCAGATAGAAAAAGATGTTTTTGATATGGTTGGCTCTGAGATTGATAAGGACCAGCCGGTTGTTCTCGATTTAGAAGCAATAAGGGTTTCAAAACCAGGAAAATACGAGCTCGATTTGGTTAATCTTTTCAAGAAAGAGCCTTTAGTGATTAAACTGGAAGAAGGAAAATATATGATAGATGTAGTTGAGAGCTTTAATCAGATGAGTAAAAAGGAAAAGGATTAGATTATTTGCTTGTCACTATTTCTATGACATCCAACTCTTTCGATGGTTGACACCGATGAGCGACATAAAATTGCTTCGCAATTTTAGTCCCTCTATTTGCTTGTCACTATCTCTATAACGTCTCTATGCTTAAGTTCATGCTCTTTGCCTATTATCTGTTTTGTCTTCAAGTCAACAGCCTTAATGAAGTTATCACCGAGATCAGAATGGACTTTGTAAGCAAATTCTAAGGCAGTGGTTCCTTCTGGAACCAGGAAGCAGTCAGGCAGCTTATTGCCGTCTTTGTCTTCAAGTTTTGAATTAGCAACAGGATAAACAGCAATAAACCTTAACAATTTGAAAACAGCATCATCAAGGACTTCTTCAACACCAGTTGACTTAAATTTGCTCAAAACATTAGTCCTGACAAACTCCAAACCTGTTTTTTGTTTCTCATTTAATTTCTCTGGCTGCTGCATTTCAAAGCCATTTTCTCCAGAGACATATTTTATCAGGCCATGCTTAGAGGCTTCTTTTAACGCAAGCTCAGATTCAGCTGAGCAGGGTACAATGATATAATCTGGAAACTCTTTTTTTAGCCTTTCTAAATTCTTTTCTGCGCCAGGAACATCAACCTTGTTTGCAGCAATAATTATCGGCTTTGTAAGTTTCCTGAGCTCAACTGCAAAATTTTTTAGGTCATCATCACTCCAGTCTGTTATAAGCTTCTCATTTAATCCGAGTTTTTTTATGAGATCCTTGATCATGTTCTCATCAGCGCCTAGGCCAGAGAATTGTTTGGCAACAGCCTTGTCAACATCAAGCTTTTCCTGGTTGACTGTCTTAGCAAATCTCTCCCATGGTTTTTTCAATATACCCAGATACCACATATCCAGCTCTACTTCCAGGAATTTTATATCTTCAGCCGGGTCATAGCTTAATGCGTCAACCGGCTCTCCCTGTGCATTGGTTGAGCCAGAAGCGTCAATTATATGTATAAGAACATCAGCTTGCCTTAAATCATCAAGAAAGGCATTACCTCTACCTTTACCTAGGTGCGCCCCAGGCACTAAACCAGCAACATCCAGGATTTTTACCGGTATAAATCTAGCCCCATTAACACAGTAGCCAAATTTAGGTTTGCATGTAGCGTTAAATTCCTTATCAACGCACTCAATCTTGACATAAGCAACCCCTTCGTTTGCAGTTATTGTGGTAAAAGGGTAATTAGCTATCTCTACCTCCGCTAAAGTGAGCGCTTTAAAGAACGTTGATTTTCCGCAATTTGGCTTGCCAACAACTCCTACAAGCATTTTATTTTATTGAACTTTAAGCTCTTTTTAAGCTTTGTCTAATCTTGGAACAAATCCGTATACTGGTATACAAAAATAGAAAAATTTATAAATTGGTCTCTCTATAATGATATTATGAGTGTCCCTGTAAGGACTATCACGCAGATGAAGGTGAAGTATAAGGATGTCTTTCACCTGAAGAACATGTATGTGATGATGCATGAATATTTAATAGAAGAAGGATTTCTTGATGAATCTGGTACCCATGGACAGGAAGGTCATAATTATATAGAAAAATTATATATGGAAAAGTTCTGCCAAAAAGGCCTGCATGCTGGCGGCAAAGAAATGTGGATTTGGTGGCGCACAATAAAAAAGCCAGAAACAAAATACCAGGGTTATTATCAGTACCATCTTGATATAGACTTTCATGTTGTTTATGCACAGTCACCTGAAAAAAAGGCTAAAGATGCCCAGGTATTGATAAGCCAGGGCAAAAAAATCCCTAATCTCATATTTGGAGAAGTTGAAATGTTCTTTAAAGCATGGATAGAAGCTGACTACAATAATCAATGGGAGACACATCCTTTCCTTAAGCATTTCCATAAGCTCTATTACACCAGAGTACTGAGCCATGAATTTGATAAGCGCGAAAAGGAATTATGGCGTGATGTCTTTAAGCTGACAAGCAAGGTAAAGCGCTTCCTTAACATGAGAACATTTATTCCTACGCCAGAGCCTTTCTGGAGACCCATTTACGGTTATGAAGCGTAAATTATAAATACTAACCTCTAGTTTTTTTCTTGAGAATAACGCCTCCGTAGCATAGTAGCTATTGCGTCTGACTTGTATTGCAAAACGGAAATCAGAAGGTCGTGGGTGCAACTCCCATCGGAGGCTTCCAAACTTTTGAGCGAAGCGAGAAACTTCAGGCTTGCCTGAAGGTTTAGAGGACGAAGTCCTCAAAAAGCCTTTGAGGGTTGATAAGGGCAGACTGCCCTTATTGCTGACTCCCATCGGAGGCTTCCATTTTTTATATTAAAAAGGTGATTCAATGAAAAAAATAATATTCTTAGGCCCTCAAGGAGCAGGTAAAGGAACAATAGCCAGCATAATAAAGGAAAAACACAAACTAGCCCATATTTCTACAGGAGATATATTTAGAGAAGCAATTAATAACAAAACTGAGCTTGGCCTTAAAGCAAAAGAGTATATTGATAAAGGCAACTTGGTTCCAGACGATGTTGTTATTGGGATGGTTAAGGAACGCATATCAAAACCAGACTGCGCAAATGGGTTCATTCTTGATGGTTTTCCAAGAACAATACCCCAGGCAGAAGCTCTTGATAAGGAACTGGAGATTGATTCAGTTATTGTGCTTAACGTTCCTAAAGAATTAACATTAAGAAGGCTTAGTGGAAGAAGGCAGTGCAGAAAATGCAATACTGTTTACAATATCTATCCCGAATGCAATCCAAACCCAAAAGTGCCTGGAAAATGCGATAAATGTGGTGGAGAGCTTTACCAGCGTGATGATGATAAAGAAGAAGCAATAAAAGAAAGGCTGAAAGAATATCATGAAAAGACAGAACCAATAATCGAATATTATGGAGATAAAGTAAAAACAATAGACGCTGCACAGGAACTTAATAAGATTGCAGAAGACACAGAAAAAGCTATTGGTTTTTGAACATTGCCTTAATGGCTTCTGTTGCATAACAGCCCTTTTTTAAGAAAAAGCTTATTCTTATTTTTTTCTTGCCTTTGTTTAATTCGTCCTCAGACTTCTCAATAACCCTGAGTTTCCTAACCTCAGCAAATAAGTCTCTTTTGTCCCCTTCGGGGCTTAGTCCTTGCAGTTCTCTTATTATAAAGTCCCTTTCAGTCAGTTTTTCTTCATCCATAATCTCTTTAACTATTGATTTTACTCTTTCATCCTTTATCTCGTCAATATCGCTTCCAAATCCTATAATTGGCACTTTAATATTTTCTTTCTCATCTTTTAATTTAAGTGCTGTTTTATTCCACAGCAATGATTGGTAAGAGTGGATATACATTAACAACAACTTCTTTGGAATCCTCCTCAGCGCTCCAATATAGTCATTCGGGCTTTTTTTAAGGGCTTCCTCGATTCCGGCTTTGTAGTCTCTTTCATTCTCCAGAATAAGGTCAAGGGCTTTCTTGAATTCCTTCTTAATAATGGCTTTGCCAATACTAGAGTTATTCTTGCTGAACCTCTGCTCCCCAAATAAGTTAAGGAATCTTCCTTTTTTCTCAAATTCATCAAAGCTATCCAGGTTCCTCACAGTAATCTCAAAATTATTCCCTTCTAAATCACCTAAGCTAAGGGGTTTAAAGCTAAAACCCTTAAGTTTGTAGCTGAGGTCTTTTACTTTCATATCCTCAAGCTTTTCAGCGTTTATTGATTTTACAGAAATCATCTGCTCTGTTACAGCATTCTTGTCTTTAGTGCCTGCAAAACCAATGAATTTAAGCGGAATATTAAGCAGTTCTGCTGTCTTCTCAGCAGCCCTTAGTGTAGAATAATTCCTTTTCTTAAGCGTGAAGTAAGCAAAATCCCCTTCTCTTTTAAGGATAGGCCTGATTACTTCTCTTACAACAAAGTCCTCTGGAATCTGTTTTATTCTGTACATACCTCAATGATAATCAAAAAAATTAATAAAGGTATGCACAATTCATAGGAATATGCGCCTGTAGCTCAGCTTGGATACTTGGTTAAGCCAAAAAGAGCGAATGCCTCCTATCTGAGCGGATTGCTCTCCGCACAAGAAGCGAGCATTAGGTCCGGAGTTCGAATGCCATTAAGCGAAGCTTGTGGCTTGAAAGTCTTCGCAGGCGCGCTTTTTTAATTTATATAATCAATCTAAAAAATCATTAGAAAGATAAAAATCAATCCGATTTTTGCTTGATATAACCCATTAAAGCAAAAATTATCCGTTGTCCCCAATTTACACTCTGACTTAAAGGAAAGAAAGCAGATGAAAATTTAGTAAACGCAACTATTTTATGAAAGATTGCGTTTACTATTTAGTAAGCGAAACTATTGCTTATATAATTTCGCTTACTATAACCTTTAGCTTAGTTGTGAAAGGAATTTTCGGATTTAAATATTTTTTATTGATTTTTTATTATTGTTATTATACTATTATTTAAAAAGGAATTTTCAGAATTATTTTTTTGTGATGATTATTTTACAATGATTTTATTTTCTTTATGATTTACCAATAAATTTAAAAATAAGTTCTTTAATTATAGCTATTATGAAGAAAAAAGAACCAGCAAAGAAGAAACCATGGTGGTATCTACTACCCTTGGCAATATTGATCATATTATATGTTGTTTTAGTCGTCATAGGAACAAGATACAGGCCATCTAGTGCACTCTTGTCACCTTCAAACACAGCTCCGTTAAAAGCAGGATTACTGGTCTTTGCTGCTATCTATTTCCTTTTCCTGATTTTCATATTTTCATCCAGATTTGACACATTTTTTAAGAGAACCAAGAGAAAAAAGAGGTAGTTTAGTTGAAGTTTGCTGTTTTTGAAATAATCTTTCTATTCTTAGCTTTCTTCATAGCTTTCAGTATCCTTGGCATGGAAGGGGTAATAAACAGCGTTATAGGAGTAGTAGCTTCAGTAATAATAATCGTTTTGATCACATTAGCTGTAAAAAAGCTCATTACTAAAAAAAAGATATCATTCCTTATGGAATACCTTGCCCTCATTATTGTCTTGTTCTTATTCTTGTTTATCCAGTTTGAAACCGGCGGCATACAGTCAATAATATCAACTTGCCTGGGCAGTTTCCTGGCATTAGCCATACTTATGTTTTTTATAGCCAGAATTGAATTTTTTAAATTAGATCTCTTCTTTTTTAAGCGTAAAAAAAGCAAATATATGAAAAGCCTGAATAACATTTTATTCCAGGAAAAGGAATTGGCAGTTTTATTCTTTATCTTATTCCTGCTCTCTTTTACAGTCTTTTCAACTTATATATTCTGGGGAATGGCAGACTGGTATTATGTCTTAATAAGCCCATTATTCTTTGTTATGGGTCTTGTACTTTTCATAGCCTTAGATGCTCAATTCTACAACCGTAAAAAGCAGACCTTATTGAATAATTTTGAGACCTTGTTTAGCAGGCATAAAATTACATTTAACATCACAATAGGTGTGCTATTGTCATTATTCTTGATTTTAGTAGCCCTCTCTCTGGTCAATGAGTTTCAATTCTCAATCAGTTCAAGACCAGTCTACCCAAGGCAGATTGGCGAGGTAGAATTAATGCCTTTTCCAGATGGAGCAAAGACAGCAGCAATCTTTACAAACGACGATGCTGGGGTTCTATTTACAGAACCATCTGAGTTTAAGCACATTATTGATGTGCATATTGCGAATGATATCTCAGGAACATTCTTTGTAGTAGCAAGTGGCATTGAAACTAATGATGAATGGGCAGACTTAATTAACTATGCTCTTGGAAATAACCAGAACATAGAATTTCATAGTTATGCCCATAATCTTTTTGAGTATGGTTCAACATTCTATTTTATTAATTCCCCTAGTTATGAAAAGCAAAAAGAGATATTTGATAAATCATTAAAGATTCTTAAAGAAAAACTTGACCTTGAACCAAAGGGCTTTAGGCCAACAATCTGGGCAGATAACAAATACACTCTGCAGATATTGAATGAAAAGGGCTTTGGTTTTTTAAGCGACAAGGCTTTGCTTTTCACTCCCAGATTCCCCTACTACAGGGCTGTTGAAGGAAAGATCTCAAATATACTTATTATTCCAGCATCTATTGAATTTAATTTTATTTTCGGCCCAGGAATATTTAAGCAGGCTCTTGTAGACTTTAACAGATATGTCATATACCTCTTAATAGAGAAGCATAAAGACAGGAGTATCCCATTTGTTCTTGTAACTCATACAGGCAGGTTTGACAACGAGTATGTTTTTGAATGCCTTGATAAGATAATGAAGATGGTTAATGATGACCCGGATGTTTTTGTTATGAACATGCGCGATTATGCTGAATGGGTCAAGGCATATGAAAAAGTCGAAGTAGAAGATACAGGCAATGAAATCCTAATCAAGAATGGCATGCCAGGACTAGTCGCTAGATATAAAGGAAAAGAATATGAGATAACCAATACAACCGGATTTGCTATACCCAAAAATGGCTAAAAAAAATAAGTTAAAAGAATTTGAGGAATTTTGGGATAGGAAACGCATCATAACCTCAGTCATCATAGTAGCAGTAGCTGCTTTTTGGGTTTATGTAAACACTGGCCTGGAAACATATCCGGCAGATACTTACCTGTCCTCAATACAGGTTCTGGACGAAACAGTAACATTTGATAGGTATGTTATGGACCGAACACAGCCGATATTCTATAACAGAGGCCCTACAGCAGTTTTATTATTGCACGGCTTTGGTGGCTCGCCGTATGAATTAAAGGAAATGGCTGAATACCTTGCTCAAAGAAACATATCTGTCTATGCACCATTGCTTGCAGGCCATGGCTCTACAATAGATTATCTTTCAAAGGTCACCTGGCAGGAGGTTGTAGAAGATGCAAACAGAGCATTACAAATACTCAAAAGGAATTATGATAAGGTATATGTTGGCGGTATATGCAATGGAGGATTAACAGCTTTATACTTAGCTGAGAACGAAGACTTTGATGGGGTAATCTCTATGGCAACTCCAATATATGTTTCCTTTAAATGGCTGGAATACCTGCCCACCAGACAAATCCTCCAAGGGCTAAGGCTTATAACCAAATATGTCAGAAAAATCACTTATGGTGCAGTTATGGATAATGATGCTGTAAGAGGCATGCCGGTATTTGAAGGAGCTCCTGTTACAGAACTCATAAATGTCTTTGACTTGTCTGATGCAGCCAGAGAGAACCTGGCAAAGATCGATGAGCCTGTGTTAATAATACAGTCCTTATTTGACAATAGGGCTGCTCCTGAAAGCGCGCAATTTATCTTTGAAACTGTTTCATCTGAAGACAAGACATTAGTCTATTTGAATAATTCAGCCCATATCATCACAGTAGATTATGATAAACATATCGTGAATGAAGGGGTCTATAAGTTTGTATCAAGATAACGCTTTTTTTATCTTCTTCTCAACCCATAACAAAGCATTGTGAACATGCACTTTTATTTGGTGCTTGAATTTGTAAACTATGACAATAAATATTACAATAGAAAGGACAATTACTACGGTTTTTAGATTAAGCAATCCTTTAGTTAGCTGGTTTCCTAGTATGTTAAGCAGGAACACTGCTGGAAAAAAACCAAGCATAGAGGCTATGATATAATGTTTATATCTCATTTTAGTAAGCCCTGCACCAAAGCTAACAACATCGCTGGGAAATAAAGGCAACACTCTTCCAAGGAATATGGCATAATCTCCATGCTCTCTGATAAACTTATTCAATTTCGATAACTCCTTTTTATCAACATGTTTATGAACGACTTCTGTGCCGTATTTTTTTGCAATGAAAAATACCACAGAAATACCTATGAATATGCCTATTAAACAATAAATAGAGCCCTTTATTGTGCCAAATAATGCGCCTGCCAGCAATACCAAAAGCTGGCCAGGCATTATCGGAATGATCGCCTGGATTGCCTGTAATATTATGAATATTATTGGCGCAAATATCCCAAAGCCAAGCACAAATTCCTTGATCTTTACAGGATCTGACAGATACGGCCGTAATGGCTTAAATGCCAGGAATAGGATGATTGCTACCAGCAATAGGATGCCAATAAGGGCATACACTCTTTTTTTGTGCTTTATTTTCATTCTTCAGCTCCATAAAACAATTCATATAATGAAATATCCCCCTTTTTATACTTTTTCTTTAATCTCTTAATAGGTTTTGCTGGAACACCAGCTGCAACTGTGTAAGGCGCTACATCTTTTGTAACAACAGAACCAGCCCCTACTACAGCACATTTTCCAATAGTTACTCCCTTCAGGATTATAGCGCCTATTCCGATAAATGCACCATCCTCGATCCTTACCTTTTCCACTTTTCTCTTTCCCATATAAGGATATAAAGCCTTACCATAATTTGAATGCGCTATTATTTTAACATGAGGTGAAATCACAACCTCATTTCCAATGCTTACTGACCTAGGCTCCATCTCATCTATGAATGCCTCTTTTGATATATTGCAGCCTTTTCCTATCTTTACCCCGCGCAGTCTATGTAAGGTAATAGTTCCAATCGGCATTATTCTTGCAAGCAGCTGTAAAAGAATTGTAAAAGGCAAGTATTTGTATCTCCAGGCTAGCTTTAGGCTTTGGATTAGCTTCATTTTCATTTCTTTCTTGCCCTGTAATAACCATATACTGCAAAAACAACAGCAAATAAGCTTATTGCAAGGAATATTGCATAAAGTGTTGGGCTTGTCTTAATAAATTCTTCTCCAAGATAGGTCTGTACAAATGCTATTGGCATTAAGCCAAAGAATGAAGCAACCACAAAATGCCTGAACGGAACCTTGCTTAAGCCAGCAGCATAATTAAATAAATCCGATGACGTCATTGGATTCAGCCTTATTAAGAGTATTAACCAGCCACCATATCTTAGAGTATAGCTGTCAAATTTGTCAAGACTTTCTCTTTTAACAAGTCTTTCAACAAACCCCCTTCCAAATCTCTGCGCTAGCTTAAAACCGACAATACTGCCCAAAAAATTGCCTAAAAATAATAAAACACCCCCCAAGAGAGTGCCGAATATAATCCCTCCTGAGAATGCAAATATAAATCCAGGAATAGGTGCAATTGCCACTTCAAGTATAACCAAAACCAGATACACTAAAGGCGCTAAGGTCTTAAAAGAAAGAACAAAATTGCTGACTGCTTCAGGATCACTCCTTAATATCTTATATGTAATTCCCTGATAGCTATAGTTGTAATAGAGCGCAACGCATAATATTAGGATTATTATTAGAATAATCTTATGCTTTAAGATTTCTTCTAGGATTCTGCTTGTTTTAACCATTTAAGACTTTGTTTTGGTTTACTATTTAAATAATTTCTGTAGAAAACTTTCAACACTAAAAAGTACCATCAAAAAACTTAAAAAGAAGTATAAATAAGCAGTAATAAACATGAGAATAAGCTTTTTTGAGGAGTTCCCAACAAAGGCAAACCTTAGCAGGCTTAAGTTGGTTGATTTTCCAACTAGACTGTACGCTGCAGCTAAGAGCATTAAGGAATTTAATAGAATCAGGAAAGACTGCTCTAAATATATGTATGTGCAGGAGGTCTGCTATTGGCCTGTTTTAAGGGAAGAGGAAGGCTACTGGTTTTCTGCATTCTCTGATGCAGAAGGGCTGAAGAGAGTGATTAAGGAATTGGAAAAAAACGAAAGGCAATTGACAGTTCTGTGGGATGCTGAATTGCCGTATTTGAAAAAATCATTGGTTTTTTCTCAGGCAACTAATGTCTTTAAAAATAAAAAGTTAATAATGGATTTTCTACAGAATGCTTCCGAACATAAGATAAAGGTTGTTACTGCAGAATATTCGGTTAAGAACAAGCTGCTCGCTAAATTATTCCAGTTCTTTGCAACAACATTTGATCAGGATAATTTCAAACACGCTAAAATCCTTATGGCTTATTCAAGTGCGATAAAAAATGATTCTATTAAATCTCGCATCCAGTTTCTTAAGAAGCAATACAAAGATTTCCAGCTGGGCATAGGAATGCTTGCTCCAGGAATGGGGAATGAGCCTGTAATGACCATAGAACAGCTGGACAAGGACCTAAAAGCCGCAAAATCTTCTGGAATAAAAGAAGTTGTAATTTATCGTTTAGGCGGCTTAGATAAAAGAAATATAAGAACCATAAAAAAATATGTTTAATTACTTTTTCTTCTCTTTTAATGCAGCCTGAGCAGCTGCTAGTCTTGCTATTGGAACTCTGTATGGTGAGCAGCTTACATAGTTCAAACCTGCTCTGTGGCAGAATTCTACACTGCTTGGCTCGCCTCCATGCTCTCCGCAGATGCCAATCTTAAGGTCTGGTCTTGTTTTCCTTCCTTTTTCAACTGCAATCTTAACAAGCTGACCTACTCCAGCCTGGTCTAAGACCTGGAATGGGTCTTTTTCATAAATTCCAATCTCAACATACTCTTTTAGGAACCTTCCTGCATCATCTCTTGAAAAGCCGCAAGTCATCTGTGTTAGGTCATTCGTTCCAAAGCTGAAGAATTCAGCTTCTTTAGCTACCTTATCTGCTGTAAGAGCTCCTCTTGGAACCTCAATCATTGTTCCAACCCTGTACGGCTTGCCTTTCATAACCTCTTTTCCCACCTTATCTACAACCTCTTTCTGATGTTTGAACTCTTCTGCCTTTCCTACCAGGGGGATCATCACTTCTGGAACTGCTCCTGTTTCAACAGCAGCTTCAAAAATAGCTCTTGCCTGCATCTCTGTTATCTCGGGGTAGGTTATTCCCAGCCTGCAGCCTCTATGACCCAACATCGGATTGAATTCATGCAATTCTGTAATCTTCTCCTTTAGTTTTCCTGCAGGAACACCCATTTCTTTAGAGAGCTCTTTAATATCTTTTTCTTCCTGAGGCAAGAACTCATGTAATGGAGGGTCTAAAAGCCTTATTGTAACTGGTCTTTTTCCCATTACCTTGAATAATCCTATAAAGTCCTGTTTTTGAAATGGAAGCAGTTTTGCAAGAGCTTTTTTCCTCCCTTCAACTTTTTCTGCCAGAATCATCTCCCTCATTGCCTTGATTCTTTCTCCTTCAAAGAACATGTGCTCTGTCCTGCATAGGCCAATACCTTCTGCACCAAACTTAACAGCAGTTTCTGCATCCTTTGGGGTATCTGCATTTGTTCTTACTCTTAGTTTTCTTACTTTATCAGCCCATTCCATCAAACTTGCAAAGTTTCCTGACATCTCAGGCTCAACTACTGGTATCTCTCTTTGATAAACTTCTCCTGTTGAACCATCTAAGGTTATATGCTCTCCTTCTTTTATAACTAGGTCACCAACCTTGAACTTGCCGGCTTTTTCATCAACAACAATATCCCCACAGCCAGCAACGCAGCATTTACCCATTCCTCTAGCAACAACTGCTGCATGCGATGTCATGCCTCCTCTTGAGGTTAAGATTCCTTTTGCAGAATTCATCCCTTCAATATCTTCAGGGCTTGTTTCTGTTCTAACTAAAATAACCTTATGACCCTCTTCTGTTAGGTTATATGCTTTTTCAGCAGTAAAAACAACCTCTCCTACAGCAGCTCCTGGTGAAGCTGGCAATCCTTTTGCAATTGGCTTGGATTCCTGCTTAGCTACAGGGTCAAGCTGTGGATGCAATAATTCATCTAGTTTGTTTGGGTCAACCCTTAACAATGCTTCTTTTTTTGCAATTAACCCTTCATTAACCATATCAACTGCAATCTTTACTGCAGCTGCTCCTGTTCTTTTTCCTGTTCTAGTCTGCAAAATGAATAGCTTTCCTTCCTGAATTGTGAATTCCATATCCTGCATGTCTTTGTAATGTTTCTCTAGTTTTTCTGATATCTCCACATACTGCTTGTAGCATTCTGGCATTACCTTTTTGAGCTCAGAAATTGGCCGTGGAGTCCTTATTCCCGCCACAACATCCTCACCCTGGGCATTCATTAAGAATTCTCCATAAAGCCCTTTTTCGCCTGTTGATGGATTTCTTGTAAATGAAACCCCTGTTCCTGAGGTCTCTCCCATATTGCCGAATACCATTGTCTGTACATTAACAGCAGTTCCTAATAACCCTTTGATACCATGTATTCTTCTATAAGCAATCGCTCTGTTATTGTTCCATGAGTCAAATACAGCATCAATCGCTTTCTGTAATTGTTTCTTAGGATCTTGAGGGAATTCTTCCCCTTTTTCCTCTTTTATTATCTTCTTATATCCTTCAATAAGTTTCTTAAGGTCTTCTGCATCCAAGCCAGTATCATATTCAACTCCTTTTGTTTCCTTTGCTTTTGACAATGCATGCTCGAACTTCTCATGCTCAACACCCATTACAACATCCCCAAACATCTGAATGAACCTTCTGTAGGAGTCTAGCGCAAACCGCTCATTGTTTGTTTTCTTGATTAAGCCTTGTACAGATCTATCATTTAAGCCTAGATTAAGAACAGTGTCCATCATTCCCGGCATAGAAATTGCTGCTCCTGACCTTACTGAAACTAATAATGGGTCATCAGGGTCACCAAGATTCTTGCCCATCTTCTTTTCAAGCTCTTCAAGCTTTTTAGCTATCTGATCCAGAACCCCTTGCGGATATTTTTTATTATTCTTATAATATTCATCACAAGCCTCTGTTGTGATTGTAAATCCAGGTGGTATTGGAATGCCTAGGTTTGTCATCTCAGACAGGTTAGCTCCTTTGCCTCCTAACAAATCCTTTAGCTTTGCACTTCCTTCACCAAAAGAATAAACATACTTAGTCATAATAACATCCTCCTTTGTTCCTTTTTACAGAGAAAAAGTAGACGCTTTATAAATTTTATTGTATTGTTATAAATATTATATAATTCTTATTTTACAAACTTCTTAAGAATCTCCATTGCCTTCTTTCCATCAATCTTGCCTCTGAACTTACCCATAACCAAACCCATATAAGCGCCAATACTTAAACCTGGCTTTGTTTTTATTATCTTTTCTATCTCTTTTTCAACATCTTCTTCAGAAGCGCCTTTGTATTTTGAATAATCAACCTCTTTGCCCTTTGCAATCTCTACTAAGATTTCAATTACAGCTCCTTTTGGTATCTCTCCCTTATCTAGTCTTTTAAAGATATCGTCAATAAACTTAACAACATCTATTTCTACATTATACCTCTTCTTTATCTCCTTTGGTGTGTTAATTAAGGTATTTGCAATAAATCCAGGATCAACATTCTTGAATTTTGCAGCATAGCCCTCAAAGTCAATATTCTGCTTTACGATTTGTGATGCTAACTCCTTGCTTAGCTTGAATTTCTTCTCTAATGAGCCTATTTTGTCAGTTATTAGTTCTGGAAGTTTTATTTTATCAAGCATCTTCTTTGTTATTATTATTGGAGTAACATCTGTCTCAGGATACATTCTTGCTGCACCGGGCATTGGCCTTAAGAAACTGGTTGTAAAATCGGGCTCTGCTTTTCTTACCTCTTGCTTTAGCTTTTTTCCTTCTTTGATTAATCTTTCCTGCCTATGAATCTCTTTCTCAATAACCTTAGGCATGCTTCTTAAATCCTGGAAGCCTTTGATTTCTGTCCTTGCGCCGCCTTTTATTGAAACATTGACATCCTGCCTGATTGTTCCCAAGCCGCGCTTCACCTTTCCTGTGCTCCTTAGGATCATTCCCAGGATTGATGCTGTTTCTTTTGCATGCTCTGCATCTAGGATATCAGCGCTTGTTCCAATCTCGATTAATGGAATTCCTAATCTGTCAAGCCTGAACTTGGTGTATTCTTTTTTATCCTCTACTTTTTGCGCCGCCTCTTCCTCTAGGCAGATAATCGGTATTCTTACCTTTCCTTTTGATGTTTCAATAAAACCGTCAGTTGCAATTAAAGCTGTCCTCTGGAAACCAGAGGTATTAGAGCCGTCAACAACAGTCTTTCTCATTACCTGTACTTCATCAACAACTTTAGCATTTAACAATAATGCAATCTCTAATGCAGCATTTAAAGCATCTCGATTTACTGGATGTGGTGGCTCTTCGTCATATTCAACTAAGCACGTATCCCCAGAATGGCTTTCATAGATAAACTTCTTGCCTTTAGCCATCTCATGCATTGCAGCAACATCTATCTCCCCAGTTTCACCTGCAACAGCTCTTAAACGACGCTCGATCCTTATATCAGGCTCTTTCCTGCTGTTTAAAGTAGGACAATCACAGAATAATTTCTTTCCTTCTAACTGCTGGTGTATCTCTAATCCAGCTTTGAAACCAATTTTTTGATAATCTATTTCCATAGTTTGTCAGATAGCACCATTCTTTAAAAATATTGCCCTTTCTATGTTGTAACCACTTATACGTGATAAAAACCATAAGCTTTATAAATGATGTTTTATTAGTATTTTCACTAGAGGTGTTAGTGAGGCGTATGTAAATTGAGAAGCGAAAGAGCTAACAAAACACCGGAAACTCCTGACGCAGTTGTGGCTGAACTAGACGCACTTTTACAAGATACTTCTAAGAGAGAAGAATTGCTTGCACATTACCATCCTTCTGAAGGGGTGGAGGCAATCCATGAAGACCTTCTTAAGGAATCAGTAGCTGATACCTTTGTAAGAGAATGGAGAGCATATCTATTGGAGTGTGCAGGGGATGCTGCTGCACCACAGGCAGCTAAGTATCGTGCGCAGAAAGCTTACCAGCTTGTTGGGGTAATAGAAAGCCTTGCTATGGATTGGCCTGAATTCAGGGATGCAAATATTGGAATAGGCACAGGCTCTGACGGAAAACCAAAAGAAGTTGTCATAGTAAGACATGATTCAAGAGACCTGGCAGTTCTTCCTGTTCAGCCTCATTATGGATTTAAAGAACATCTGGGCTTTGATAGAGATGACCTTTTTTGCCTGCCCAGAAGACTAAAACCTGTTCCCCACAACATAGAAGTATTCTATACATTTGAGCGGGTTACAGACTGCCTTGATTATCTTGCTTCAAGCTGCAAGAGACTCGGCTAAAACCCTTTCAGGTTCCCACTTGTCAGTCCATCTTATTATGTTATCAATACCTTTTAGGTATTTCATATGCTCTATTTTTAAATGCCTGAAAGGAAATGTTATATCCAAATCATTAAACCTTGAAATCCTTCTTAGCACCCTGTTTGGGAAGTCTTTTCTATAAGCCCAATGCGGTCTTCCGCGCCATAAAAAAGCCCGGTGAGGCAGGGTTCCTGTTTTTTCAACATACTCCCAGTATTTCATTATGTCGTCAGATTCAGCCTCAATCTTAGCCAGCTGCTCCTTTAGTTTAATAAGGTTAAATCCCTCCCTCTTCATCATTCCCAGCTGTTTTACTGCCTTCTTTTTCTGAGCTTCTAGAAACTTATCATGGTTTATTTGCTTTTTAAGGAGGATTCTGCCTTCCCTGTCAAGCTTTCTTCTTCCAATATGCCTCCTAAGAAATTCTTGCTCTTCATCACTTAACCTTCTTTTTTCAAGAAGCCCCTCTTTCTTTTTATAGTCTGTGATTACAACCTCTCTAAAATATGCTAACTCTCTGGCTCCGTTTTTAAGTACAGTAACAATTCTGTCCTGAAGAATCGCCATTCGGTTGCGGATATGGTGCGCATGCATTCTTAGCTGGTCACGTGACAGATGTTTGCTCATTTGCCTTGGGGTCAAACCTCTGTATCCCCCAAGTTTCTTATCAAGAACATCTTCAATGCCTACTTCTCCTTTTAACATTCCCTGGTATCTTCTTAGTTCAGCTTCCAGCCTTTCTCTCCTTTTATCTTCTCTGGTCTTCCTAAGTTCTTGCGTCTGTCTCCAGATTTCTTCTCTACGTCTTTCAGCTTCTTCTTCGCCCCCTTCTGCTAACCTTTTCCTTGCTCTTTCTTCTACCTCGCGTCTCCATGCTGCTTCTTCATATCTTACATCCTTTGCTTCAGTTGCTGGTACCATGTTAACTGAATCCTTTTTCCAATACTTATAAATTTTTTGTTATTCTCTCTTCCAGATGATTTTATCTTTTTTCTTAACTACCTTTATCCTATGGGTTGGAATATAAACCTCTTCAAGGTCTCTTTCTAAAACCAGAAAATTCCCTTCAATCTTTTTTATTTCATTATAACCAATCTCAATAATCTTATTCTGAACTCTATCTAAGTAACCAATAGAATAATCCTCGGGGTTTTCGCGCTTGTCCCACCTTATTTTATTCAGTAATCCCTTTATTGGTTGCATATAATTGATTCAGAGTCTTTGGCATTAAATAATTTGTTATTATTATAACTAAACTATTATATAGAAATAATAAACCTTCAGTCTAAAATGGACATAGATAAATCAGTACTCAATGAAGAAAATCTTAAGAAGTTAGAAGCATTGGACAACCCCCAAGTAATGCAAGTTGTGGAGAAATATGTAAAGCACTGTAAACCTGCTAAGGTTACTGTACTTACTGATTCTAAGGAGGATATTGCTTATGTAAGGCAACTCGCTGTAGAGAGAGGAGAAGAAAAGCCCCTGAAGATGGAAGGCCATACAATCCATTATGACAGCTATTATGACCAGGCAAGAGATAAAGCAAATACCAAGATATTATTGCCAAAGGGAAAGAAGCTAAGCAAGCATATCAAAACAATAGACAAGGATGAAGGATTAAAGGAAATACTTGCATTTATGGACGGGATAATGCAGGGAAAAGAGATGCTTGTATGTTTCTACTGTTTAGGTCCCAATAACTCAAGGTTCGCAATTCCAGCCCTGCAATTGACAGATTCATTCTATGTTGCCCATAATGAAAACTTATTATTCAGGCAGGGTTACCAGGAATTTAAGAAATTAAACGGCTCAAAAGATTTTTTCTATTTTGTGCACTCTGCTGGAGGATTAGACGAGCGAAATACAACTAAAAACATCGATAAAAGGAGGATTTATGTGGATTTGGAAGAAGAAAGAGTCCTTACTGTAAACAACCAATACGGCGGAAACAGCATAGGCCTGAAGAAATTAGCTTTGAGACTGGCTATAAGCAAAGCAGCTAAGGAGGATTGGCTATGCGAGCATATGTTTATTGTAGGGGTCCATCCTCTAGACAAGGAAAGAACAACTTACTTTACAGGAGCTTTCCCAAGCCTTTGCGGCAAAACCTCTACAGCAATGATATCTGGTCAAACCATAG
Source organism: Candidatus Woesearchaeota archaeon (assembly GCA_019322805.1). Classification (GTDB taxonomy): domain Archaea; phylum Nanobdellota; class Nanobdellia; order Woesearchaeales; family JAHWIC01; genus JAHWIC01. The sequence goes on along the minus strand of JAHWIC010000002.1, from coordinate 91,759 downwards.
TTGGTGACGATATTGCCTACTTAAGGATAGATGAAGAAGGTTTTGTCAGAGCAGCTAATGTGGAGCAGGGTATCTTTGGTGTCATTAAAGACATAAACGCAGATGATGACCCGGTAATCTATAAGACACTGACAACACCTCGCGAGCTGATTATCTCTAATGTTCTTGACGTTGGCGGTGTTCCATACTGGCTTGGTATGGGAAAAGAGATTCCTAAGAAAGGAATAAACCATTCTGGAGACTGGTTTAAAGGAAAAAGGGACAAGGACGGTAATAAAATAGACCCTTCACACAAAAATGCAAGGTTTACCCTAAAAATCAATGATCTGGACAATGCAGACCCTAAGGCTGATGACCCTGATGGAGTTCTTATCGATGGGATTATTTATGGAGGCAGAGATTCAGATACATCTGTTCCTGTTATGCAGTCATTAAGCTGGGCTCATGGGGTTTTCCTTGGTACAGCGCTTGAGTCAGAAACCACAGCAGCAACACTTGGCGCAGAGGGGCAGCTTAAGCACAATCCAATGGCTAATCTTGATTTCCTGGTTATTCCGATGGGAACCTATGTTAAGAATCATTTGAACTTCGGCGATAAGCTAGATAAGCCGCCATTAATATTTGCAACAAATTATTTCTTAAAAAAAGACGGCAAATTCCTTAACGGAAAGCTGGACAAGAAGGTGTGGCTGCTTTGGATGGAAGGCAGGGTTCACGAAGAGTATGAGGTGATTGAAACCCCTGTTGGTTTTATTCCCAAATATGAAGATTTAAAGGCATTATTCAAGAAAGCGCTTGGCAGGGATTATACTGAGGAGGAATACATAAAACAATTCTCAACAAGAACATCTAAACTGCTTGCAAAGCTTGACAGGATTGAGCAGATCTACCGTGAAGAGCCGGATACTCCTAAAATCTTCCACGAGCACATTGAGCAGCAAAGACAAAGACTAAAAGAAGCTCAGCAGAAGTATGGAAAGGATGAAATAGCACCCGGTGATTTTGCTTGATTTTAATCTTTCAAGAACTCTTCAACACTTGTTCTTTCATTTATTTCTCCACGTAAGTTCTTTGTAACCAATTCTTTAGCTTCTTCTCTAGAGAAATTAGCTAAAAGCCAAGCCAGCTTTACATAAGCAGTATCAGTTAACATATCCTCTCCAAAGATAACGCCTATTTCTGCAAGCCTTCTGCAGTTCTTGTAAATGTCTTTATGAACTCTGCCAAAAAGGCATTGAGAGGTTAAGACAACAACTCCATCATTGGTTATGAACTTTTTCAAAGCCTCGTAATTTGGCAGGTTCGGCTCTGTATTTGTTGGAGCTTGTCCAATGCCTGTTGCTTCTAGAACAAGGCCTTTGTAGCCTTTTTTTGTCAAGGCTTCAATCATATCGGGCTTCATGCTGACATAAGTTCTTATGACCGCAACCTTTTCCTCGAGCTTGTCTTTCATTACAAAAGGCTCTTTGCTTTTTTTTGGATAATCTTCTTTGATAAACTCGATCTTTTTAGTGTTAAAATCAACAGTTGCAATAGGAGTATCATTTATTGCTCTGAAAGCGTCTCTCCTGCTGGTGTGCAGTTTTCTTGTTTTTGTTGCCGGCAGAATAGCGCACTTATTATCGTCACTTGAATCATGCATGCAGAGTGCAACACCAGCAAAATCAGTTTTAGCAATAAACCTTGCAGCGCAGATTAGGTTTAAAGCAGCATCTGTTGAGCCTCTGTCAGAACTGCGCTGAGCACCAACTAACAAAATAGGGATGTTTATTTTCTCAAACATAAAAGCTAATGATGCAGAAGTAACAGCTAAGGTATCTGTACCATGACCTACAATTACACCATCTGTTCCTTCTTTAATCTCTTTTTTAATTGCTTCAGCAATTTTTTTATGGTCACTGAAAGTCATATCCTCACTCATCATATTACTGACAAGAACAGAGCGGATATTTGCAGTCTGCTCTATCTCAGGAAACTTTGCAATAAGGTCTTCAGCTGTAAACGATGCAACAACACCGCCAGCCTCATAATCAACCTTAGAGGCAATTGTTCCGCCAGTATGCAGAATTGAAATTGTTTTCAAGCCTTTCTTATGAACATGCTTTTCTTTTTTTGAAGCTTTTTCTTCGTGTTTTTTTACCAGTTTAATCTCCCTTACTTTCCCCTTCTCAATCCCAACATTATAGCCATTATCAAGCTTAACAACAACAGAATCAGTCTCCTCATTAGGCATTAAAACTCCTTCATATTCCTTATCAGCAATTACTTTTACCCTGTCACCTGGTTTTGGGTTTGTCATAGGAGAAGCTTATTTCTTGTAGTTATTTAAAGTTTTTGATATCTGAGAGGATAAGATGAAAATTCCTTTAACATAGGGTATAAGGGAATTTTCAGAATTAATTTTTTCTGTTGATTATTTTTTAATGATAAGGCCTTATTGAATTCTTTCTATTGATTTATCCAAAATAACTCGGCATATCTTCCTTCATCTCTTTAGCCTTAGCAGAAGTAAACTGCTTTCCAAGAGTTTCATAAGCTTTCTCTATCTCCTTTGTGAGCGAAGGGCTTACTCGTTTTAGAGCGTCTTCAAAGTCTTTATTAGTAACATCTTTAGACTTAATATCCTTTCTTAAAGCAATCATTGCAGCTTCCCTGCAGATAGCTTCAATATCAGCACCTGCATAGCCTTCTGTTTTTTCAGCCAGTTTATCAAGGCTAACACCTTTGATAGGCATTCCCTTTGTGTGGACCTCAAATATCTTCCTTCTTGTAGCTTTATCAGGAGCTGGAATCAGAATCATCCTGTCAAATCTTCCAGGCCTTAACAAAGCAGTATCAACAATATCGGGCCTGTTTGTAGCAGCAATAATAACAACATCGTGCATCTCTTCCAGGCCGTCGATCTCTGTAAGCATTTGGTTAACAACCTGCTCACTCACATGAGTATCAGAGCTGGCTTTTCTTGTAGGAGCTAACGAATCAATTTCATCAAAGAATACAATTGTTGGAGCTGTTTGTCGTGCTTTCTTAAACACTTCACGAACAGCTCTTTCAGATTCACCAACCCATTTTGAAAGCAGTTCAGGGCCTTTAACAAGTATAAAGTTTGAGTCAGACTCGTTTGCAACAGCCTTAGCAAGTAAGGTCTTGCCTGTTCCTGGCGCGCCATAAAGCAGAATGCCTTTTGGAGCTCTAACACCAAGCCTTTTGAAAGCTTCAGGATGCTTTAATGGCCATTCAACAGCCTCTTTTAATTCCTGTTTAGCCTCCTCTAAGCCGCCAATGTCTTCCCATTTTGTGCTTGGCTTCTCGATAAACACTTCGCGCAATGCAGAAGGCCTTACAACCCTTAGTGCTTCTCTAAAGTCACTTGCACCTATCCTTAATTTCTCTAAAGTTTCTTTTGATATTGCTTCATCCTTTTTTAACTGGATTTCCGGCAAAACCTTCCTTAGGATAATCATTGCAGCCTCTTTTGCCAGGGCTGATAAGTCAGCACCAACAAAGCCGTAAGTAATGTTTGCAATGTCCTTCAGGACCTTTTCTTTCTCTTTTTCAGCATAAGGCTTGTTTTTATCTCCAAGAGGCATATTTCTGGTGTGAATCTTTAATATCTCGAGCCTTGCTTTATTGTCAGGAACACCTATTTCAATCTCTCTGTCAAAACGGCCTGGACGACGTAAAGCAGGATCAAGTATATTTGGAACGTTAGTAGCTGCAATTACAACAACTCTGCCGCGGCTCTTCAATCCATCCATATTTGCAAGCAGCTGTGCTACAACCCTACGCTCAACCTCCCCCTTAATCTCCTCTCTTTTAGGAGCAATTGCATCAATCTCGTCAATAAATATAATGGATGGAGCGTTTTTCTCAGCTTCCTCAAACTTCTTACGTAAGTTCTCTTCAGATTGGCCGTAATATTTGCTCATAATCTCAGGGCCATTAATCAGAATAAAATGGCTGTTAGTTTCATTTGCAACAGCTTTAGCCAATAAGGTCTTTCCGCAGCCAGGCGCTCCATGCAATAAAACACCTTTTGGAGCTTCTATTCCCAATCTTTCAAAGATCTCAGGATGCTTTAATGGCAGCTCAACCATCTCTCTTACCTTTTTGATTTCCTCAGTAAGGCCGCCAATATCCTCATAGCTTACCTCTGGAACACGCTCTTCAGCTATCTCAACAGCTTCGGGATTAAAGACAATCTCAGTATCATCAGTTATAATAACAGCTCCTTTTGGGCTTACATCAGCCACAACAAATTTTATATCACCAAAGCCAAATCCCATCATGCTGCTTTCATCCAGTATATTGAATATATCCTCAAAGAACGGACTTTCAGTCATAGCTGTTCTTCTTCTACGGCCGCCACCTAAAGAAACAATATCACCTTTAACAAGGGCTCTTCCAAGCAAACCCTGTTTGAATATGCCCGGAGAAGCTCTAACCACAATACCCTTTTTTGCAGGTGCAATAGTGGCCTTTTTAGCTCCTTTTACATCAGACTTCTTTACCTTTATTACCTCACCAATACCGGTCTTGGCATTCTTACGGGTAATACCATCCATCCTTACAATGTTTAATCCAATATCACCAGGATAAGCTCTGTCAGCAATAGCTACTGTCTTGCGCTCGCCTTCTAATTCTACTATATCACCCACTTTAATTTCTATATCTTTCATAAAGGTATTATCTATCCTGACTATACCTTTGTTTACATCATCCTGTATTGCTTCTGCAACCTTTAGTTTTAGTTCTTTTTGAGGCATTCTATTAGAGGAGAAACTAGCCTATAATTTATAAAACTTTTGTAAAAGAAAATAGTTCTCTGTTAGGGGTGGGACAATCACAAATTGAGAATCACTAGTGGGAGGATCTAAATTTCCCGAAGGGAAATTTAGCCGATATATTCCTTTTCCTTACCACCAACCTTTACCTTTGGAAGTGGTATTGGGGGGGGCAGGTTCACTTCCTGGCTTAATATCAAAGCCTGTATATTGCACTTTGAAAGCACTGTATTTAATATGCCGGCCATAATCTCTTTTGGCACTTTCTTGTCTTTCTTCCAGCTGTCAAGTATATCCTTTGATTTCTTTGCATCAGTCAGGAACAGAACATCTCCGCCAAGCAAAATATTTCCAAGGCCCGGCTCATACTTTGATGTGAATTCAAATGTGAACTTCAAGGCATCTTGAGTACTCTTCCCTAAAGAAATATCTTTCTGTTCAATATTTTTTATAGCAACATTATTGCTTATATTTACCTTGCCTTGGGTAATTTCTTTTTTCTCAACATTTATTTTATTGAAATTGAATCCGATTACAGCCATGATATCACCCAAGCCCGGAGGTTGTATAAAACTATTTAAAGGTTTGCAATATAAATTTAAGGTATGAAAAAGAAATATAAGCTTGTTTGCTTTGATGTCGACGGTACTTTAGTAGATAATGTGGAATTTTCCTGGCAGCTTTTTCATAATTATTTTGAAACTGATGAAAAAAGAAGGATTAAAGCTCGCGATATGTACTATGCTGGTGAGATAAGTTACTTGGAATGGGCAAACCATGATATTGGTATGTGGATTGAAAAGAAAGCAGCTAGGAAACAGTTCTTTGATGCTTTGAAAAAGAACAATGTGCAGTTAATGAAAGGAGCAATGGAAACAATAAGCAAGCTAAAAGAAGCAGGAATTAAATTAGCAATAATCTCAGGAAGCTTGGATATCATAATGGAGTATCTGATGCCTGATTATAATGCAGTTTTTGATGATGTTTTCTTTAGCCGCCTTATCTTCGATGAAAAAGGAGTTCTAAAAAGCGCGAAAGCAACAGAATATGACATGATTAAAAAGGCAGACGCATTAAAGAAAATAGCAAAACGAGAGGGTTTTAAGTTAAGTGAGTGTGTTTTTGTTGGCGATCATCATAACGACGTGAAGATTATACAGGAATCTGGTTTAGGTATCTGCTTTGACTGCAAATCAGATGATTTAAGGAAAGTTGCTGATATTGAGATAAAGAATAAGGACTTGAGAGAGATTTTGAAGCATATTTTATGACTACCTCTTAACAGCTCTAAGCGCATCAGCTAATACCTTTTTATTATCATAATTTTTAATGACTTTTTCTAATTGGTCTTTTTTTTCCTTCCTTAATTCATATGTCTTATCTATTAACAAAGGCATCGCTCGGATAATATTATCGACTATTGTAATGCTTGCTGTCTTTGAAGTCCTTGACATAGGGTTTAAGTCGACAGTTATAACATCCTTATCCATCTTCCTTAAAGCCTGACACCTATCTCCGTCTTCAAGAGGAACAAAAACAACATCGGCTTTGTAAATCCCTTCTGGGTTGCACCTGCTTCTGTTGTGAGCAATGCCTGGAATCAACTTCTTTTTTGGAAGAAGAACTTGTTTTGCTCCATTCCTCAACAAATGCCTCTGTATCTTTATTTCTCGTTTCTTAGAAGTATGGAATATATTAACCTCAAGCTTTGCATTAACCAGCTTTCCCAGCTTAATCAATTCCTTTGGAACAAGCGCGGCAGCATTCCCATTTACAGAGATAATCGGCTTTTTAGCCAGCAACAGCATTGCCGCAGCAGTTTCTATTGCCTTTTTAGCGAAATCATGCGTTTTTTCTCCAAGTATATAATCAAGAGCTTCTCCTCTGCCGTGTGCAATCAAGCCATGCTCAGAGGTTATACCTTTCCTTATTCCATCAACTATCTTATCCCTTACTATCAAACTCAAATACCTTGGATGAGATTTTGGCGCATCAGTCATAGCAAACAAGCACCCTTGTTGGTTATTTTAACCCTTTTGCTTCCTGCAAACGGAATATCGCTGAAAACAGCATTTCCAAGCATAATCATTGATGCATTTCCGCCTTTAGCTTCAATTTTTTCAATTAAATCCTTAACTTTTTTATCAGTCAATAAACCGCTGTCAACACTAAACCCTTTTGATATTTTTATTATCTCTTTTAGACTGATTTTCCTGCCATTCATTAATTTTTTAATATTCTTTAGTGATTTATCTCCAGCCTTGTTGATCTTTATTTTTTTGCCTTTACTATTGATAATTTTTTTAGTTTCGATTTTTGAAAAGAATTGATAATAAATGAACTTGTCCCTAATTGGCAGACGAGTAACAGATAATGGTTTTCCTCTCTTTAACTTTACATTAAAGCCGCCATTAAACTGCCCGCCAACGTCACCTAAGCCCGTGCCGTTCTCAACCTCTGCTTCATGAGCAACCATTGCAAGCCCCTTTTTGCTCTTTTTTCCTAATAATTTACCTAAAGAATAAGCTGTTGCTAAAGCACAAGCTCCGCTCATACCAAATCCAGCACCAAGAGGAAGTTTCGACTTAATCCTTACTTCAATACTCTTATCAGTAAGCTTCTTAATCACAGAATTTATCGTCGGTAATTTGATTTTTTTATTATTAAAATATATTGAATTTTTCCCAACTTTAACACTAACCTCTGCGCCATGATTAACAGTAAATCCAACACCCAACGAATGTTTTTTTATTGGATTTTTATTCTCGATAACCCTGAATATGCAGCTTACATTGCCTGGTGAGAACGCTTTTGCAGTCATTTTATCAAATCAATAATCTTGCTTGCAATAACCCTTTTGCTTCCTTTAATGTTCATTACTTTCTTCTTTTTATCGACGATTAAAACATCATTATTCTCAGAACCAAATACCTTATTCCTTCCAACGTCATTGGCAACCATTAAGTCAGCATCGCTTTCTTTTAATTTTTTATAAGCCCTGTCAATCAACTGCCTTTTACTTACTTTAGATTCAGCTTTAAAACCCACCAATTTTATTTTTTTATTTAATTTTTTAATATTATTGATTATTTTTATTGTTGGTTTTAATTCGATATTTGGTTTTTTGTTTGATTTTATCTTTCCTTTTGATCTACCGACTGCAAAATCAGATACAGCAGCAGCATGGATAATTATATCATTATTTTTTGCATTCTTTTTTATCATTGAGGACAAACCATTAACACTTTCGATTCTTAAATCTTTAAAAAAACCATAAGCTGGTTCAACACTGGTGTTTCCTCTGATTAATGTAACCTTAGCTCCTCTGCGGTGAGCTTCTTCAGCGATATAAATCCCCATTTTACCAGAGCTTCTGTTAGTTATAACACGAACATCATCAATCGGTTCTACAGTACCACCGGCAGTTACGATTATTTTTTTATTTTTCAATTGATTTTTTTTATTGATTAAGCTAACAATGAATCCCTCTATCTTTTCAATCTTTGGTAGCCTTCCTTTTCCCTTATAACCGCATGCCAAATTGCCATATTCTGGCTCAATAATATGAAACCCTATTTTTTTTAATTTTCCAACATTCTCTTTAGTAACTTTATTCTGCCACATATGTACATTCATCGACGGACAAACAACAACATCAGCTTGTGTAGCAAGAACTGTTGTTGTCAGCAAATCATCAGCAACACCATTAGCTAGTTTAGCAATAACATTTGCAGTCGCAGGAGCAATAACAATTAAATCAGCCTTATCTGAGAGCGAAATATGCTTGATATATTTTTTATTCTTGATATAATCAGCATAATCAAAGTTTTTCTTAAACAATTTAACAGCAACTTTATTTTTGCTGGCTTTTTCAAATTCTTTAGGATCAATTAATTTAGTAGCATGCTCTGTCATAATTACAGTAACATTTGCTTTTTTCTTCAGCAATTTAACTAAATCAACAGCCTTGTACAAAGCAATGCCAGATGTTACCCCAACAATAATATCTTTTTTCATTCTTTTATCTTATTATTTTCATCAAGAATAATCACTTTCCCGCCTATTCTCTCTCCATCATTAACTATAGCATAAGATATTATATGCACCTTGTCTCCTTTCTTGCACTTCAGAGCAGCAGGGCCATTCATACCAATAACACCAGAGCCTCTCTTCCCAACAATTGCATAAGTTTCAAGCCGTTCTCCATTGTCTAAATCAACAACCTGTACTTTCTCGCCTTTAACAATATCTGCTTTTTCCATCAACTCCTCGTCTATTGTAATGCTCCCTTTATAATGCAGATTAGCTTCAGTAACAGTCGCATTATGGATCTTAGACTTCATTATTGTGCGCATCATTTAAAACTCTCTTCCTCAGGAGGGAAAGTGCCTTCTTTAACAGATTTGATATAAGCATGAACAGCTTTTTTTATCTCTGAGTTAAGGTCTGCATATTTCCTTACAAACTTAGGGATCTTATCAAACAATCCAAGCATATCATTGCTTACAAGAACCTGGCCGTCACAATACGGACCAGAACCAATTCCAATTGTTGGAATCTTTAGTGTTTCTGTAACCATTCTAGCCAATACACGCGAAATGCACTCAAGAACAATAGAAAAACAGCCTGCCTTTTCCAAAGCAGCTGCTTCATTTAAAATCCTTTTGGCATCTTTTTCAGTCTTTCCCTGAACTTTCAAGTGCTCAGCAGTCTGCGGCAACAAGCCAGTATGTCCCATTACAAGTATACCTTCCTTAACAAGAGCCTCAACTATATCTGGCTTTCCCTCTACTTTTACTGCATGAGCACCTGCCTTTAACAGTAATTTAGCGTTCTTAACAGCAAGGCCCATTGTTTTGTCAGACTCAAAAGGCATATCAGCAACAATCAGGCAGTTCTTAGCCCCTCTAGCAACAGCAGCAGTATGCCTTAGCATATCCTCCATAGTCACATCTCTTGTGCTTTCATAGCCAAGAACAACATTTCCTAGGGAGTCCCCTACCAGGATTATATCAACACCAGCCTCGTCAATTACCTTAGCTGTAGAATAGTCATAAGCAGTCAAAACTATAATCTTATCCTTTCCCTTCGTTGATTTCATATTGCCGATTGTTCTTCTCATTTTACCCTATCCTTTAAAGCAGCATGAATTAATGGCAGGGCAATAGTTGCGTCACAGATAACATCAGCATAGCTTCCTTTGGAGTTCAGCTTTCCCCACGAGATGCCCTCGCGCAACTCAGCGCCAGAGCTTCCGCCTGGCTCAGGCCTGTCCATAGTAATCTGTATACCATACATTGCTCCTTTTGAAAACTGCATTGCCTGCTGTATGTGGTTTTTAGGAACACCTCCGCCAATATAAACTACACCTGCCTTTTTGCATGTCCATGCAATGTCAAGGATATCTTTAAGACCCTCAAATTCACTCAAATTAATCTTCTTTCCTTTAGCTAAGTTGCCCCAAACCATCAGCCCAATCCCGGAATCTGTTAAAGCAGGGCAAAAAACAGGAATCCTATTCTTATAGCAGCTATTCAATATTGATTTCTTTCCAACTAAAGCACCCAATTTCCATATGAAATCCTTGACATTAGTAATTGTACTCAAGCTGTCAAAATGTTTTCCAAAAAAATCCTCCATCCCTTCATAAACCTCATTGGGCATAAACGATTCATAGATCCTGTCAATCTTCTTTTCATGCAGTTCTTTGTCATCAACATCACTTGAGCCCTGCATATGCTCGTATCCAAGAGCCTCGACTAAATCATGGGTCAGGTTTGCGCCTGTTGTAACCAGAACATCAACCCAGCCCTTATCAAGCATATCAATAACAATATCCTTCATTCCTCCTGGAACCATTGCTCCTGCCAAGCCAAGGAATACCCTGCAGTCTTTGTCCTTAATCATAGTTTCCCAGATATTTGCAGCTTTAGCAATCCTTCCAGCCCCCATAACACCGCTTTTTCCCATTTCTCCCACTAGTTCATTCACCTTCATTCCTTCTTTTATACTTATCTGTTTTACAGGCTTCATCTAGTAGCCTCTCTTTATGATCCCTTTCTTGATTCTTTTTGCGCTGAATTTATCCTTAACATAACCAACTGTTTTTTCTGTATCGAATTCCTTGCATGAGAATATATCAAAAGCAAAGTAACCCTTTTTAGGGTAGGTGTGGATGCTTATATGACTCTCTGCCAATAAAACAAAGCCAGTTATCCCTGATTCCGGCTCAACCTTGGCTTTATACTCCATTATATGGGGTTTTGAAATACGTTTCATTCCAATTAATTCCGGCAGTTCCTTAAGCATATCAGATATTATCCTTTTACTTTCAATCTTATCTCTATCACAGCCATAGCAGTCAAGCACGAGATGGTTCCCAAGTCCATGGATTTTAGTTACTTTCATAGGCACCTCTAATTAAAAATAGAATACTTAAGCCCCTCTTCTTCTTACTGAGCTCATACGCTCAAGTTATAGAATAATATTTATAAAGCTTTGCTGTTCCTCCACATCTATGATATTGGTGGATATTCATGCACATCTTGACCATGCAAAGTTCAAGAACAACTTGGATAAAGTAGTTGAAAATGCAAGAAAAGCAGGCGTTAAAGCCATAATCACTTCTGGCGTTAATGCCGCTACAAACAAGATAGCCCTCCAACTTCAAGAAAAATATGACATTGTAAAAGCTTCTTTTGGCCTTTATCCAATAGACGCTTTAGCTCATGAACTTAATATTGAGGCAGACTCCTTTGTAAGGGATGTTGAAAGGATTGATGTTGACCAGCAGTTAGACTGGATGGAAGATAATAAAGACAAATGCATTGCTATTGGTGAGGTTGGCTTGGATTATTACTGGGTTAAAGATAAGCAGCAGGAGATGAAGTATGTTTTTGATAAAGTCATTGCTGTTGTTGAAAAGATAAAAAAGCCAATAATAGTTCACACAAGAAAAGCTGAGCAAGACTGCGTTGATATGCTTGACTCTTCAACTATTGACCCAAAAAAGATAGTCCTGCACTGTTTTTCAGGCAATAAAAAACTAATTAAAAGAGCAGCTGATAACAACTGGAATTTCTCTATTCCACCTGTAATCACTCGCTTGCAGCATTTCCAGATGATGGCTGAGATAATCAACATCAACCAGCTTTTGACAGAGACAGATGCTCCTTATCTAAGCCCTTATCCTGGAAAAACAAATGAGCCTGCTTATGTTGTTGAAACAATAAAGAAGATTGCTGAGATAAAGGGGTTTGAGCAGGAAGAGGTTGCAAATAACATATTTATGAATTTCCAGAGGATATTTACTGGTTAACTATGAGATGCTATAACTCGACAGGCAGATATGCTCCAATATATGACCTCTTTTATGAGCAGCGGGAAAACGGAGAAATAGACAGCAGGCCCCCTATAGACCCTAAGGTAAGAAAGGTTCTTGACCATTTTAGGGAAAGAATGTCCTTAAGGGCTATGATTGAATCTACTGCTGATAGAGCAAGAGAATGACCCAAAAAACACCTTATTTTTCTCACATTGCAGGCAGATTACCTCGCGGTTGCCAGCTTTGTGTGCAGGGCTCAAAACTTGTTCTTTTTGTTACAGGCCTATGCTCTAGAAAATGCTATTACTGCCCTTTATCTGATGTAAAAAGAAATAAGGATGATATCTGGGCAAATGAATGGAAGATAAAAGAAACAAACGACATAATAACAGAAGCAAAACTATGCAATGCACAAGGAGCTGGCTTAACTGGCGGTGACCCAATACTAAGAATCAATAGAACAATCTCATTAATCAAATTATTAAAAAATAATTTTGGAAAAGAATTCCACATCCATCTATACACTCCAACTAATCTTGTAACAGAAGAAAAACTAAAGAAATTATACAAAGCAGGTTTGGACGAAATAAGATTCCATCCAGATATTGAAAACAGCAAGGACTGGAGCAAAATAGAGCTTGCAAAAAAATTCAATTGGAGCCTTGGTGTTGAAATCCCGGTTATCCCGGGAAAAGCGAAAGAAACAAAGAGATTAATTGATTATTTGTCGAGAATAAACATTGATTTTCTTAATCTTAATGAATTAGAGATTTCTGATACTAATGCAAATAAGCTTTTGGAAAAAGGCTTCAAAACAAAGGATAATATTTCTTATGCAATAAAAGGCAGCGAGCAGCTTGCATTAAAGCTGTTAAAGTATGCAGAGAATAAAATAAGAAATATACATTACTGCACTGCAAAACTAAAGGATAAAGTGCAGCTCGCAAATAGAATAAAGAGGCGAGCGAAAAATATAGCCAGGGATTATGATATAATAAACCTAGACGGGATTCTAAAGAGAGGAGCAATTTACCTTGAGGAATTAAAGCCGGGCTTTGGTTACAGAAAGAAGTTGGAATCATTAAATAAAAATTCAATAAAAAAATTCAATTCAAAATTAAATAAAATAAAAAAACAACTAACTGATAGGTTCCATATCCCTGATAATTTAATCAATATCGATGAAGATAAATTAAGGATTCTTATTGACTTGAAAATCTTGCATCACCTAAAAGAGCAAATAAAATCAAAAGGATTAATTCCAGCAGTTGTTGAGGAGTATCCAACTCATGACCAGCTGGAGCTTAGTGTTGATTTTCTATAGTAAGAACAAGTAAATTTAAATATACCCTGCTTCTTATTTTACCCTATGGCAAAAAAATTGGGTTTAATCATAGATATCCTGATAGGGATTGCGCTTGTTTTTTCTGTGGGCTATTATATCTATACCTCTTTTCCAAAGGAAACAGCACCAACTGAGATACCAATTCTAAAAACGGGATATAAACAAGCCCTTGAACAAGAAGAAATTGGTGAAGAAAACATTACAGAAGAGGAAGAAGAAGGCTACAAATCAGGCTGGGGTGACTGGGGTTCAGGCCCTGGTGGAGGTGGTGGTGAAAGCGGTGAAGGAGCAGGCACTGGTGAAATACCTCCAGAAACACCACCAGAAACTCCAGATGAACCACCACCAGAAACTCCGGACGAGCTGCCTGAGACTCCAATTGCAACATTAAGCTTGCTTGACTTTGATTATGAAATAGTAGACAGCGACACAGCAAAAGTCACTAGTTTAACTTATGGAGTGGAAAACAGCAATATTGCTTCAATAAACCTTGAGCTATTGATATATATCTATGATGAAAATGATGATATCTCAAAGAAAGGTCTTGTAAGAGACCAAATTCAGATAGGAGAGTTAAGGTTTGGAGAATCAGTTACTGATACAGCAGGCATTAATGCATTTTATTCAGGAAATCTTGCTGCAGAAAAAACACTCAAGATAACCCTGATGGGCCATATATCTGGTGAAGGTTATAATCTGGGTTCAGTAACAGAGGATGTCCTATTTTCTTAAATAGCTATAGAAAAATTTTTATACTCCAATTTCCAGGATTAAGATTATGAAGATTAGTATAGATACCCGCGAGGATTCTATTGAAGAAATAAAAAAAGCAATACGCATGCTATATTCTTTAGTGCAGGAAAGGGAAGTTCACACAAACCAGAGAAATATCTTTGAGCAGTCAGGATCAATGCAGCAGCCGTCCACAAACGTATTTGGAAACTCTGAGCAAACCCCCTCAAGCAGTGAGCCAGCAGGAAATGTCTTCGGAAACTTGTTTGGCGACTCGTCGCAGCAAGAAATGCCGGAAATAAAACCAGTAGAAAAAGACGAGATGCCAGAAATAATACCTTATGACTAGATATTTATTATCTTTCCTTTCTTTCCTACATTAATCACCTTTGTCTTGCCGACCTTTTCTTCAATGCCTTCTGCTTCATGAACATGGCTGCATAATAATATATCTGGCTTAAACCTCTCAACAGCCTTCTTTATACCATCACTTCCAGGAAAGATGTTTGTTAATTTCTCCATTAAGGTTCCGCTTGGATGAACATGCGTAACCATTATCTTATGCTTTAGGTTTTTTACACCTTCAAAACCTTTCTTAAGCGCACCATAAATCTCGTCTTCTGTAAGCTGCGATAATCCAATATTAGCTCCGCCGCAGCCAAACAATCCAATATCCTTGTATTTTATATAATAGCCGTGCAGGTTTGTAACATTATAAAGCTCAGCCAAGAAATCAGCAGTTGCTATTGTCTCATGATTTCCTGGAATAAGAACGACCTTTTTTCCTACTTTTACAAAAGGGCCAACAATATCTTTAGTAGAACTTTCAGCTAATGTTAGATCACCACACAATACAACCAAGTCAACCTTTTCCTTCTTTGCCTTCTCAGATAGTTCTTTAGCTAGCTTAGTGTCGCCATGTATGTCGCCTGCTGCAAGTATCTTCATCTTATATAAGAAAAAGCCAACTGCCTTTAAAAAGCTTATCTCTTCTTTCTCTCAATTTTTCCCTTGCTAAGGTCTACAAGTTCAGAAGGTCTTGCTTTTTTTTCGCCCTCGTAGACTGCGAAATCAAGCTTCGGTTTTATTGCGGGATCAATATCATCAATACTTGTCATGAAATTACCGCCAGTCACATTTGCAGAGGTTGTCACAACAGGCTTTCCAAACTCTTCAACAACTGCACTGAACCAATGCTCTGGGATTCTAACACCAAGAGTATCCATCCCAAGATTAACGCTTTTTGCAATACACTCTTTATTCTTTAACTTTAGGATTAAGGTATATGGTCCAGGAAGTTTTTCCAGCCATTCCTTAACTTTTTCATCAAATTCACAATTCTCCCTTATCCAGTCTTTTCCTGGAGCAATAACAGAGAAAGGATTGTCCTGTCTTTGTTTGATTTTTCTTATTTTTTTAACAGCTTCTTCTTTTTCAGCGTTACACCCAATCCCATAGATAGTATCTGTTGGGTGTATGAATACTGCGCCGTTTAATATACTCTTAAACAAGAAAAGCCTTTCAATCAAAAACTCTTCTTTTGTTAATACTCTCATAAGGAGCAGGAAAGATAGACTGTTTTTATAGTTTGTCAAAAAATCATTAGAAAGAATCAATAACAAAAAAAATAAATCTGAGTTTTGCCTTCTTCCTTTGTTTAAAGCAAAACTCGTCCACTTCTATTTCTTAAGAACCAGAATAAGATGAAAATTCCTTCATTCCTAGTTGTGAAAGGAATTTTCAGATTTATTTTTTTCTATTGTTATTTTTTCATTGGTTTTTTGTTTATTGATTAAGCTCCTAAATAACCAACCATAAATCCTTCTTCTTCACCCGAAAGCTCATCATTCTCAAAGAAGGTTTCGACTCCTTCTCTTGTGTAGATATCCTTTTCCTCATTTTCTTCTACTGTTACCATTTCTTCTTCCATTTTTATCACCTCAATTTTTTTTTAAATTTTGACGGTGCTGGAAATCTCTGATTTCCATCACCTCTTTAATAACTGATCGCTAAACTGCATATCAAATGAACTTACACTACCTACACTTAGAGTTCTTATCTGCTGATAAAATAACTGTTTGATGGTTTCCAAACTAGTATCGTTTCCATCCATTTTCCATCACCTTCTTTTTATTAAAGTGGGGTTAATAAGGTGAGGCAGGAAGGGAGGTGCTTAGTGGGGTGAGAAGCTTTCCTGCCCGCTTATTAAAACCACATGCTTATAGTGTAGTAGAACTCATTTATATACCTCACGCGTGGTTGACCAGTGGTCAAAAATGCTGATTTTGGCGCTAGAAAGCCTACAACCCAAGAATTCTAGAGGTGAGAGTGACCAGTGGTGTTACGAATAAACCACGGTTCCCACTACTACCATAAGGTTGGTTATAAGCCACAATGTATAGCTTATGATTATTGGCTTTTCCTTGTGGACTACTCCATAGGCTATCCATGGTATATCGAAAAGCGCAAAAAGAGAAAAAGTAATAGCAGAAACTCCAGCAGCAGTCTTTAAAGAGAATATCTTGATTACCTGAGGCAAATTAACTAAAGGGCCTATTACAGCTATAACCAGCAGCATATTATCAAGAGCCCTTATCTTTACATGAGGGTGCGGGAACTTTTCCAGGTCTTTTTGAAGCTTACCAAGCTCTTTTCTTTTACGCATGTGCTGAATGCCAAATCTCATTTTGGTTCTTATTAATCTAGTCATATTTATATATTTATCGTATCAAAAATATTAAATATTTTAAATAAAATCTTTGGTTATATGAAGCGCGTTCACATCATAGTTACGGGAAGAGTCCAGGGAGTTTTCTTTAGGGCAAACACAAGAGACAAAGGAAGACAGCTTGGCTTAAATGGATGGGTCAGAAATGCTGGTTATGATCAAGTTGAAGTCATTGCAGAAGGAGATGATGATAAAATAAGAGAATTAGTAGATTACTGCAGGCAGGGACCGCCAGCAGCACATGTGGATGATATTAAAGTTAAATTTGAAGAACCGAAAAAAGATCTGGGACCTTTTAGCATAAGGTATTGAATCAAATTCTTTATCAATTTAAAAAATCATCAATGAAAATTAAATCTGAAAATTCCTTTTTACCACATGCAATAGGAATTTTCATCTGCTTACCCCTTTAAGCTAAGGTATAAAGGAACAGAAGCAGATGATTTTTGCTTTATTGTGGAGCATCAAGCAAAAATCATATTTATTTTCTTTTTTATTGATTTTTTAAAATGATTTATTCTCTTTATTGAATTAGAAATCACTTAACTTTTTTTCAACATCTTTAAACTTAACAATTGTTGTATTTCCTTCAGGTCCGCCTTCAGTCTTATCAACAGAAATAAACTTTCCTTCCTGCAGCTTCTTTACCTTCCTTTGAAAAGTCTTATACGCAGATTTGCCGTCTGCTTTCTTGTATAAATCATAAATCTCTCCAATTCTTTTGCTTGAATTCTCCTTTATAATATTGAGGATACTCCTTTCATCATCACTTAAGTCCCCGCTTTTCTTTACACTGAAGTCATCCATTCTTGAAAGAGCAATCTCAACATGCTCAGGTGTTATCTTTCTTGAGGACTTGTTCTCTGCTTCATTAGCAGATGTTCTCATTACATTCAGGCCATACCTTATATCCTCAAGATCAGCTGTCTTCTTGACAACAGTTTCAAAGGCATTAGGCTCCCAGACATTAGGCACAAAAGCATAATTGCAGCGATGCTTTAAAATACCCTTAGTTTCTTCAAGATTATACGGCTTGAACTCAAGGAGCTCTGCTGTCAGCCTCGACCTTAACCTTTCCTCAAGATTAATCAGCCAGTCTTTGTAGTTGGTTATCAGCAACACAGTTTTCTTATAAATCTCTTCCAGGATCATATAAAGAAAATCAAGGTCCTCAAGCTTATCAACCTCATCAAAAGCAAAGACAACAGATTTTTTATTAAGAATTCCCTTAACAATCTCAAATAACTCTTCAGTCCTTTTGTTGTGTGCCAGTTTATAACCCAGGATGTTGCATATTTCTAATATTATCTTGAATGAAGTATTCTTCTGCCAGCAATTGATATAGATTGGAACAACCTCCTCAGTGTCGTTCTCTAAATCACGAAGAACGAACCTTGTTGCAGCAGTCTTGCCAATCCCGGGAGCACCATAAACAAAAAGGCTCTTGCCGTTCTTGCCAGCAAGCAACGGCCTAATACATGCAGCAATATACTTCTGCTGCTCCTCTCGATAAGGAAGAATCTTAGGCAGATACTCATAATCAAGAGCCAACTCATTCTTGAAAAGAGTTTCATCTGACTTCAGCATATCGTTGAATAACCCCATAAAGAAATTTAATTATGGAATGTTTTTAAAGTTTGCGCCCAAAGTCAATTTCTATCATTTAAAAAATCAATAACGAAAAATAATAAATCTGAGTTTTGCCTTCTTCCTTTGTTTAAAGCAAAACTCGTCTTAAGTGGTTCTTTAATAAACAGAATAAGATGAAAATTCCTTTACAGGGGTTGTGAAAGGAATTTTCAGATTTATTTTTTTAATTAATTGATTATTTTTATTGAACCCTTTCTATTTATTAATGATAAGGCCACATTGATTTTTCATTGTTCTTGCTTTAAACTTTATGTTCAGCGAATATAAAGTGCTCAAGAAGCCCTTTGACCCTGAATGGGCTGGGCACACTCTCGATAGACAGCTCATAATCCTTTTTTGCGCTGCTGGTCATTATAGTAAGGTCCCCATAACCAAGCAAGCGCTGCATAAAACTTTGCTTGGCAGTAACCTCTGTTATACCCGCATACCTTATTGTTGTGTCGTGTCTGTGGAATATGCCCTCCTGCAGAACAGCCCTTTTGTTTGAGATAGCTAGCTTCTTATAGCGGATCTTAAATTCTCCATAGGTCCAGATGAAAATTCCAGCCAGTAAAAACAAGGAAGCAAAAACATCAAGCATCTTTGAGCGGATCCTGATAAACCAGCTGTAATAAGCCAGATAAAAAAACATGACCACAAGAAAATAAGTAAAGAACAGGCTTTTCCTTGATTTCTTCACAACCTTTATGACCTTTTCAGGCTTCTCAGCGTTTTCATGGGTTTTTTCTTCAGCCATCTTACCTGAATAACTTTGTGCCGCACCTATGGCAGAATTCCTGGAATACATGCAGCACAGTGCCGCACCTATGGCAGCGTCTTTTAGCAGCAGGGGCATGTTTGGCCCTGCCTTTATACTCCTTCATCACGAGTTTAAATATTCCAACAAGGATCATTATTATTCCGACAATGACAAAGAAGCTGAGTTTGCTTTCTTCCCTGCTTACATCTATTATCTTAGAACTTATAGCAAAGAATGCACCTATGATTATGTAGACTACACCGTGTATTTCTCCCAACTGAATCACCTCTTTTTTAAACTTATTTAACCAATTAAAAAATGAAAAATAAATCTGATTTTTGCTTGATTCCTTCCCATAAAGCAAAAATCATCTGCTGTATTTCCTTTATACCTTGGCTAAAGGAAAGTAAGCGGATGAAAATTCCTTTATAGTGGTTGTGAAAGGAATTTTCGGATTTATTTTTTCTAATGATTGCCTTTTTATTGATTTTACTTTATAACCTTGATCTTATTCATATAAGGAACAAGTACATCAGGAACCTTAATGCTTCTATCCTTTTGCTGATAATTCTCAATAATAGCTCTTAAAGCACGGCCAGTTGCAACTGCTGTGCTGTTAAGTGTATGCACATACTCTCGTTCTTCACCTTTTTGGTATCTCATATTCAAGCCAACTGCCTGGTATTCTGTACAATTAGAGCATGATACAACCTCGCGGTACCTTTTTTCCCGAGGCATCCACGCCTCTAGATCATATTTCTTTGCAGCAACTATTCCAATATCACCAGTGCATATATTAACAATCCTGTAAGGAATCTTTAATTTTTTGAATATCTCCTCAGCATTTGCAATTAATTCCTCATGTATCTTCCAGGAGTCTTTAGGCTCACAGAAGACAAACTGCTCAACCTTGTTAAACTGATGAACCCTAAAAAGGCCTTTAGTATCTATACCATGGCTTCCGATCTCTTTTCTGAAGCAGGAGCTGACTCCAACATACTTTTTAGGCAGTTCTTTTGGATCGAAGACCTCTCCAGCAAACATAGCAGCCATTGGATGCTCTGAAGTAGCAATCAAATATCCGTCTTCGCCCTCAACCTTATACATCATTGTTTCAAAATCAGCTAAGTCAGTAACACCTTCATATGGCTTCCTGCGAAGCATGAGCGGAGGCTCAACTAGGGTAAAACCCTTTTTGAGCAATAAATCAACAGCAAACCTCTGCAAAGCAAGCTCAAGTAATGCAACATCTCCAAGCAGATAGTAAAAGCCATTGCCGCTTACCTTAGCAGCTTTATCAAAATCAGCGCAGCCAAGCTCTTCAATCAGCTCTCCATGAGGCATAAGCTCAAAATCAAATTTCTTTGGCTCACCCCATTTTCTTACAACCTTGTTATCATTCTCATCCTTGCCAACAGGAACATCCTTGTGCAAAACATTTGGCAGCCTGGCAATATAGAAACCAATTTTTTCCTTTAATTTAGCAAGCTCTTCATCAGATTTCTTTATCTTATCAGGCAGTTCCTTAGCTTCTTTAATTTTCTTGGAAATATCCCCCCCTTTTTTCTTTACCTCATTAATCTCGCTTGTTATAACATTCCTTTTATGCCTTAATTCCTGAGCTTTTTGCAGTAATTTCCTATATGATTCCTCTTTCTTTAACAGATCATCTATCCATTTGAGCTTCTCAGCATCATTCCTCTTTTTAAGATCTTTTTTAACTATTTCAGGATATTCTCTGATAAATTTTAATGATAACATCTTATTCACACTATATCAGTATTATATAAATATCTTTCTAAGAATTCATAAAAGAAAAAAATAGAATAAAAAATTATCCTTTCTTTTTGGGCCTGGCTTTTTCTGGCTTTTTCTCTCCTTCTATCATGACCTTCTTCGTCTTTATACCAAAAAGGGCTGTTACTACCCCTATTATTAAGAATGCCCATCCATTTCCTTTAAAGCCAAAATACAAAAACGCCAGATAGATAAAGATAATTGATGCTGCTAGGTATAAGTCTCCTATCGCCCTTTTTCTTAGCTTCATTTTACTCTCCTTTTAAAAATTAAAAATAGCCCCTTATGGGACTGCTGTTACTAACTGCCCTGTTGTGCTCTTTGAAAGCCCTGCACCTGCACTTGTTCCTATATCATAGGTTATTGTAAGCGAGCCCTTTATCTTGTCTCCCGAGGTTAAGCCGCCAGTACAGTTCAATGCAAAGTCGGTTGTGCCATCAGCTGCTATCTGTGTATCTGCTGTACTGTAGCTACAGCTTGGGCTGTCAAGTGTTACAGAGTCTACCCACGCACTATCTGTCAGTATGTTTTTTATCCTTATAGTTACTGTGTTAGCTGTGGCACTCGTAGTGAATTCCTCACAAAACAAACCAGAGCCTGAACTTATCACACACTTCTCTGGCAAAAACTTCTCTGGGCTTAATACACCAAAGTATGCAAGTGCTCCTATGGCAATTAAAACAATTAGGATTGCCCAACCATAGGTCATCAGGAATTCCATTGCTGCTTGAGCTTTTTTCATCTATTCCACCTCTTTAAAAAGATAAAATAAAAATTTTTATGGGACTGCTGTTACTATCTGACCTGTTGTGCTCTTTGAAAGCCCTGAGCCAGCAGTTGTTCCTACATCATATACTATTGTAAGCGAGCCCTTTATCTTGTCTCCCGAGGTTAAACCGCCAGCGCATGCCAATGCAAAGTCGGTTGTGCTGTCAGCAGCTATCTGCGTGTCTGCAGTAGTGTATGTACAGCTTGGGCTGTCAAGTGTTACAGAGTCTACCCACGCACTATCTGTCAGTATGTTTTTTATCCTTATAGTTACTGTGTTAGCTGTGGCACTCGTAGTGAATTCCTCACAAAACAAACCCGAACCAGATGATATCACACACTTCTCTGGCAAAAACTTCTCTGGGCTTAGAACCCCAAAATATGCTAGAGCTCCAATCGCTATTAATACAACCAGGATGGCCCAGCCATAGGTCATTAAGAACTCCATTGCTGCTTGTCCTTTTTTCATATCTCCTTCACCTCTTTTTTGTTTTTTGTGTAGTAGATTATCAAACCTACCTAAAATACTCTTTAAATAACTAATATATAAATCTTTTGATTATATTATACTAGTATACTAATTAGGGAACTATTTATCTCATTCGAGATAAAAATATTCATTTTGGATATGATATCCCTGTCACATTATATTTTGCTAAATGGCCTGCATCCAGCTTAAACCAGCTTGGTGTAAAGTTTATCCTGTAGTCTCCGTTATCATCTCCATCCCAGTAATGATAATCAATAACACTTGATTCATCATATATCTCTAAGCCGTAATCACTTAACTTCCTTAAATCTACAAAACTCTCTATTCCATAAGGAGAGCTGCCAAGATCATTCTCAAATCTCATGAGGAAGCTTGGTGCATCAGGATTAGCAGCATAGTAGGAATTTTCTAAATGTGTTAGTAAATTAGTTACATTCCATGTTCCACCAATTTTATAGGTGTAATTCCCTTCAAACCCTGTTTTATTGATGACATTTGTTGTCCTGCCAAAACTGCTTACTATGTAAAGAGGATCCTCAAAATCCATTATACTGATTGATGTTTCTGTGCGCTCTTCCCTGTCCCAGGATGCGATATCTGTTGCATCTTTAATAGAAAATATCAGATATGCACTAACCTTTACATTCCAGGGGTCATCCTGATAAACACTGACATTATTTACGGTAATGTTTGCATCTATGTTGAACCTTGAGGCTTTTCCCTCAATCTTTTCTATCCAGTTTGGGAATGTAGATGCCATCATCAAGGAAGAGCTAATTCCTTGAACTGTTCCATTCAATAAGGCTTCCTTAAAACTTGACTTAGTGTCATCCAAGAATTCCCCATTAATAATGACATATTCCTCTAAAGCCAATAAAGCACGATAAGATGATATGTAAAGTCCCCTCTCAGTGTCTCTCTCCAGGTCTTTTATAAAATCATTCATAGAATCTACCCTCATCTCGATTACCATCATCTCTTCCCCAAGCCTTTTATAGCCTGGAATCATAAATATAAACACAAATATGATTAAAAAGGCAATAGTCATTAATGTAAAATACATCCCCTTCTTGTGCAGCTTGATCATTTCCATACCCTTACCTCAACTAAGGTTGGGCCCCACATAAATGGTATCTTGCCGATTGATACGGTTTCTATATCTAAATCAGTAGGACCAAATTTAATGAACAACAACCCATCATCATCAAAGTCCATCTGTTCAAATAAGTGGCATATTGCATTATCTATAGCATCATCATCATAATCTGAATAACAATCAGTATCCTCATCAAAATTGCAATTCTTGCTTCCACCATATTCGGAAGGAATAGGAATAGTGATATTTGTGCCGTCCTCAAACATTATAAACCAGCTACAGCCTTCTGCTTTTTCAAAGATGCCTGTATAGTTTATGTCTATGTCTATACCGCTTGTATAAATAATCCTATCATCAAGAGAACCACCAGTTGAATTAATAGGATTTACTCCTGTGCTAACCCTTACCCGATTTTCTCCTTCTTCAATAAGTCCTATCGGTATGTTGATTATATATGGGTCTCCAAGCAGACTGTAATCATCACCATAACTTGATAGATCATAAAAAGAAGTCCAATTTCCAGAACTATTTATCCAAGCTCTATCTGTCCATTTATCACTTGAATAAGAAGTAATCTTTGCATCATAAACAAGGATTTTACTAGGAACATCAAATGTTCCTTCTGTTATATTGTTGCCAAGTCTTGGGCTTTCTATTGTTATTGGTATTCTTCCATATTCTATATCAGGTAATGAAGGAGTATAATTAAAGAGAATATAGGAATCAGGATAGAGAAATGTATTAGAAAGTTCCCCGCTTATAATCGCGGTTTGTTTTCTAAAGCTTACATTCAGAATTTTTTCTGAAATCCCCTCGTAAATCTCTTTTAGGATAGTTGCATTATCACTTGAGTAGTATTCCCCGCCGCCGCAATCTGCTATATTCCTGAGGGTTTGGTTAGCCATAGCGCACGAAGCTACAGGGCCAAAACCAATTGAATAAACAGTTGTGTTTAACTCACTATGAAGTCTGCAGGAACTCCAATTGGCATTTTGGCTTGCACACGCGCAGTCATTAACATTACAATCATCTATGCCCCCATAGCATCCAGAGCCAAATCCAAGCCATAAGCCCTCTCTTGACGGCAGCCCTGTTCTTGTTCCTTCACACCCAGAGGCTGCCTGGCATGTATGCGTAGGAATTCCATCCGACATCACGATAACAAATTTCATTCGTGATTCATTGTTTTGCGCATCTAAAATTTCATAAGCATCATTTATTGCGCAGCATATGCACGTCCCGCCTAGAGGAGAATAAGCATCTACTTGCCCTTTAAGATAGGCTGCATTATTCGTTAAGCCCTCTTCATATACCTTTCCCTTATATGGATTTGAATCATCGCCATAAAAAGCAGACAAAGCAACCCTGTTTCTTGTGCTCTGCAGGATAGTATCAATAAAATCTTTATCAAGACATTTTGCTAAAGAAACTCTTTTTGTTGATGCCTCATAGATAAGAGGGTCTGAACAGTTCCTTGCTATCCCATCAACATCAGAATCTAAGCGATACTCCATACTTCCTGAAAGGTCTGTGATTAAAACTACATCTACATCACCCTGCCCAATTACCTCACTCAGGTTTGCTGCTACAAGCCCTATCCTTATTGGAACTGTTTTGTTGCTTAGGCTGGAATAATTGATTATCAGGCTTAATTCTTCATCCGGAATATCGACTGTATTTTCTCCAGAAGACTCATAACTATAAACTGTTATGCCTCCTATGTTCATGAATGTTTCATAATCACTTTCATAATGCAGATGAATGTTCATAGAATCCAGGCTTCCAGGAACATAGAATGAGGAATAAACATTAATAATCCCATCTATTCCTGGAAAATAATATCTCTCTGTCCCTATATCCTCGTAAAGTATTAATTCAGAGGCAGTGTAATCCACCCTTAAATAACCACCGCCAATATATTTTTTTGTTCCATTAAATGAAAATATTATTGTATTCTCTCCCTCTTGAAAATTGCTAAGACAAGAAGAATTTATCACCCATTCGTCTGCCCTCATATCCTGCGCTGGTGTGTAATGCCCTGACTTAATACCATTGATATGTAAGTCAAACTCTCCGCCAGCATCAAGCTCCATATATGCATAATCTATAGAGATTAAACCGCCAGGCAAGGTTACCTTCTTTGTTATATTTCCATCTCCTTCATATCCGCCAAAATACGCATAAGCAGAGCTGGTTCTTTCATTTATACCTGATAGAAAAGCGCGGGAAGCCAGCCCTTCTACTGCCTTTTCTTTCTCTATTCCAGAAACCAGCTGTTTTGATGATATAAGCTGGGTTACTGGTTCCTGGCTTGTAGCATACACAGGCTCTTCAAAACCCTCAATCCAAACACCTAAATTATAGTAATCCGGCACAAGGTTACCTATTGTAAGGTTTATTAACTCACTGGCTTCATCCTCCCTCCCTCCTACCTGGAACCTTAGGGTTTGCTCTAAGATAGTCCTGTTCAGTTCAGTTATATTGCTCTCATTTAGCATGGTTCTAACAGCAGGGTCATTGATTTCCCCTATCTTCATTGTAGATAATATCTGAACAAGGTCTGAAGAGAAATATACCTGCTGGCTAGTTGATGGCTTGTTAATATAAAAAACAGAGATAAAAATAATAGCAGATAGGATAATGATGACTGCTATCAAAGCGTCTATGCTAAAAAAAACCCCTTTTTTTACCATACGTGCACCATTAATTTTATTATGCTTGAATTGTAAATAACAACCCTTTCTACCTTAATCAGATTATCAGGATTTTCAGCTGAGTAGTCCTTGCCTATGGAAGATATGCCCTCAATTTCAAACAAACTGCCGTTCTTGTCTTCGAAGGATATGTAGTAATCATTCATTGTTGAGAGGAGCCTTCTGCTGTTCGTGTAATCAGATAAAGCGAGACTTGAAAATTGCTGGACCTTTTCTTTGCTTAGCCTTATCTCTCCATTAGTTAAACCAATTAGGGTCACATTACTAGCAGTCCAGTCCTCAGGATAGCCGGTAGAAACCAGATAACTTGAGATGAGTTTTGCATCAAGCAATAAGTGCTCAACACCCTGTTCTTCAACATCTATAACATTAATGCTATACTTATAAAAAATAAGTAATGCGCATAAAAATATTAAGACAGCTACCATAAGGTCAAGGCTCCAAATTTGAGACTTGCGCTTAATTGAGATAGATAATGCCATTTGTTTTGTTTATCCTGTTATTTCCTTTAGTAATATTTCCAACCACAGAGGGAATTACCCTCCAGAAGTCTTGTTCCTCTGTACTTAATATGACCTCATTTCCTACTATTGAAATGTTATAGTCTTTATTGCTGATTTTTTGTGGAAGCGTAAATTCTCTGGAATAGCCATCTAAAACACGAGCAGCGAGATTTATCTCTTTTTGTACTTTAGTTACAGCATCTTCCCCAAGCATAACTTCCTTTTTTTGGTTGATGTAGGTTGTTTTATTTGCAACAACTACCAACATTATTGTGAGTATAAAAAGCAGAACCCCTGCTAGAATCATAAATTCCATTGCTGCCTGAGACTTTAGGTGGAATTTATCCATACATAACCCTCTTTTGCTTCTATTGTTATATGATGGTATCCATAAGATGCAGATATATTCCCCTGCAGGTTAACAGAAGAGGGATAAAACATGTCTGTCTCGCCGGACTGTGTTATGACTCTGAAAGAAAGCTCATCAGGGCCAACAGTGACTTCTTTTATTCCGTCAGGCAGGTAGGCCTTAACAGTAGTCCTAGAAGGCTCTCCGTAATAATACATCGATTCTGCAGTATCTACGATTTCTTTTGCTACCCGGTCTATCTGCTGCGTGTTTATTGTTTCCTCTGTTTCTCTGGAATAATAATGGGATATCGCAAGTAAAGAAATAGCAACAAAGGTAGTAATACCAACAATAATCATGTACTCCATACTAATCTGACCCCTAGTTTGAAAGCAAAGCTTTCTAACTTGCTCAGAAATTTTTTTCATACGTCACCTTTTTTTAAATAAAGCGTCAGTTTATAAAATTTCTGACACTTTTTCATTTTTTTATATAACAAATTTTACATGATATTTAAACTTAATTATACTACCTCCAGATTAATATTTATTATCAGAAGGTTACTACATACGTTTAAAAAGGATAGACTAATATTTAATATCCACCTAGTCGTAAATATAAACTCATGTAACTAAAATGGCTAAAAAAAGGAGCCTGATGAAAAAGGCAAGCAAGAAAGGGAAGTCAACTCGGCCTTCTTCAATAAAAAAGAACAAAAAACAAAAACCAGTTAGGCACTCCTCAATAAAAAAGAACAGCAAAGAGAAACCAGCTGAGGTAAATGAGAGCGTTGGAAAAGAGGCAAACCTTTCTAAGCATACTGTAAGGAAGTTGAGGGAGTATATAAAGAGGAATTTTGATAAAGGCCACAGTCTTGATTCAATCAAAGAAGCGCTTATCAAGCATGGTTATGATAAAGACCTTACTGAAGGACTGATTAGCTCATACATGTCTGAAAAGATAGTCAAACGCAGCATATATCTTCTAGGGGTTTTGTCAATAATGGTCATTGTTTTTCTGTTCACAGAAACCTCCTCAATTGTCGGTTTTGCGTCTGTTGAAATACCTAATTTACCAAAACTATCAACTCAGACAGGCATGTTGGTAATAACCATAATACTTGCTATAATGGCCACAACACATGCCTATTATTTTATTAGGTCTACCAGAGGAGATGTATCGTATAGGTCATTAGCCCAGTCAAAATCGTATATAGAAAAAAATCCTGAGAGAGGAAACAAATTTATCTTGTCAAAAGTATTATCTGCCCCTAAAGAATCACCGCAGCCAAGAAAAATAGCGCTTGGCAGGTATGAGACCTATCTTGATGCTTTGCATAGAATGGTAGAGAAAAGCGGCAAGGTAAAATTGTCTGTTATGGCCAAATATTTCGGTGTTGACAGAAAGAAGATAGAGGATTGGGCAGCAATTTTAGAAGAGCATGACCTGCTAAAATTGCATTATCCCGCTGTAGGGGAACCAGAATTAATTAAAATTAAGATTGATACCAAAGAGATTAAAGCCAAGAATAACCGACAATAAGAGGTAAGAACTTTGGCAGCAGAAGGAATTGAGAAATACAAAGTAGAAGCTGATGGCGTAAATGTAGATATAAACATAGTTAAAGAGAAAGGAAAAATGGGGCGGTATAATATTATTGTGCCGCAGCTCAGCAAACCTACTCTGGCCTTGGTTGATGAGATAAGGCGCCAGCTTATTGTAGAGGTAAAGGTAAGTGCAGCTGAGATATTAGACCCAAAGGTCATGGACACATTAAAGCAGAAGTTTAAGGAAAAGGCTTCTGAGCTATTAAAAGGAAAATTGCCGGTAATAAAAGAAGAAACTAAGACATTTTTAATTGGAACCCTGCTGCATGAAATGCTTGGTTTTGGTGAGATTGAATTCCTGTTGAATGATGGCAACCTAGAGGAGATTGTCATAAATTCTGCAGATGAGCCTGTAAGGATATACCATAAAAAGCATGGCTGGTTAGAGACAAACGTAACAATTGATAAGGAAGAGAAAATCCAAAACTTTTCCAATACAATTGCCAGGCGTGTTGGCAGGCAGATAACTGTTTTAAACCCCTTGCTTGACGCGCACCTGATAACTGGTGACAGGGCAAATGCTGTTTTTTATCCGATCTCAAATAAAGGCAATTCAATCACAATAAGAAAATTTGCCCGTGACCCATGGACTGTAACAGATTTCATTGCAAATAAAACATCGAGCTCTGAGATATTTGCCTTAATCTGGCTGGCAATACAATACGAGATGAATATACTAATCAGCGGAGGCACAGGCTCTGGCAAGACCTCTTTCCTGAACGTTTGCATGGTTTTTATGCCGCCGAATCATAGGCTGATAAGCATTGAGGATACGCGCGAGCTGCAGCTTCCTAAATTTCTGTATTGGTGCCCTCTGACAACCAGACAGCCAAACCCGGAAGGAAAAGGAGAAGTTACAATGCTTGACCTGTTGATTAACTCGCTTAGGATGAGGCCTGACAGGGTAATTTTGGGAGAAATGAGAAGGAGGGAAGAAGCAGAGGTCTTATTCGAAGCAATGCATACCGGCCATAGTGTTTACGCTACTGTTCACGCTGACTCAATCAACGAGACCATCCAGAGATTAACCAACCCTCCAATAAGCGTGCCAAAAAATCTGCTTGGAGCAGTTAACCTGAATGTTGTGATGTTTAGGGAGCGCAGGCGCGGCATAAGGAGGACCCACCAGATAGGGGAATTCATTGCATCAGAAGAATCTGGAGGCATTGCAGTCAAACCAAATATACTCTACAGGTGGAAGCCGTCTAACGACACTATTGTTCAACACTCCCAGTCAACGAGGCTGTTTGAGGAGCTAAGCAGGCATACCGGCCTAAGCCAGGCAGAAATAAATAATGATCTAAAAACCAAAAAGAAGATATTGGATTATTTAGTTAAGAATAATATCAGAAGCCTGGATGATGTTGGCAGGATAATAAATCTTTATTATCTTGATCCTGACTTTGTGATAGATATGGTAAATAAAAACGCAAAACCAGACAAACTGCTGGGAAGTTGATGTCTATACGTGATTTCAATGTTTAAATTGCCTTATTCCTTATTGCCGCCAAAAACTTTGAAGAAGTTATCCTATTCTTTTCTCGGAGTTGGGGAGTCCCTGCAGGATTTCTTCCCTTTTTTAAAAATAAGCCTAAAACAGGCAGAGGTTGATTTTTCAGCTAAGGAATATCTAAGCATGTGTTTTTTATCAAGCATCATTTTTTTTGTCTTTTTTGCTTTTTTCCTTGTTGTTATCCTGGCTTCAGCTGGTGTTGAAAAATTCCTTTCATTTGCATTAACAGCCTCATTTCTTCTGACTATCTTTGCTTTTTTGCAGCAGTTAGCGTACCCAAAGATGTTTGTAAACAGAAGGGTGAGAGGCATAGAAAAAAACCTAATGGCTGCCCTGCAGAATATATTGGTCCAGCTTAATTCAGGGGTTCCTTTGTTCGATATCTTGGTTAATATATCAAAAGGTGATTATGGAGAGATTTCTAAAGAATTTTCAAGGGCTGTTAAGGAGATAAATGCTGGCAGCTCCCAGGTACACACTTTAGAGGAAATGGCAGCTACCAACCCTTCCTTGTTTTTCAGAAGGGCTGTATGGCAGCTTGTCAATGGCATGAAATCAGGCGCTGATATGTCCAGGGTGATAAATGAGACCATCAATCTGCTGTCAGAGGAGCAGGTCCTTCAAATACAGAGATATGGAAGCCAGCTTAACCCTCTTGCGATGTTTTATATGCTGCTGGTTGTAATAATGCCCTCTTTAGGCACCACATTCTTAATTATATTGTCTTCATTTGTGTCTATGCCAGGGAAAATTACAAAGATGATATTCTGGGGTCTATATGCTGTTATTATTTTCTTTCAGTTAATGTTTATGGGGGTAATAAAATCGAAAAGGCCAAATTTACTTGGGGAATAAACATATACAGATCTTTAGCGAAATTTTACCCGAAAAAGATTAGGGAGGATTATGTTAAGCTGTTAAGATATTCCAATATCCAACTAAACCCCCACAGGTTTGTTGGGTTTATTACTTCCTTTGGTTTTCTTCTGGCATTAACAATTACATTCTATTTGGCTTTGTTTGTTGAAGTCCCTTTTCTGCTTTCTGTTGTTGGGATTTTCTTTTTATTCCAAATTCTCGTTTATTTTATATTACTGTTAAGAGCAGATGCAAAGGCAACATTTGTTGAGGGTATACTGCCGGATGTTCTGCAGCTGATGACATCTAATCTAAGGGCAGGTTTAACTACTGACAAGGCTTTACTGCTGTCAGCCAGGCCTGAGTTTGGGCCATTTCAGGATGAAATAAATCGCATAGGAAAAGAGATCACAATGGGCGCAGAAGTCGGCAAGGCTTTGTTGGACATGACCCAAAGGATTAGATCAGAACGATTAAGCAAAACCATGGAGCTCGTAGTTTCTGGGCTAAGGTCAGGAGGCGAACTGGCTTCTTTATTAGAACAAACAGCCAGGAATCTAAGGCAGCAAGGGCTTGTTGATGGCAGGATAAGGGCTAATGTAATGATGTATGTTATATTTGTATTTGCTGCTGTTTGTTTTGGAGCACCTTTGTTATTTGGATTAGGCACCTTTTTGGTTGAGGTTCTAACAATGAATTTACAAGCCTTGGATGTACCTAAGACTGCCTTGACAACCTCCATGCCAATAAGCTTCTCAGAAGTTAGCCTTGGCATTCATTTTGTAATAAGATATTCTGTAGTATTTTTGATGACATCCTCTGTTCTGGGTTCCTTGATACTTGGCTTAATATACAAAGGAAAAGAAAGAGATGGAATAAAGTTTATACCCATACTAGTAGCTTCAAGTCTAGCTATCTTTTTTCTGATCAGATTCACAATAAGAAATATGCTTGGCGGCCTGTTAGGGTAATCTTAGCTTTTCTTCTTTTTCTTCCTCTTCTCTTTGATGATACCCTTTATTTTCGTTGCCTGCTGTCCGAACCCAAATTCTTGGCCCATAGTAAGAATCTGATAAGATGTTATTACAAATATCAGGAAAGCCATGATAAGAAACAAGTAACCAGGGTATAACATAAATTCATTAACTGTCTCCCTCCACTTGAACAGCTTTGATAAGGTATGCCATATCGAGAACAATAGTACAAACACCAAACAAAACAGGAAATTGACAGTATGTCTTCTCAAAGAAGAACCTTTTGATAATGAGCCAGTGGCCATTGAGGTCCATATTATAGCTAATATCCCAAATGAGATAGTCACAAAACCAACTGCCACTTCAGTATCAACAACAATCCTGAAAATAGCTACTAACCCTGCTGCAATAGCTATAAGCCCAAGCACTGTGCCAAGTCCTTTCTTCATTGAAAACACCTCTTTTTTAACATACAAGGAAAGCTACCCTTTTCCTGTAAAAATACTCTACTTTTTTTTATCAAAATCTAATACAACATCACAAAACTGCATCAAGGCATCAATCAATTCTTTATCCTGTTTTTTTCTTAATGAGACGATTATGCCTTTAACCTTCCACACCCTCATCTTTCCAGCAAGAAAATGGATAAATCTGGACACTGTTTCTACATTATTATACATCAGAAGCGTTGATAAAGAATCAAAGAAAACAAATTTTTCTTTAGTCGGCAAGGCCCTAACAGCCTGATCCATTGCAATAGATATATCGCTTAGGTTGTCTGGAGAGCCTATAAATAAGCACTTATCAGTTTTTTCAATATCTCCCCCAGCTGTTTGGGTAACAGCATCAATAAATATGATAATCTCGGTACCAATCTTTTGCCTCTTAAAAATATTCTGCATAGTTTCAAATGGCTTGTTTAAGGTAACATAAACACCAGGAACATTCTTGTCAGTCAAATGCTTTATAATCCCTAGATTTGTTTTCTGGTATTTATTAGCATTCACAGTAGCCAGCGCCACATATTCTGTTAAATCCTTGAGTTTTTTTTCGAATTCCTCCTTTATTCTTGCCATCTTACCTAAAACCAACCATCAGTACTTACTATTTTCTCTGTTTTACTTGTATTTAAATGTTTTGTGGGAATCCAAAATCAGAAGATTTCCATAAATTTTATATATAAACCATATGATTATATATTGAAAAGGTGATTTTAGTGATAAAGAAAATAGAAACAGGAATCTCCGGTCTGGATGAAGTATTAAAAGGAGGAATGAGGGAAGGGGCCTCTGTTTTGGTTACTGGTCCTCCGGGTAGTGGGAAATCAATACTGGCAATACAGTTTATTGTTGAGGGAGCTAAGCGTGGTGAAGCAGGAATATATATCACTTCTGAAGAAACAGTGGAAGATGTAAGGTCATATGCAGAAGCCTTGGGCTTAGATATGAAAGAATATGAAAAAAAGGGCCTAATAACCCTGGTACAACAGCCAGTTCAACCAAAAAAACTAATGTCAATAGCCACCCCCTTGTCTATAATCAAATCAAAAAAAGTAAGGAGGGTTGTTTTGGATTCCATAACCCTATTTGAATACATGCACCTTTCAGGAGAAATGGACTACAGAAAAGAGGTCTTGGATTTTGTGTTAAAGATGAAAGAGGCGAAAGTTACTTTACTGGCAGTGTCTGAAAAATCTATATCAAATATAGACGAGATACATTACAAGCCAGAAGACTTTTTGTTTGAAGGGTTAATCATCTTGACAAAAATAAGAAAGGGCCATTCTTTCGAGCATTGTGCTCAAGTATACAAAATGAGGGGCCAAGACCACTCAATAGATCTATTCCCTTTTAAAATAGGGAATGGGGGCGTAAAGATATTCCCTCAACAGATTCCTTTTTCATTAATAGAGAAAGATACGAAAAGATTCAAATGATGATAAGAAGAATTTCTACAGGCATCCCAAATCTGGACGGTTTAATAGAAGGCGGCTTTAAAAAAAACAGCATTAACTTAGTGGCCGGCGGCCCTGGAACAGGCAAGACTATCTTTGGGATGCAGTTTATTATTGATGGTATCAAGAAGAATGAGCCTGGAATCTATATGACCTTTGAGGAAAGAAAGGAAAAGGTTTATGAGGATATGTTAAAGCTTGGCTGGGACCTTGCCGAGTATGAAAAACAAGGAAAATTTGTTTTTTTAGAATATACCCCTGAGCAGGTAAAGAAGGTCTTAACAGAAGGCGGAGGCATAGTTGAGTCTGTCATTGAAAAAATTAAAGCAAAGCGCATAGTCATAGATTCTATAACCTCTTTTTCCTTGCTGTATGAAGATGAGTTAACAAAAAAAGAGGCTGCTTTAGCATTATTCGAGCTTATTAATAAATGGAACTGCACTGGTGTGCTGACATCCCAGGATGAGTCAAAAGATGGACATACTATTTCAACAGCACTTGAATTTGAGACTGACAGCATAATACTTCTTTATCATTTTAAACAGAAGGGAATAAGAAAAAGGGCTATTGAAATATTAAAGATGAGGGGCACAAGAATACCAGAAAAAACAATCGATTTAGAGATATCTGATAAAGGAATAAGGATAGATCCAAAAAAGGTTGATGTGTTTTAGATCTTGCTATTGGACAAAGATCCACTCATCCAGCCAGTCTTCTTTTATAATGCCGTTTTCCATATTCATTATTGGCAAATAATTGTGGTGCAGCCTTATTGGCAGGTCCAATCTTATAGTGTTAATTTTGCTTATACAATCATCACCATACCTATCTTTTAGGCCCTTGATCACATACCCGTTAAATACATCAATAAGCTTAGACTGGCTTTCTGCTTCAAGTATAATTGCCAATGCTAGGTGGCCTTCCTTCTCGCCTAAAAAAGAATTTGCATGATACCTTGCGTTTGTTTCTTGAAACTTCTTGTCTTCCTCTATTGCCTTTAAATATTCCTCCCTGGTAATTCCAATCTTGAATTGTATTATGTAAAGCTGTCTTGCTTTATAGATATGTGTTTTTGCATTCCCCTTGTTCAGATAGGCAAAATAATACAGCAAATTTTCATTTTCCAACTTCTTCCTTTTTCTGTTAACACTCATCACAGGAATCTTGGTTTTCTTGCTGAGCTGGTTATCAGATATCCTTGGATTCCTTATTAATTCCCTGACAATCTTTATTTCCTGTTCATCTAGCGTTCTCATAATATCACCCATTTTGTTATATTTATACCACTAATTAACCGAAAAGTATATAAATGTATCTATCCATATGAGGTATTTAAAATATATTAGTATACGTTTTACCATACAGGTTTATACGGAGGTAAAATGGTTCAAGCACCTGCTGCGGAGGTTGAATCACCTCCTGTTGAGGGAGGTGAGGATGTTTCTTTAGATGCTGAGATATCAAGATTTGAAGCAACAGGTGATATGGTTGCTTTTTATCGTGATAATTATACTCTTGAGAGATTAGAAGGCCTTTTGGAATACCTTACTAATGGTGGTGTTAGAGACTATCTGAGTTCTCAATTACAAGAAGTTGAAAGAGACATTGCAGCCTGGCGTGAATCAGCAATTTACCATAGAGATGGGGATAAGGTAACTTTAGAAGGAGGATTAGCTAAAGCTGATAAGATGAGGGTACTGGTTAATGAAAAAGAGAAGTTAGAATCCAGATTAAAAGCTGTAGAGAAGGCATACGATGAAACAGCAGGTTATGTAAGAAGTGCGATAAAGGATAAAGAATTAGTAGGACTCCCCCGTGCCATATTTGTAAGAAGCAGACCATCTGATAATATTGTGCCTGTTGACTACACTCATGATGAAGAAGGAATTCTTTTAGAGCCTGACCTGGAAAAAGGAGAACTTGCTGTTTTAAACCCTGCAGTGTACCAGCATAATGAAGATGGTCCTTGGCCATTCCCTTATAGGGTTGTAATGGAGGATGATGCTGGAGACTACTCTGAGATACATTTTAGGTTGCTTAAGCCTCCAACAAAATTAAGCAAAAAAAGCAGGCCCCTGATAGTTCGTGAATATGGGTGGGAATGCCGTGGCTGTGAGGACCCAAGGCTCACTAAGGTTGGAGATACTTATTTTATAACATACACAGCTTATGATGGAGTAAATGCAAGAATTGCTTTGGCAGTAACAAGAGATTTTGTACATGTTAAAAAGCTAGGGCCTATTGGCCCTGAAATACGTTTGGAAGAAGCAGTAGAATTAGTCCCAGATGAGCGATACAGGAAAGTATGGTCAGAAGGGCTCAGTAAATCACGTGGAAATGATGGGGATATTAAGGCCCCTGGAACATACGAGATAAACGGCAGAGGCAGAAAAGTACCAATCCTCCTTGATGATAAAGATGCTGCAGTAAGCTATGAAGACGGCTGGTGGGTTCTTAAGCACAGATTAGATCCCGATATGCATGTTGCCAGAGCACGCAAGCTAGAACACTTTAAGAACATTGAGTTCTGGAGAGATTATATAAGGAATATAGTAAAGTATGAATTCATAGAGGGTCAAGAACCATGGTGTAGGAAGAAGGTTGGCTGGGGGGATGCAGGAACAACAGTTCATAATGGCAAACGCATAGGGCTCTATCATGGTGTAAATGATGATTTATGGTACTCTGGATCTTTCTATGAAAGGCATCCTGAAGACCCTACAAAAGCTGTAGCAATAATGAGAGATCCTCTCTTTGTACCGGATGGAGAGATGTATAAGTATGAACATCCTAATGCAGAAGGAAAACCAGAAGTGAAGATGGTTGCTTTCCCGACAGGAATTGTCATACAGGGAAGGGTCTTATGGACTTATATGGGTATTGCAGACACAAAAATAGGTTATAGGTCAACCGATGTATCATGGGTTGAGCAAGAACTGGAACATAATAGATGCGCTTAATTCTAACCAAACAGCCTGATCCTCTCGCCAGACTGCAGAGCCTTAATCAATCTTCTTCCAATCGGATTGTCTTTCTTTATCTTTATTATTCCTGTTTTTCCTGCTCTTGCTGAGAGAAGATACTCATCCTCAACATAAATATCAAACTCTTGATTTTGCATTGTTATGTCAAGAAAGAAATTAACTGACTTACTCTTAACCTTTAACTCGTATTGCGCCTCTTTATTCCTCCTCTTTTCTTCGCCACCAGAAACAGCGCCAAGCTCCTGTATGTCAATGCTTATACCGAGCTTTTCTTCAATCCTGTCAATATTCTGTCCTTGTTTGCCAATAATCCTTGGTATGTC
This sequence comes from Candidatus Woesearchaeota archaeon, assembly GCA_019322805.1. Lineage (GTDB taxonomy): Archaea > Nanobdellota > Nanobdellia > Woesearchaeales > JAHWIC01 > JAHWIC01. The sequence continues at coordinate 54,527 of JAHWIC010000002.1, read as the reverse complement.
CCGTGCAGGAACCTTTACAATTGCCTTATGTGCACTAACAACCTCAGCATGTGGATTATCAGTATATTTCAAAAACTCTTCTTCAATTGTTTTCTCAGCTAGTTTATGAGCACCAACACTCTCAGCACTTGCACTGACAGGAACAACAACAGTCTGTTCGCCATAAGTGTAAATCTCAAACTCAATCTTTCCTGTTTCAAAATTGACCACTTCAACAACTGGTCTTGCTAAATCAGCCTCAGTCATTCCGGATGGAACCTTTACAGTCATCTTAACACTCAGAACCTCATTTATCGTGCCGTTCTTAATGAACACAACGGTATCAATGACTTGAGGTATAACACCCATCTCGATTCTTCCAATAAACCTTTGGATAGCATCAATTGGATTTGTTGCATGAACAACACCAACCATGCCCACTCCCGCTAAGCGCATATCAGCAAACAGCTTAAAGTCAGCAGTATTGCGCATTTCATCAAAGATTGTATAATCAGGCCTGCACAGCAAAAGAATATCATGGATTTCCTGCGGCGTTCCCCGGCTAATAGCATACTGTGTTACACTGTCAGGCAGAACTAAATCACGAGGAGCCTCAACAGTTTTGACAACCTTTTCTTTTGAAGCATAAAACTCTGCCAAAGCCTGCGCAAAGGTTGTCTTTCCATGGCCAGGTGCACCTGCAATCAGGATACCTTCAGCCTGCTCTGCAACCCGTTTCATCAACTTCTCACTAAGCTTATAATCACCAAGAACCAGCTTTTTAACAGGCCTTACAGCAGTTATCTCCCACCCGTCTGAGAAAGGCGGCGTAGTTATGACAATCCTGTAATTGCCAAGCTGAACAATTGTGCTGTGATGCCTTTCTATCTCAATAAAGCCGTCATCCCTGACTCTTGCTTCCTCAATAATCTCATTGCTGATTTTCTTTACTTCATCCTGTGTTAAGGTTTTCTTTGCCAAAGCAACAAAATCCCATTTGCCAGGCATGCCTTTTTTTGCGTAAGGAACTACATTTTCACGCAGATGAACAGACATAGTAGTTTCATCAAAATACTTCTCAAGCCTTAGCTTTTTTTCAGAAATCTCTTTGGCAATAAGTATGACCTTTACTCCTTTTGCTCTTGCAGCCTCTGCCTGTATCCGGTCCCCAGTCAGTAAGGTAGCGTCCTCTTCCCAGGCAAGCTGCCTTATGGAAGCGTCTATTTCGCCTAAGCTCGCATACTTAATCTCATGCGCACTTGGCCTTTTGCCTGCATAAACAATCTCAAACTTATGTTTGCCAGCAAGTTCGCGAAGCGTCTTAAGCTCGTCTAAGCCAAGAAAACCAATTGCCTTGCCTTCGTTAGCCTGATGCTCAAGCTCAGCAAAAACAGCTTCATGAACAATAACCTGGCTGACCTTAAATTCTTTTTTCGCTATTTTCTGCGAGAGCGAACCTTCTATTATTATAGAGGTGTCAGGAACAATCTTTTCAGTCTTCTCCATATTTTCCCCCTTTTTGTTTTCAGAGCAGTTTATGGTTTATAAAGTTATTGAAAAATTATCTCTTCTTCTCAACAGCCCTCACAGTGTACATTATAACAATTACAAATGCAATAATAACTGCGCCTGAAATATAAACAATCTTTTTTATATCCATATATCCAAGATTCATTATAATGGATCTTAATGCAACAAATGGAATTTCCGACGCTGGAACATTTGTAAGGATTACCTTAAATGATTTTGTTTCCAGGTACTCCCTGCCTAGATTATCCTTATACCTGACTCTTATCTCAAAATCATTCTCATTTAATCCTAGGCCTTTGCTGTCAAAATTTACTTTGAATGACTGCTCTGCGCTAAGCTTATCTATGCGCCAGCCCTTTGGTACACTGCCCTGGTACAGCTCTACAAAAACCTCCTTCGGCGTAGATAAAGAGCCCTTATCCAATGAGAATTCTACGGAAAATGCATCTCCGTATGAAACACTATCTGGATAATTCAGGTTTTCTATTGAAACAACAGGCTTGTCAAGAACAGTATACTTAATGTACTCTGCTTTTGAGACATCAGGACTGTCAATCCTTACAACAAATTCGAATGAGCCTATTTCTGAAGGATAGATTTTGTATTCCTTATAGACCATCTGTGAGATTCCAAGGTCAAATATTTCACAGGAATCACCACCGCACAGCCTAATGTTTCTGAGCAGCACGTTTCCTACATTCTTTAGATTACAGGCAACTAAGGTGTATTCATTAAGGTAGAGTTCATCCTTACTAATGCTGCAACTAAGGCCGACATTCCTTGAATAAACCTTGGATTCCTCTACCTGCCGCTGGTTGAGTATATCTTCTATCTCTTTTGCTGAATAAACTTTATCTAAATAAGAAGACTTAAAGCTGGTGTAAGAACTGAAGTTTTTTGAAGACCAGACAGCAATGGGGAAAGTATAGACGCTTGTTTTTCTAAGGCTGCTGGGTATTTTGATATCCCAATAAACCTTTTTGCGCTCATTCGGCCTTAGAAGTACAAACCTTTCTTCATCGCCTAACACACTAACTTCAACAGGCTTTGATATATGCAGCTCTGTAGAGTAATAGCTGTCATCAAGATTTTCTACAATGGTTTCAATAAGGTTGTATGAGCCAAAACCAACCTCACTTTTTATAGCAATAGTGTTTAGCCTTATCTTGGGCTCTGCCTCCCCGCGTATCTGCATTACTCTAACTTTTGTTTCAAGGAGTTTGGTGACTACATCAACATTGCGGCCATACCATTGATATTTTGTTGAGGACTCCTCTGCATCTATAGCTGCATGCAGGTTTATATGTGTTGGATCTAAATAACCAAGCTCGCCATAGGTAACATCAAATGGAATCCAGCCATAGCCTGGAAAGTAGACCTCTGCCCAGCCATGATTGCCCCAGTTGCCTTCGATAAGCTCTGTGTAAGAAACACCAGAGATAAACCTTGCAGGTATTCCTAAAGACCTTAACATAGCAATGAACAGATTTGTTATCTCATCACACACTCCCTTTTTTGTAAGCAAAACCCATGAAGCTGTCTGGCTTATTCCTGTAGTTAACGAGCTTAACTCATAATCAATATTCTTCTTTACCCATGCGCCAATATTGTGCACAACAACATAAAGATCATCCTCTCCAGCAGCAAGCTCTGAAGCCAATAGGATTATATCCATATTATCAGAGTCAATTGTTGCAGACGGCTGAGTGTAAGGCAAAACATCATTAGGCAGGCTTGTAATAGGAAACCTTACCCTGCTTTTTACCTCAACCTTTTTATCATTAGTCATTATCTCGGAATTGACATTAAACGCCAGCTTGCCAGCTTGCGGGTTGTCCCATCTGAATGTAATGCTTTCATCAATTTCCTCAGCTTTTGGAGTAGTTGTTAATTTAAGCACATCCTGGTTAAATCCATCGCGAGGGAAAAAATAGAGATTTGCAGTAACATAGCTAATCTGATAATCTCCTGAGCTAGGGATTATCTGAAACTCAGAATCTACATCCAGCTCAATAATGAGGTTTTTAGCCCTGTAGTAATCCTGTGAAATGCATATTGGAATCATGACTAGAAATAACATTAAGAACATTATTTTTTTCATATGTACTAATCTTTTTATCCTGATATTTAAATATTATGAAATCAACAACATTTATATATAAATAACAAATAACAAATCCTATGCCGCGGTCGCATAGCCCGGCCATTGCGGAGGATTGCTAATCCTCTGTCCTTCGGGGCACGGGAGTTCAAAAACAGCATGCCGCGCGCAGCGTTCGGCATGCTTTTTGAAAGTCTCCCCCGCGGCGTTTTCTTTTATTATATCTTGAATATATATAGAATCACGGCTGTAAAGATACCTACTGCCAAGGCTCTAATGCCAGAAAGAAACATGTTTTCTTTTGATATCTTTCCCAGTACCAACCCCAATAGGAAGAGGATTCCAAAACAAAGCCCTAATGACATGTAAACCAGCCGGGTAACTGAAAAAAGCTCTCCAAAAAAGAAAGGAGCCATTATCAAAAGACCTGCTAAGAAAGGAGAGCCTCCATGTGCAAGAGCAGAGAATATAGGAGCAACCTTCGAGGCTTCAGATAGGGTAGTATTATCCAGCTTCTTTAACATTGCTTTCTCTAGTTCTCTAATTCCTTCTGCCCTTTCAGCTTTCTCGCTGAGGTAAGCCCCAGAAAGACCAGAGATTCCCATAGCAATAGTTGCTCCCATTCCAGCTCCAAAGATAACATGGTAATTTTCAATACCTACGATAAAGGCTCCCATCAACATACCAAGAAGAGTCAAGGAACCATCAAAAGCATTCACAATAAAGTACCTTCTAGCAATCTTGTCAGAAATGCCCAATTTCACATAATCTAATATTTTCCTAAAAAAGTTTATCATTTACGCATCCCAGAAAAATCCTTGGAGTTAATCATCTGTTTTCCCTCAGAGACCTCGTCTAAGCTATGCACTGTTCCGCCAAGCTTGTTAATCTTCTCTTCTATTTTTTTGAAGTTGATGTTATCACCGATAACAATCACCTCAACTGTTTCGGTCTTCTCATCGATCTCTTCAACCCTGAGACTCACAGAATACGATTTATCTATAGCAGCTATAGCCTGGGCATATTCTAATATAGGGGGCTCTATCGGCTTTAATATATCAAGTATTAATAATTTTATTCCATTTGTCATAGTAAACACCTCTATCTCTGATTTATTGAATGTATTTATTTATCTTTCGTTTTCTTTTTTATTCCAAACTTTTATAAATAGCCGATTATTTCTCAGACCTTACAGCGGGGTAGGGCAGTCAGGAGTGCCCGGAGGGCTCATATGCTTAAGCAGAGAGACCCTCAGGTCGATGGTTCAAATATCCCAGAGGGAGACCACAAATCCCTCAGGATTTGAGAGTCCATTCCCCGCTATTTTTTCTTATCAATAAAAAATATCATTAGAAAAATAATAAATCCGATTTTTGCTTTATTCCTTACTTAAGGCAAAAATCATCCCGCTCCTGTTTCTTAAGAACCATAAGCAGACGAAAATTTAGTAAACGCAACTATTTTATGAAAGATTGCGTTTACTATTTAGTAAGCGAAACTATTGATTATATAATTTCGCTTACTATAACCTTTATTGTGGTTGTGAAAGGAATTCGGATTTAATTGTTATTAGTGATAATTTAACATGATAGTTAAAATCAAAGTTCACAACTAATTCTAAATGTTTTTGTGCACCTAGTGATAAGAATTAATGATTTATTGAATACTAACTTTAGTACCTATTGACTGCCCAGGCATTCCTGTCTCAAAAAGGACCCTTACAGAACCATTCCTGCCGTGCTCCTTAGCTACTTTCCCTTTTATCTCTTTACCAGCAGGGCTCTTCCAGCTGACTGCTTTGCCGACCAGTTTTGCAGCTGCTTCTTTCTTGTCAACACCGGCAGGCTTAATAATCATCTGGTTTGTTACTTGCCTGTGTCTTCCGCGTCTGAAATTGGATATTATTCCTTCCATAGGCTCAAGAATTAGGGTTTTATTTAAAAAGCTTATCCAACCTTTTTCTTACTTTGCTCTAAAGCACTTATCTTATCAGTTAGAACAGCCTGCAAAGCAGTTAATTTTTTTGCCAACTTTACATCCTTTTGGACTTTAGCTGTTTGTAATAACGCAGTTACACTAGCTAATCTCCTCTTTAACTTAGCTATCTTAATTTTTGTTAAGAATCCCATTGTATCACCATTGAAATACCTAATCATATTGATATATAAATTTACCGCATTATAAAATAAAATACAATATAACGGGCAAAAGCAGACAGCCCATTGCGTTAGACCTTTTAACTCCAACAAGCGCGGGAATAATCCCAATTGCAGTCGACACAACCAAAATCAAAATTCCAATAATTCCGGAAAAATAAAGCACTAAAACACTTATCAATGTTATTATAGAAATACATAATTTTCTGTAATTTATCTTATTAATCAAACTCGAAAATCCACGAGTAATAAACAAAGCGAGGAAAGTAGCAATTCCCCCAGCAATAAGCGCAGCGCATAAAAACACAACCAACTCGTTAACGCTAATTTCTTTAAGGATTTCCATTACAGCAACAATTGCGCCATTCCTGGCTTTCTGCAGAGTATAAAGAGTCACAAGACTAAATACAAAATTCACTGTATTGATTCCACCAACCAAAATCAAAAAAGCATGATTCCCTATATCACCAACAAGCTGAGTAGATAATATTGCTGCCTGTGCAGAGCCAAGGCCAGGAAACATTCCAGTCAGGCTTCCGGAAAAAACAGCAGCACCATATGCCTTAAACTTATTCTTTTTCTCGACGACAATTGTCTCTGTAATCTTCTGTTTTGGAACCTTAACATTGTTAGACAGAGAGGTTATAAGAGTACTTACACCAAATAATCCTGACAACATCGGAAAAAGGGGCTGCTTTAGGTTTGGCAAGCTAAATACAATCATTCCCAGCACACCAGAAAGAAGGAATACATAACTGCCCCAAAGCTTTCCTTTTACACCATTCTCTTTCAAAAGCATAAACACAACAACAAAAATCAAAATCCACCCAATAAAAGGCTGGATAACTGAATAAATCCAGGGAACAGCTGGAATCATAATTGGTATTATAAGAACAACAAGAACAAGGCAGACCAAAGAACCAATTGTGGTTAACTTAACAGCTTCATAACCTTTGCCCTCAAGCAATAACTTATGGCCTGGCAAAACACCTAAAACCATATCAGCATCAGGAGCTCCTAAGAATATAGACGGAATTGAGTCAAGAAATGTATGCGTGACAGCCATTGCGATTATAAACACACCAAGTGTTAGAGAAGAAGTAATTGCCAGGAAATAGCCGGAGATTGAAACCAACAACAACGAAACAAGATTGATATGTATGCCAGGGATTAAGCCTGTCACGACCCCAGCCAAGATTCCGCAAAGTATTGCAATTATCGTCGACAAAAACATTTTTTCACCTCCATGTCCTAAGACATCAGTTGTTTAGTTTAATGGATATTATTCAATTAGAATTAGCTAAATAAACAAACTGTTTGTTTATTCTTACTTTAATCTCGACGTATTTTTCAGTTGTTTACCACCCACTCTTTATATAATTATAAATAAATATCCCTGTTGAAACACTCAATGATTTTGTTATCGACATTGATTTGAGGAACTTATTAAATGAAAATCCAAGAGATGTTGTTTGCTTCAAAGCATCATAGGTATTTAGCTCTAATTCCTCAGAAGTCATATTTTTAGGTTTGAAAACAACCTCTCTATACTTTTTCCAATCATCGGGATAATTAGTATACAATATTCTATTTTCTTTGAACAACCTACCATAAAGTCTCGTGCCTGGCAGCGGCAGCAAAAAATGAAATAAATTTGCATCCAAATCAGCAGCATTAATAAATTCTATTATATCTTTAAAAGTTTTTTTTGTATCATAATCATTGCCAAAAATAAATGAACCTAAGACACACATTCCATGATCATGTATCTTTCTTATTATTCTCTTATAATCCTTAATCCTACCTAGGTTTATTCCTTTGCCCATCTGTTCTAAATTTTTTTTATTTAAGGATTCTATCCCTACGAATAACACCTTCATGCCTGCATCAGAAAATGCTTTTAGAACTTCATCATTATCTGCTACATTTATTGATGTTTGTGCAAACAATCTCTTGTTTAAGGGTTTAAGTTCATTGCATAATTTTATTGCCCTTTCCTCGTTATCTTTACCCACTCCCAATATATTATCATCAACAAAGAGGATATTTCTCTGTTTTATAGTCTCTATTTCGTCAATCACCTCTTTAACAGGTCTTTGCCTGTAGGTTTCTCCACTAAAAGCTGAAACAGAACAAAACTCGCATCGGAATGGACAGCCTCTTGCTGTCTCTACGTTTTGCATAACATACCTCTTTTTGAATAAATCTCTTCTAGGTATTGGCATATTAACCATAGGTAGCCTTTTTCCATAGTAGAATTTCTTTAATGAATTGTTTTCAAAATCATTTAAAACTATCTTCCAAACACTTTCTGCCTCTCCTATAACTACACTATCGCAATAGTTTATTGCTTCGTTTGGTAACATAGATACATGGACTCCACCCATAACCACTTTAGCTCCCTTTTCTCTGTACTTTTTTGCTATCTCATATCCTCTTACTGCTGCATCTGTTGTGCAAGATATCGCGACTAGATCAAAATCTTTGAATTTTAAAGAGGAAACATACTCGTCAACTATCTCAATAGTATAATTTTGAGGAGTATGTGCAGCCAATGTGGCTAGCGCTAAAGGTGGAGCTAATGCAAACATATGCTTCTTACGCGCTGCATTGACAAATAGGATTCTCATTAATCTCCCTTTCCTTGTACGTCATAAATTGTCCTATTTAAAACTTATGGTCACTTATTCAAGCTTCCAGAAAACAGCTGCTTATTTAATGTAATCACTAAGTCATCGGCCTGTGTTACGGCTTATCAATAATCTTAGTTATCACCTAAGACTATTTGTATTTCATTTGTATTGCAGTCGATAAATTTTGGCTTGAAGCGAGGAACCAACCACACACTTGCCGGTCACAATCCCTGCACAAACACCGCAAAGAATTGAAATAAATACCTGCACAAACATTTTAATCAATCAGCCTTATTCTGTCGCCAATAATCTCAAGCTCACCTTCATACTCCTCAACTGTCCCTAAAACCTCAATATAATCACCTCTTTTCAAGCTGATGTTCTTATCCTTGAACACAACAACCTTGAACTCTTCTTGTTGGGCAATATCCATTATGAGAACCTTATCAGTATCAATAACCTTGGTAACAGCTCCAATCACTTTAACATTCTTATCTAAGTCGTCAATTGTTATCTCTTCTATGCCTGTTTCTCCAAGTTCACTGAAGTCAGAAATAAAAAATAGGAGTGTAACGCCCACAATAGAAACAATTAGTGCTGTTCTAAGCAGTATTTTCTCCTTCATAATAGTGTCATTATGTGTTTTTATTTAATACTTTTTATGCTAACATTTTTAAATACTAGACTATCTCTAGACAACATGCCAAAACTAAAGTATAAGACAACAGCAGACATAAAGGTAAATAAGAACATAATAGACCAGGTCATTGGCCAGGATGATGCTGTTGAGGTAATGAAAAAAGCTGCTGCCCAAAGAAGACACGTCCTTTTAATAGGAGAGCCTGGCACAGGCAAGTCTATGCTTGGGATGGGCTTAGCAGAGTTACTGCCAAAAGAGACCCTTATGGATACTGTTTCTTTCCCAAATCCTAATGATGAGAACACCCCTTTGATAAGGACACTAAAAGCAGGCAAAGGCCGTGAACTAGTCAAGAAGGCAAAGATAGAAAGCATGACTATGTTCAAGAACCAGAACTTGATAATGTTTGTCCTGGTTCTTTTAGCAATGATAGCTCCCTGGTGGGTCAGAGGCTATTACAAGTCAGATTTAATGTTCACAGCATTCTTTCTTGGAGGAATGATATTCCTTGCAGCTTTTGTCATCTTTCTAAATATGGGAAAACGAGGAATCACAGGCACCAAAATACTTATACCCAGATTAATCGTTGATAATTTCAATAAGAAGCATGCACCTTTCTTTGATGCAACAGGAGCACATGCTGGAGCATTACTGGGAGATGTACTCCATGACCCTTTCCAGTCTGGCGGCTTGGGAACACCTGCTCATGAAAGGGTTGTTGCAGGTATGATGCATAAAGCAAACAAAGGAGTCCTCTTTGTAGATGAGATTGCAACTTTGCATCCAGCAACACAGCAGGAATTATTATCAGCCCTGCAGGAAAAGAAATTCTCAATAACAGGCCAGAGTGAGCGTTCAGCAGGAGCAATGGTCAGAACAGAGCCAGTTCCATGCGATTTTATTCTTGTTGCAGCTGGAAACATGGAAACAGTAAAGCACATGCATCCTGCCTTAAGGTCAAGGATAAGAGGCTATGGTTATGAGGTTTATATGGATGAAACTATCAAAGATACAGAAGAAAACAGGGACAAGATTGCATTATTTGTTGCACAAGAGGTTGTAAAAGATGCTAAAATACCTCACTTCAGCAAGGAAGGTGTTGAAGAAATAATTGAAGAAGCAAGAAGAAGAGCAAACCGTAAAGGCCACTTAACCTTAAGATTAAGGGAATTAGGTGGTTTAATAAGAGCTGCAGGAGATCTTGCAAAAAAACAAAATGCGAAATTTACTGAAAAGAAACACATAATTGAGGCTAAAAAAATAGCAAGAACCCTAGAACAGCAGATAGCAGATAAATATATTGAGAGGAAAAAGGAATACGATGTAATAATCACCGACGGCAGCAAGATTGGAAGAGTAAATGGATTAGCTGTTATTGGTGGCGCAGACGCATACTCAGGAATAATCCTTCCTATAGAATCACAGGTAACACCTGGGGGAAAGGAAAAAGAAATCATTGCAACCGGAAAGCTTGGAGAAATAGCAAAAGAAGCTATAAAGAATGTTTCCGCCATAATAAAAAAATACTTTGGTGAAGATATAAAGGAAACATATGATTTGTATGTTCAATTCCTCCAGACTTACGAAGGCGTTGAAGGTGACTCAGCCTCAATAGCAGTAGCAACATCAATAATATCTGCTTTAGAAAAAATACCTGTAAGGCAGAACTTTGCACTGACAGGTTCATTATCAGTAAGAGGGGAGGTCCTTCCTGTTGGTGGAGTTTCATCAAAGGTAGAAGCTGCGATTGACGCAGGAATCAAGAATGTGATAGTGCCAAAATCAAATATACAGGATATAATAATAGATCCAAAAAAACTCAGTCAGATAAAAATAATACCTGTCGAAACCATATCAGGCGTCTTAAAAGAAGCCTTGGTTTGGAAAGGCAAAGAAAAAATATTAAAAAAGATAATCGAGATCAATGGTGGAAAATGAAAGAAAAACTAAAAAAAGAGTGCCAGGAATGCGGCAGTACAAATGTCATATATGACAAAGAAAAGGATGAATTAATCTGCCAGGATTGCGGTGCAGTATTTGCAGAGTTTACACCAAAAAAAGAAAAGAGATTTGAAGAAGCTCACGAACAAAAATAAAAAATAAAAGAAAGAACTGAATTATCTCTTTTTCTTCTTACCTTTCTTCTTAGAAGCCTTCTTCTTAGAAGCCTTCTTTTTTCTTGATCCACAACATCCGCATGGCATGCTATCACCTCTTAGATTATTTTCAAATAACTTGTATAAATATGTTGCGATTGTAGTCTTTATCAATAGAACAAAAATTAAATCTGAAAATTCCCTTATTCACTACATTAAAGGAATTTTCTTCTTATTCTTTTTCTTCAAGAACCAAGTGTAGAGGATTTTTGCTTTAAACAAGAGAAGAAAGCAAAAATCAGATTTATTTTTCAAATGATGTTCTTTAAATTGATTTTATCTCCAATCAACCTTAACATCATCAGTACGCCAATTTGGCAGAATATCAATCTTATCAAGTGGCTCGCGTTTCTTCTGCTCGAGAATACCCTGCCAAGCAATCATTATTGCATTATCAGTTAAAACACGGTTTTCAGGAACAAATAATCTAGCGCCTCTATCCTTACACATCTTCTCACACATCTCCTGCAATCTTTTATTGCAAGCAACTCCACCACCAAGCAAAAGCTCTGTTTTTTCGCAGTGTGCCATAGCACGCTCAGCAACCTCAACAAGCATTGCAAAAACGGTTTCCTGAATAGAATATGCTAAATCCTCTAACTTGTACTTTTTAGAATCAAACTTTTGTTTTACATTTGTAAGAATACCGCTTACAGAAATATCCATTCCTTTTACAACATAAGGCAGTTCAACATATTCTTTGCCTTTAAGTGCAAGCTCGTATATCTTAGGTCCGCCTGGAAAGCCCATTCCAGCATGACGAGCAAAAGCATCAAGAAAATTACCAACACCCTTATCAAGAGTCTCTCCAAATATTCTATACTTGCCGCCGTCGTAAGCAATAACCTGAGTATTTGCTCCGCTCACATATAGCAATACAGGATCATTAGAATTAGTCAATAGATTTCCAATTTCAAGATGCGCAATACAATGATTAACACCAACAACAGGCTTATGGGCTTTTTTAGAAAGCTCTTTCACCTTCTGCAATCCAACAACAAGGCAAGGTGGCAAACCAGGACCTTGTGAAAAACTAATCAAATTAATATCCTTAAGTTCAAGCTTAGCTTGGTTAAGAGCTTCGTAAATAACCTCGTCAGCAACTAACTCATGGTGCTCCTTTGCTTGAGAAGGATGAATCCCACCAGATTCTGTTGTATAGCTATTTCTAGCATCAGCTAGTATCTTTCCTTTATCGTCAATGATTCCAACACCAAAGGTGTGAGCTGTGCTTTCAATACCTAAACATATCATTTTCCTTTATACTTTGTAAAAAATTTCTTTTTATTTTCAAACCTTGATTCAATATTCTTCATAAAACCAAAAAGTTTCGCCATAAGTTTGTCTAGCTTACCAAAAAGCTCATCATATTCTTTCTCTGTGATATATTTTAAATCTTTTGACATTGATAATAAAACGTCAAGTTCTTTTGCAGAACCATAAGAGTAGCCTAAAAAATTAAGAAATTCTCTATAGGATTTTTTTACGCTTCCCTCAGCAATATTCAACGGAATAGACGTAACTGCTCTTCTCATCTGAGATATTAAGTTATCCTTTTCTTTCTCAGGGAACTTGTCCAATAACCTATGAATATCTATTGCAAGGTTATAGCTTAATTGGTATATCTCCATATTCTTGAATAGTCTAGCCATGCTGTAAAAGAACACCACTTACTTTAAAAAATTATTGATAGAAATAAGGGTCGTGAGACTAACGCTGTGAGGCAGTTTAGATAATAGAGTTCACACTATGCAAAAGATCCATTGATACTAGAACAAAGAATAAAATAAATGAAAAACCATACATAGTTGGTAAAATGGACTGTTGGGAACTGCATGCTGAATATATCGCCGAAGCTTTATACTTACACATCAGTTCCATTAAACGAGTATTTTGCTCGTGTCCTAAGATGTCTATTTTCAAGGCGGGTTTCGAGCTTAGATGCTTTCAGCTCTTATCCCTTGGCGCGTAGCTGCCCAGCTTACCCTTTCGGATAACCGGTAAACCAGAGGCGCCGAATCCTCGTTCCTCTCGTACTAGAGGATCCTTCCCTTCAGACATCAACATCTCCAGTAGATATCAAACAAACTGCCTCACAGCGTTCTGAACCCAGCTCACGATCCCTTTTAATGGGTGAACACCCCCACCCTTGGATGCATACAGTAACAAGTTACTGAGCATAATTTGCCCAGCAAATTATACTTCTGCACATCCAGGATAGGAAGAGCCGACATCGATGTAGCAAGCCGCGCCGTCGATTTGTCCTGAGAGCAGCGAAGGACTCGCTGCTTTCTATGAACTCTCGGGCGCGACAACTCTGTTATCCCCGGAGTAACTTTTTGGTCATCTCTAGCCCCCATCAAGGAGGACATAGAGGTTCGCTAAGCCTAACTTTCGTTTCTGGATTCCATCTTAGTAAGAATCCAGTCAGGCTGGCTTTTGCCTTTGCACTCGACATCCGATTTCTGACCGGATTGAGCCAACCATTGGGCCCCGCTGATACAATTTCAGCGGGGTGCCACCCCAGCCAAACTGTCCACCTATCAATGTCTTTCTTTCGAAGTTAGCAACGCAAATTCTGAAAAGTGGTGTTACATCGTCGCCTATCTTAAGCCTGACGACTTAAGCTTAGCAGCTCCCACTTACGCTATACAACAAAACTCACGTCGCAATGATAAGCTACAGTAAAGTTTCACGGGGTCTTCGCTTCCCACTGGAGATCCCTGGCTTTTGCACCAGGAAAGGGAGTTCGGAGGCTCCTGATTGGGGACAGTGGAGATCTCGTTGCGCCATTCATGCAAGTCGTCATTCAAACGACAAGGTATTACGCTACCTTAAGAGAGTTATAGTTACTCCCGCCGTATACCAGCTCTTAGCTCAGTTGGAACCAAGTTTAAAGTACTGGCACTGGGCAGGCTTCACTGACTATACACACCTTTGCAGGCTAGCAGTCAGTTAAGTTTTTGTTAAACAGTCGGACCTCCTTAGTCACTACGCCCTGCAATCGCAACTAAAAGCCACAATCGCAGGGATCCCTTATACCGAAGGTACGGGACTAATTTGCCGAATTCCCTCAATCAAGTTATGCCTTCACACTTTAGGTTTCTCACCTAGGGGCACCAGTGCTGGTTCTGGGTATAATTATCCAAGATTTTTTCTGATTCCCTTTTCATGGTCTCCAGGAATCAACCGAATGAATCATACGACCCACTATTCTAAGATTTAATCAGGTTCTCATCGTTATGATACTCCCCTGATTTATTCTTATTAACACAAACGAAGGTTTATGTCGGTCTATCCCAAAGAGTCGGAAACCAGACTTGTGTTGCCACGTATACTCGGATAGTAAAGGAATATTAACCTTTTGCTCTTTCCAGAGTATCCAATTTATGGACTCCGTTAGGTTCAACTAACCCTTGACTGATTGACATTGTCAAGGAACCCTTGCCCTTTCAGTGGCAGAGATTCTCACTCTGCTTAGATCCTACTACCGCCAGGATTCTCATTTTTGAAAGGTTCACATTCCTTTTCAAGAATGCTTCTGCCCTTCCAAAACGCCTACCTACCACGCACTCTTTTGAGTGGTCTACAGTATCGGTAACTGACTTAGCCCCGTCCATTTTAGAGGCCCAAGATCTTGACAAGTAAGCTGTCTTGCGAGCCATACGCCGCTTAAAAGCGTCGTAATGTATACGCACTTTTTAAAGGGTGGCTGCTTCTGAGCCAACCTCCTCGCTGTCTATGACCTTGAACACTCTTCACCCTTTAACACTTAGTCAGTATTTAGGGACCTTAACTGTAGTCTGGGTTGTTCCCCTCTTGGAAGCCAAGCTTACCCCAGGCTCCCCGTCTCCTAAGGTCTACAACGCTAGCATATTCGGAGTTGGACAGGAGACCGATCCCTTTCGAGACCTAAATCCCCAATCCGTAGCTCTACCATTCTAGCTATCTCGCTTAGGACTTGACTACGGCCAATTTTGGTAGGAACCAGCTATCGCCAGGCTCGATTGGCTTTTCACCCCTAGCCCCAAGTTAGAAGAACACTTGCTCGTAGAACCTCTTCAGGCCTCCACAAGGTTTTACCCTTGTTTCACCTTACTCAGGGTTAGATCGCCTGGCTTCGGGTCATATCCAAGTGACTCTAGGCACTTTCATACCTCGCTCCTTGCAGGCTGCGAGCATTTTGGTTTCCCTGCGGGTACTCCTTTAGGGATTACCCTTGCCACTTAGATAAACTCCCTGGCACGTTATTCGAAACGTACGGTACAGCTCCGAAGAGCAGTACCTTACTATAGCTATTAGGTTTCAGGTTCTTTTTACTTCCTATCAAGGGTTCTTTTCAACTTTCCATCACTGTACTAATGCTCTATCGGACTCAAAACGTATTTAAGGTTGGAAGTTGATGCCTCCCAAATTCCCATTTGGTATCCAGCAAATGGTACTCAAGATACCGCCAAGGTCTTTCTCAGTTACCCTTACATGACTGTCACATTCTTAGGTACCTTTTTCCAAGGGACTTCAGGTTCCCAAGAGAAAACCTATGTAGGCGGTCTTATAACACCACATCTCCTTTGCCTTTCAACAAAGGATTCAGTTTGCCTTGAGCTGTCTTCAATCGCCTTTACTAACAGCATCTCAATTGATTTCTTTTCCTGCAGGTACTAAGACGTTTCAATTCCCTGCGTTCCCGATCCTTACGGATCTAATGAGAAGTCTCATTCAGGAATCTCCGGTTCAAAGTCTACGTGCGACTCGCCAGAGCATAATGTAGCTTGTCACATCCTTCATCAGCGTTTGAGCCTAGTCATCCACCTAATAGCATTACTACCAACTATGCATGGTTTCATTAAAATGATTTCAACCTTCCAACCAAGATAATACAATCATTGATTGGTTCAAATGAAAAATAAGCATTATCTGATTATTCTGCACCTAAGGTAAAAGATGGACCCGTCGGGACTTTCAAATCCAGTCCAATGGTCCTGGAATATTCGAACCCGAGGCCTCCGCCTCGCTCGTATACTATATACTATAAACGTATAATGCAAGGGCGGCGCTCTACTGCTGAGCTACGGGCCCAGTTTCTGATCATGAAAAATTGAAATAAAAAGGAGGTGATCCAGCCGCAGGTTCCCCTACGGCTACCTTGTGACGACTTAACCCTCCTCGCTGAGCTTAGATTCGAGTTAATTAAAAATCAAATCTCATCTAAGCCCTACTCGGGTGGTTTGACGGGCGGTGTGTGCAAGGAGCAGGGACATATTCACCAGGGTATGATGAACCCTGATTACTAGGGATTCCAACGTCACGAGGGCGAATTGCAGCCCTCGATCTGGACTTGGATAAGGTTTCGAGGATTAACTTCTCCTTTCGGAGTTGTATCCCATTGTCCTTACCATTGTTGCGCGCGTGTAGCCCAGAAGATTCGGAGCATACAGACCTATCGTTGCCTGCACCTTCCTCCTTTTTTCAAAGGCAGTCTCTATAATGTGCTCGATCATCGAAAGACTCGTTAGCAATTATAGATACAGGTCTCGCTCGTTGCCTGACTTAACAGGACACCTAAACCGCCATAATTGCTTACGCAATTAACAGATACGGCACGAGCTGACGACGGCCATGCACTACCTCTCGGCTTGTCAGGTAAAACCTTTAATCTGACCTTCATCCTGCCGTCGCTTCTGGTGAGGTTCTCTGCGTTGAATTAGATTAAACCGCACGCCGCACCCCTTGTAGTGCTCCCCCGCCAATTCCTTTAAGTTTCAGTCTTGCGACCATACTTCCCAGGCGGCGAGCTTAACACCTTCGCTTCGACACCACGTATTCACGAAGAATACGCAACACCTAGCTCGCAGAGTTTACAGCTAGGACTACTCGGGTAGTTAGCGAGTAAACCATCATATAGCAATCTCCTTCCTTAACTCGTAATAGTCTTTGATGAACGATTTACAAGTTAATTCCAAAAATTAGACATAGTTTCTCGTATCTAATCCGGATCGCTCCCCTAGCTTTCGACCCTCACCGTCGGATCCATTCTGGTTGGACGCTTTTGCCACAGGTAGTCTTTCTGGGATTATAACATTTTACCGCTCCCCCAGAAATACTTCCAACCCCTCTCTGGTCCCAAGTCTGGCAGTCTCTTCTGCGCGTTGTTAGGTTAAGCCTAACAATTTCACAAAAGATTTACCAGACCGGCTACGGACGCTTTAGGCCAAATAAATACGATTGCCACTTGTGGCGCTGGTATTACCGCGGCGGCTGGCACCAGTCTTACCCACCACTTATTCGCCAAGATACTTACTCTTGGCAAAAGCCCATGCAAAGCATGAGCACTTGGGATCCCCCTATCACACTTTCGTGCATTGTAGAGGTTTCGCGCCTGCTGCACCCCGTAGGGCTAGGGCCAGTATCTCAGTGCCCTTCTCGGAGCTACCACTCTCATGGCTCCTACGGATCTTCGGCTTGGTGGGCTTGTATTAAGCGAAGCTTAATACCGCTTCGCTTACCATTACCCCACCAACAACCTAATCCGCCGCCATCCCATCCTTAGGCGTTGCCTTTCAAGGAAAAAACATTCCAGTATAATTCCTCTATTAGGTATTAGCCCCAGTTTCCCGAGGTTATCCCTAACCTAAGGGTAGGTTATCGACGTGTTACTGAGCAGTCAGCTGCCCTCCGAAGAGAGCAAACTTGCATGGCTTAATCGAATCCCAATAGCAGCAATCTCCCGCAGGATCAACGGGAATTTATTTTGGTCGCACTATTGTCACATTTGACGGGAAATAACTTCCCATACTTGATGATAGCATCAAGCATACCTAAATCTGCTTGTTTGCAGTTAAAATCCCTTTTCAGGGTAGAAATTCTAGAGTTTGGATATCTAGAATATATTGGTGGCGATAAGGGGAGAAATTTTCGCCTCTTTATAAAGATTTCTATTTAGCACTATATGATTAAGAATATATTGTAAAGGCATGCATACTTTGCATCACTCTTTCTTATCTTCAGCCTTTTCTTTGCTTTCCTCTGCAGATTTTTCTTCCTTAGCTTCTTCTGCTGGTGCTTCTTTTTTGGTTTCTACTATTTTCTCTTGTATTGCTGCCATCTCTTTCTTCTTTGCTTCTTTCTCTATTTCTCGGTCACTAAATATCTCTTTTTTTATCTCTGTGCCTTCTTTTTTCTTATTGCACTTCTTGCAAAGTCCAGCAAAGTTAAGAAAACTATCCGCTCCGCATAGTTTACATTTCCCATAGGCTTTTGCCATAAGATTGCACCTTATACCTATATACCTAGCCCATCATAGGAGAATGCCTTTTAAATAACTTTTGATGAAAAAAGAATAAATGCCCCCGCCGGGACTTTCAAGCCATAAGCTTCGCTTAACGGCGTTCGAACCCAGGTCCCAGCCTGTTTTCGATGGAATCGCACCGAGTCGGACGATTGCCAACACGAAAAGGCTGAATGATTGGCCGGACTACACCACAGGGGCATTGAAAATGGGCAAGCTGTTACAGCCCGCCCTATGAGTCCGCGGGGACATCCAAGCAATGCTGAGCATTACTATTTGAACCCCAGACCGCTGGCTCTCTTAGATTGATTAAAGCGTAGTCATATAAGACCAGCGCTCTAAACCAGACTGAGCTACGGACTCATAGAGATAGATGAAAACAATTCTTTATTTAAAAGTTTCTAAGAATTATATATGTGGTAGCTGGGATTTGAACCCGAGGCAGCTGAGAAGTCAGACTGGCACCTTCGTGGGTTTCCTCACGGATAATGCCATAAACGCTTCGCGTTTAATTTCACCGTTCGTCAAGCCCACAAGACAATAAGAAATGCGGTAGCTGGGATTTGAACCCAGGTCACAGCGTTGGCAACGCCGTATACTAACCACTATACTACTACCGCAGTGAAATTAAATCGACAAAGTCGATTTATGGCTTTCTTAATTAAATTGGCGAAGCCAATTTATGGCTAGCAACAAAAAAATGGGCCTGCCCGGAATTTCATGTTAAAGGTAAAACCTCAAACAACTCGAACCGGGGATATTCGCCTTGTAAGGGCGACATCATAGCCACTAGATCACAAGCCCAATTAAGTCAAAAGATTCCATTTCTATATAAAAAGGTTTTGTTAAGCTTACTCTTCTAAAATCACTAATTTTATATATTCTACTAACTTTGTTTAATCAAAATGAAGGGTCATGAACAGGTATTTGAACTTTTGTTTAACCAGGATGAAATTACTTGGCAGTCTATTATTTATGATCTTGTCAGAACAGAACAAATGGATCCCTGGGATGTGGATATTAGCTTGTTAACTAGAAAATATCTTGAGATGATTAAGAAACTAAAAGAGATGGATTTTAGGGTTTCTGGAAAGGTTTTATTGGCAGCAGCTATACTGCTAAAGATGAAATCAAACAGGCTTGTTGGAGATGCAAATCAGCTTGAGCAGATGTTTGCTGAGCCAGAGGCAGCTGAGCTGTATGATGAACTAGAAGAAGAATTCCAGAAACTAACAAGGCCCGAGACACCGGTTTTAATTCCAAGGACACCACAGCCAAGGAAAAGAAAGGTCTCTATCTATGATTTAGTTGGAGCATTAAACAAAGCACTTGAGGTTAAACAAAGACGCGTGTTGAATAGTATACCTCCTTTGGATGTCGAGGTGCCTCAAAAAAAGAGGGATATAACAGAGATAATAAAGGATATCTACACCAGAATAAAATTATTCTTCTCTGGAGGCAGCGAGAAACTTACTTTCTCTAGGCTTGTGACTTCAGATAAAAAAGAAGATAGGGTATATGCGTTTATCCCTCTGCTTCATTTAGCTAACCAAGACCAGCGCAAAATAGACTTATTCCAGCAGCAGCACTTTGGAGATATAGAGATAACTTTGCCCGCTAATAGGGCTGTTGAAAAAGAGCTTGCTAATTAGAATAACCTTTTTAAATCAAAGCCAGTTATTTCTTGAATGGGTGTTTATTTTGAAAAAATTAAAACTAATATCAGGAACAGCAAATCAGGAACTAGCAAAAGAAGCATCATCTAAGCTAAATATACCTCTTACACCAATAACAATCTCTAGATTCAATGACGGAGAGATATATGTTAAAGTAGAAGAAAGCGTTAGAGGCTGTGACATATTTCTCATACAGCCAACATGCCCTCCAACAAATGAGACCCTCATGGAGCTTTTGATTATTGTTGATGCTCTTAGGCGCGCATCTGCGCGTGAGATAACAGCAGTCATACCTTATTACGGCTATGCAAGGCAGGACCGCAAAGCTACTCCAAGAGAGCCAATAAGTGCTAAGCTGGTAGCAAATCTGCTTACAATATCAGGCGTTAATAGGGTAGTCACATTTGACCTGCATATTGACCAGCTGCAGGGATTCTTTGATATACCTCTTGATAATCTGGAGGTAATGCCTTTGCTGGCAGACCATATGTTAAATAAGAACCTTAGAGACCCTGTTGTGGTATCCCCTGATGCTGGCGGAACTGTAAGGGCAAGGCGCCTTGCAAAGCTTATAGGAGCATCCTTGGCAATCATAGACAAGCGCAGGCCTAAACATGGCGTAGCAAAGGTGATGAACATTATTGGTGAGGTAAAGGACAAAACTGCAATCCTTATTGATGACATGATTGATACAGCAGGAACAATAACAAAGGCAGCCCAGGCACTAAAAGATGCTGGAGCCTTAGATGTTTATGTTTGCGCATCACACCCTGTCTTCTCTGGACCTGCTATTGACAGGCTGAAAGAGGCTCCAATCAAAGAGGTTATAGTTACAAACACAATAACTATCCCAGAAGATAAGAAGCTTGATAAGGTAAAGGTGATAAGCTTAGCTCCTTTGCTTTCTGAGACAATAAACAGAATCTTTGAAGGCAAACCTATGGGTGTGGTGTTTGATAAAATCTATGATGATTTAAGAAAAAAGTCAGGTAACAAAAAATGAATCTAACTAAAGAAGAAAAAGCTGTTTTGAAGAATTTAGTTGAAAGGGAACTTAAGGAGTTTGAGAGCGAGGAAAAGGTAATCAGGGATGTAATGCCTGGTTTTATTGCCACCGAAGAAAAATATGAATCAATGCTTAAGGAATTGTTAGGTAAGCTAAAATGAAGGAAGAGCAGCAAAAAGAAATGCAGCAGAAGTATATGCAGCTTCAGTTAATGCAGCAGCAGCTTAAGCAGCTGCAGCAGCAGATACAGCAGTTCGAGCAGCAGACAGCTGAGCTGAATAACCTAGGCCAAAGCCTTGACGACTTCAAAAAACTCAAGCCAGGCACAGATACACTTGTTCCAATAAGTTCCGGAATATTTGCAAAAGCTTCGTTAAAAGATAACGAAGGTTTGCTGGTAAATGTTGGAGCAAATACAATAGTTAAGAAAAGCGTTTCTGACACAAAAAAGCTTGTAGAAAAGCAGACAGCCGAAGTCAAAAAGTTACAGAAGCAGATGCTTGAACAGCTTCAGAAAGTTGCGGTAGCAGCAGAGTCAATTGAGAAAGAGCTTCAAAAGCTTGTTGAGCAATCTGAATAATTAGATGAGTCAAGATGTTTAAATTCTTAAAGGATAAATTAAGAAGCACCATCTCCAAGATTTCTAAGAAGGTTAAGGAAGAAGGTAAGGAAGAGGTAGTTAGGGTCGAGCCTAAACCTGAAGTTAAGAAGGAGGAAATCATACTTGAGGAGAAGCCAAAAAAAGGAGAAGTAAAAGTTGAAAAAGTAGAAGAGAAAGAAGAAAAGATTGAAGAAAAAAGGCCTAAACCCAAGGTTGAAAAATTAGTAGAAAAAAAAGGAGAAATTAAAAAAGAGATTGAGGAAGAAGCAGAGGAGAAAAAAGGCTTTTTCGGAAAAATAAAAGAAAAGGTAGTAACAAAGAAAATAAATGAAAAGCAGTTTGAGGAATTATTCTGGAATCTTGAGGTTGCTTTGCTTGAGAATAATGTTGCAACAGAGGTCATAGGAAAAATCAAGGAAGACCTTAAGCAAGAGCTTGTTGAAAAACCGATAAGGCGTTCTAAGATAGAGAAAACAATAGAACAATCCTTGAAAAAAAGCATAGGGGATTTATTTGAAGCTAAACCTTTTAACTTACTCGACAAAATAAAGCAAAAGAAGCCATTTGTTGTCTGCTTTGTTGGTATTAATGGCTCTGGAAAAACAACAACAATAGCCAAAATTGCCAAGATGCTTCTTAACAATAACAAGAAGGTTGTTCTTGCTGCTGCTGACACATTCAGGGCAGCTGCAATTGACCAATTACAGATTCACGCTGATAAACTTGGAGTTAAACTGATAAAGCATGATTACGGCTCAGACCCTGCAGCAGTTGCCTTTGACGCAATAAAGCATGCTGAATCAAAAAACATAGATGTTGTTCTGATTGATACTGCGGGAAGGATGCATGCTAACTCAAACCTGATGGATGAAATGAGCAAGATAGTTAGGGTTGCCAAGCCTGACTTAAAGATATTTGTAGGAGAGAGTATTACTGGCAATGATTGTGTTGAGCAGGCCAAAAGATTTGATGAAGCAGTCGGCATAGATGCAATAATCCTTTCAAAAGCAGATGTTGATGAGAAAGGAGGAGCAGCTGTTTCTGTAAGTTATGTCACAAAAAAGCCAATAATATATATTGGTGTTGGTCAGGAATACAAAGACTTAAAAGAATTTGATTCTGAGATTGTGCTCCAAAATCTTGGTTTAGAAGCTTAGTTGGTTGTCATTGGTTTATTATCATTAGGTTTACTTTCAGCTTTTAGAATTAGTTGTACATTTTTTCAGTTGATATTCTCTATTTTTTATTTAATAACAATTAATCATTCTGAAAATTCCTTTCACAACTAGAATAAGGGAATTTTCATCTTAAGTGGTTCTTTGAGAAACAGGAGCAGATGATTTTTGCTTTAAACAAGAGAAGAAAGCAAAAATCAGAATTATTTATTTTTCTATTGATTATTTTTTATTGAATTTTTTAAATTGATTAATAGAACTCAATTTCATCTCTCATACAAATGCCCTTATGCAGCTTTACTGGCCTCCAATTATCTATAACCAGCCTGGCATCCAGCCATTCAGCTAATTCCTCAGGATTTCCTATTGTAGCTGATAACCCAATAATTTGTACATGCTTTAATAGCTGCTTTAGTATCGTTATTAATATCTCAAGAGTAGGTCCTCTTCCAGGATCATTCATTAGGTGTATCTCATCTACTATCACAGTTCCAATCCTGCTCAGCCATGGCGCATGATGTCTTGTAAGGCTGTCAAGCTTTTCAGAGGTTGTGATGATTAAGTCATAATCAGCAAGGTAAGGATCAGCAGAATCAATATCTCCTATGGATAAAGCAACCCTAATAAGGTTGCCGTACCTTTTCTTAAAGTCACTGAACTTCTCGTTTGCAAGAGCCTTTAATGGAACTATATAAACAGCCTTTCCAGAGCCTTTCAGTATAGAGCTTATAGCAGCCAACTCAGCAATCAATGTTTTTCCAGAAGCTGTAGGAGTGCAAACCAGGAGGTTCTCTCGTTCCAACAACCCCGTTTTAATAGCCTTTACCTGGCATGACCTGAGTTCTTTGATGTCCTTCCCTAATATATTGTATAATTCTGCTGGTATCTTACCTTTTATGCCTTTTAGTTCCATAGTACCCTGTTCATTATATATTCAATAAAAAGCTTTTCATTCCACAAAATATAAAAACTACTGTTCAAAATTGAATGTAAAGGTGATTTTTTGCATCCAAGAACAACACTAAAATTATTGGAAAAATACAATCTGATAGATTCTGCTAAATCTCATTCACATATTTTCAAAAGGGTGTTAACAGAATGCCTTAATGCAAAGAAAGAAGAGGTTCTTATTGTAGGTGATGAAGGCTATGAAGGCAGGCGCATTGCTGCATTAATGGCAACTAGCTATTATGTTGCTGCAAGAGAACTTGGTTTAAATGCAAATTTGATAATACAAAAGCCTAAAACCAAAGGTGACGATGCAGACGAAAATATTATAGATTCTTTGGAGAATTTGAAAGAAGGCAACATAATAATTCTCAACCTCTCAAACAGGCTTGGTTCAATAAAAGACCTTGGAAAAAGTTATAGAAAATTTGTGAAATCTCACGGCCATAGGTTTGTATCAACCCCGAAAATAGGCAGGCTGACTAATGATAGATTTTCTCTAGTAGCAAACTCCATCAATATTGATTATAAGGCTCTGCAGGAAAGATCAGAACAAATAAAACAAATACTTGATGATGGCAAGGAACTGCATGTAACATCTCCGAAGGGAACAGACTTCTATATGAATATTAAAAGTAAGAAGGCTGTAAAGAATGATGGTGATTACAAAAAACCAGCTACAGGTGGCAACATACCAGCTGGGGAAGTTTATATCCCTCCTTATGGGAAGAAATATGTATCTGGAAAAATGGTCATAGATGCCTCGTCGTCACATAAAGAAGGCTCTACGCTGGTAAAACACCCCATCACTTTAATAGTAGAAAAAGGCAAGGTTGTTGAGATAGACGGGGACAAGGAAGCTGACGCATTAAAATTAACCTTGGACTGGGCAGAGGCAAAAGCAAAGCACCCCTGGGGCATTAGACGTGTTGGAGAGTTTGGTATCGGCCTTAATCCAAATGCAAGGATTGTTGGAGCAACCATTATTGATGAGAAGGTCCTTGGTACTGCCCACTTTGCATTAGGCTCAAATTACTGGTTTGGCGGAACAATCTACGCAATAATCCACCTTGACCAGATATTTAGAAACCCATCTATTTATGTTGATGGTGAAAAGTTGGTAGTATAGGGCATAAGAAAAAATCCATCCACGGCGCCGGCGAATGGCTTGCGAGCAAAGCGAGCAAGCCTCACTTTGCAAATCCTGGGGACGCGCCAGCGACCTGCGAGTGAGCTCGCGAACTCGCTCACATTTCGCTGGCTGGCGAGCGAGCCACGTAGTGGCGACGGCTGCCGTGAGTGGGTGGATTTTTTTCTTTTTATGGGAATAAAACTTTATTTAACTTGGTGGAAACCTTTATAAACCAAAATACGCTCAGGTTTTAGCTATGGAACACAAGGATAAGACAATAATCGGGCTTAGCGAGAAGGTTACAATATACGGCAAAAAGAAGCGCAGGAGTGTCATGGCGCGTATTGATACAGGAGCTACAAAAAGCTCAATGGATGTAAAATTAGCTGCTAAACTAAAGCTTGGGCCTGTAATCAAGTCAAAATTAGTTAAATCAGCCCATGGCAACAAACTAAGGCCGGTTATAAATGCTGAAGTGAAATTAGCTGACAAAAAGCTAAAAGGAGAGTTTACCCTGGCTGACAGGAGCCATATGAAATACAGATGCTTGATTGGCCAAAATATACTAAAGGAAGGATTTTTAATAGACCCTTCAAAACGCTAAAATGAAAGCATACTCACACTCACTGCATTCGTTATCTCAAGCAAAGCTTGAGACACTATCGTTCGTAGCTTTAATTTTTGGATATATAGAGGAATTATAGAAAAAATGAAAGCAGCAGTAATATCATTAAGAAGCAAAAGCTCTTTGATGATAGTCAAAGAGATGGAGAAATACTTTAAGGTAGTTGATGATATAGACCTAAAAAACATTGAAGTGAACCTAGGCAGTGAGTCTCTTGAAGTTCTTTACGAAGGCAAGCCATTTGATACATATGACTGCATATACCTGAAGGGGTCTTTTAGGTATGAGCCTTTGCTTAGATCCATAGCAACTGCTTTGTACGGCAAAACATACATGCCGATAAAGCCGGTTGCATTCACAGTAGGCCATGATAAGCTGTTGACTCAATTAGATATTCAGCAGCATAAGATACCAATGCCAACTACTTATATAGCTGCAACTATAGAGGCGGCAAAGAAAATTCTTAAGAAGGTGAATTATCCGATTGTTATGAAATTTCCTCACGGCTCTCATGGTAAGGGGGTTATGTTTGCAGATTCATACTCATCTGCAGCCTCTATGCTTGATGCTTTAGCTGCTTTAAGGCAGCCGTTCATAATCCAGGAATATGTAGAGAGCGCTGGCATAGATGTAAGAGCCATAGTTGTTGGCGATAAGGTTGTGGCAGCTATGAAGCGCAAAGCAGAGTTTGGCGAAAAGCGCGCAAATATACATGCAGGCGGCACTGGTGAACCCTACGAGCTTGATGCCCATACAAAGAAACTGGCAATCAGGGCTGCTGAGGCAATAGAAGCAGATATCTGCGCTGTTGATATATTAGAAAGTGTGAAAGGCCCTACTGTTATAGAGATAAACCTGTCACCTGGCTTGCAGGGCATTACCCAAGCAACAAAGATAAATGTTGCAGATAAGATTGCTAAATTCTTATATATGAAAGCAAAGGAATCTCACGAGTCTGGAAAAGAAGAAACGACAAAGGATATACTGAAAGAAATAGGGGCAGAGCCTTCAAAAGAAATCATAACAAATCTTGATTTTAGGGGAAACAGGATCCTTTTGCCGGAAGTCATAACAAATATAACCAAGTTTGCTGAAAAGGACGAGTTTTCTGTTAAGGCGAATAAAGGGAAACTGTTTATAAAAAAATTCAGCGTTGGTGAAGAGAAAAAATAGAATGATTATTAAGAATTACAGGCGGTTGATAAAAAATTCTGATTCTCGGGTTAAAGCATTGCAGATTATCGATGCTGGTCTTAATGCTCTCAAGACTGAAAAGATAATGGGTGAAAATATAACATTAAGAAAAGAGGCTCTGTTTATTAAAAATTATAAAAAGGCAATTAAAAAAATAGATTTAAAAAAATATAAGAAAATAATTGTTATCGGTTTTGGAAAAGCTTCTTCTTTAATGGCGAAAGAATTGGAGAAAATATTGGGGAATATAGTAGACTCTGGAATTGTAATATCAACAAAGAAAATTAAACTGAAAAAAATAAAGGTGATAAAAGGAACGCATCCAATGCCTTCCAAAAGGAATGTTGATGGAGCCAAGAAAATTGTCAATTTAATTAAAAATCTCAATAAAAATGATTTAGTGATCTGCTTGGTTTCAGGAGGGGGTTCAGCTTTACTTTGCTATCCTAAAATTCCATTCAAGCAATACATGAAAATAATAAACAAGCACTTTGCATCAGGAATCGACATCGGAGCATTAAACAAAATAAGAAAAAAATTATCTCTTGTTAAAGGGGGAAAATTAGCAAAGCTGACAAAAGCAAGAATTATTTCATTGATTTTCTCAGACGTTGTTGGAGATGACTTAAGCACAATTGCATCAGGACCAACAGTCGACAAGAGTTTGAAGAATGTTGATAATATCTTATTGTTAAACAATCAAGTTGCGCTTGGAGCAATGAAACAGAAGGCGCTGTCATTAGGTTTGAAGCCGGTAATAATCACTAATAAACTGAAAGGAGAAGCTAAAATCATTGGGAAAAAATTCATTAAAAAAATCCAAAATAAAAAAAATATTGCACTTCTTTTTGCTGGCGAAACAACAGTTGCTGTCAAAGGCAAAGGAAAAGGCGGCAGAAACCAGGAGCTTTGCCTGGGAGCAATTGAGGAAATATCAAAATTAAAGAATGCTGCGCTTGTTTCTATTGGTTCTGACGGCAGGGACGGACCAACTGACGCTGCTGGAGCAATAATTGACAATAAATCTCTTGGCGGAGCTATAAAGCTGAGGCTGAACTATAAAGAATATCTGGAAAATAATGATTCTTATCACTTCTTTAAGAGAACAAGGGACCTTATTATTACAGGATTAACTGGCTCTAATGTGGCAGATATTGGGGTTATTCTCAAGAAATAGCCCCCTCGCTATTCCGCCCCAAAAACAATAACCTTTAAATACTGTCCTGAACCATTTATTCTTGGGGGTTTATATGCTTAAGCTGAAAATAAAAGAGGGAGTTAAAAGGGATATCATAGTCCTGACCATACCCTCCAGGGAAAGACAGATTGGAACATTTCTTACATGCCTGGGCGATTTAGACAGAAAAAAATACAATATAATCCTTGTCTGCAATACTGAAAAAAACCAGGAATCAGAGTCCTTTGTTAAAAAGGTATTTGAGAAATATAACTTGGGCAGCCTGCCGTACCAGGTTGTTTACAATCCTGAAAAGACGATACCAAGCGGAAGAAATGTAGGCCTTATGCGTTCAATCCAGAATATAGTTAAGGGAACAAGGCTCACCTATATGATTGATGATGATATTGTTATCTATAAACCAAAGGAGCTATTTGACTTCTTGGAGCAGGGGCTGCAGTATGCTGCTTTTGTTGGGTATCCAACATTTGAGGTTTCTAGGCTGCCCAAGACTAAAAGACTGGCAGAAGCAAATGCTCTTGTTGATACAATCGTGGCTAAGAAAGAACTTGCTGCCAAATTATTTAATTTTTTAGAAGTAGAGAAACCAAGGAGGTATACGCCGTTTAGAGGGGAAAAGTATGAAAATGCTTATGTTTTATACGGCCATGTCCATGGTAATCTTCAGCTGCATTTTACAAAGGTTCTCGAAAAACTGCAAAAAGAGCATCCTGGAAATGGCATATTCAATCAGACTCGGGGCTGGTATGGTGAACATACTGAATTAAACTACCGCCTGCAGCGATACGGCCTTATTGGAGGGTTTTTGTGCAGATCCCCCAATAAGATGGAGCATCTGTACAACGCTAATGAGTGGGGTCTGATATTCCATAATGATATCAAGGTTGCTGAGTCCCCTACCAGGACAATGAGGAGGAGAAATGAAAATATGTTGAGGGCTTACATTTACTTGGCAATTGAGTCAGATGCACTCCCTTTTGATATGCCCAAGGAAGAATTCCTCAAACATTTCTTGGATCTCTTAAATTCTGATTTTAGGTTTTTAGAACCAAGAATCCAGGAATTTGCAAAACTGCTTCAGGTAAGATATTCTACTCAAGGTTACTTATTTGGTACTAAATCAATGTCAAATGAGCGGTTTGAGCGTCAAAGGAAGAAGGTAATCCAGAAAATTTTAAATGAAATATATTCAGATAAAGAGATAAAGGAATCCCTTCTAAAAAGAAAGATAGAATATGAGACCACGCCATTTAAGTTAGCGCCATTTCAGAAGTTTACAAAAAAGGGTTTTAACGAGTTCTTACGATACCAAAACGAACAACTTAAGAAATTCAGGGAAGAGATATATGACTATGGCTAGTCTTGTCATCTTTTCAGATATGGATGGAACATTCCTTGACCATAGCACATATTCTTACAGTAAGGCAATGCCGGCTGTACGTAAAATAGTGAAAAACAGGGTTCCTTTGGTGTTTTGCAGCAGTCGAGTAAGCCATGAAATGGATATATACTATAAGAAAATAAAAGTAAAACACCCTTTTATTTCTGAGAATGGTGCTGCTATCTTTGTTCCTAAAGGTTATTTTAAGGGCCTTAAATCTGATTATATAAAGCGAGGCTGCGAGATACTGCAATTTGGCACCAAATATGGAGAATTAAGAAAAGTCCTGAATAAAATAAAGAAAGAAACAGGTTACGAGATAAAAGGCTTTGGAGATTTGACTTTAAAAGAGCTGTCAGAGAATGCTGGAATATCACTGCAGAAAGCAAGATTAGCAAAAAAACGCGAATTCACAGAACCATTTTTGTTGTTTAAAGGGGATATAAACAAAATAAAGAAATTGATTAAGAAATACAGGCTTAATTATACCAAAGGCGGCAGATATCATTATATAATGGGAAAGAACGATAAAGGAAAAGCAGTCAATACCCTGAAGAAACTGTTTAAAAAGAAATTTGGAAAGATTACAGCAATTGGTGTTGGTGACGGGATGAATGATCTGCCAATGCTAAAGAATGTTGATTACGGCTATCAGGTTAAGAATTATAAAGGAGACTACAGCTTCAGGCATAAGGATGTAATAAGAATAAATAAGATAGGTCCTGAAGGTTTTAAAGAGGCTGTTCTAAGGCATTTATAGCCATCTGCTGTTAAGGTATTTCCTGAATGCTTTGTCCTTCTCAATGAACTTCATCAATTTTATCCACTTTTCATTAAACAGGAAATAATTGGGTGCTAATTTTCTAGATCTTTCCAAGGCACGGTTAACCTGCACTTCAGCATTAACCTTAAGTTTTTTTGTTTGTTCTGGGTACATATACTTCAATGCGTATACAGCATCATTGATAACCTTTTCTTCAAAGAAATCTCCTGGGTAAGGTCTTAATCCGTCAATACTGACTTTTTTTAGCTCTGGGTGATGGTCATTGCACTCTCTGATTTTCTCGCGTTCATAAATGAATCTCAGCATGTCCTGCTCAAGCCTGTAATAGCTTTCCATACTAAAAGCACCAGTTTTTAGGAATGCTTTCACCTTTTTATGCCATTTTTCAGGGGGCATGTGTATGACATAAAGTTCCTTGTCAAAATAGAAGTTTAAGCCGTGCATCTTTGCATTAATAAGATAATCCATATTCTCTCCTCTTGTTATCCCCAGGTCATAAGCAACATTCATGAACATCTTCCTGTGCATGACCATATTTCCGCCAAACACGAAATTTGATTTATGCACGCGGCCTTTTTTCTTATCTATGACTATGAACCCATTATTCTTTATCCATCTCTTCCTATAGAAAACATTATCAATTGGAGGTTTTTTGAGATCCCTCATGATGTGGTCCCCTTTTTTATCTTTGTAATAACCGCCTATTCCGTAAATTTTCTGACCTTTATGCTCTTTTCCTATAAACTCAGTTGCCTTTTTAACATGGTCACGCATAACAACCTCATCATCATCCAGGCCGAGCATTACATCAGCACCCAGGCCGTTTGTAACAATAAGCTGGCAGTTCCTTATTGTAGGATAACAAGCAAGATTGATTTGTGTTATCATGTCTTCCATGCCGTATTTCTTCATCCTTTCCTTCAAGAACTTCACATCAGACTTTACAAACTGCATTATTGGGAAATGCTTCTTGTAAGGTTTAATGAGGGAATTTACTTTTTTTTCAACCTGCTCGTAAAGCTTTTGGTCACTATAATCCACAGTTGCAGTTAGAACAACGACCTTAAAATTTCCCCATGCCTCTTTAAGGCTGTCTAGCATTCTTGTAAGTGTCTGCTCTCCATTCAAAGGTGTAGGATGATCAAAATAAGTGTCGCCTACTTTTTTTACACCATCCCTCCTCGTCCAGTATGTTGGTATGGTTATTATCTGTTCTTTCATTTTTTATATTTCCTCATTATATCTCCTGCCTCTTTGTTATTCTGAAATATTCATAGTTTTTAGATATCTTCTTTCTTCTGTACCAGATACCCATCCTTAATATGTACCTTCCTGGCTCTAAAATTCCTTTTATCTTTAATACTGGTTTGAATCTTATAGGTGTTAATACTGGCGCAGAAGAATATCTTGGTATGTTTGTGCTGATTACTTTTCTAATGTATCCTTTTCCGCTCTCATCTTCAACCTTTAGGACAAGCTTTGCATTCTTGTATTTGTTGTAAGTGTCATTTGTTATCCAGATAACCTGCCTTGGGTCCCATAAGACATATGTCCAGCCAACATCATTCCTGTATGTGAATGTAGCTAATGGCCTCCTTTTTATCCTTATTGATACTAGGATTGGCTCATAAGATGCCTGTAGCGCATAGAATGCTTTTTTTGGCTGCCTGTAATAATCAACAACAGACCAGGAAATAGACGGCCAGCAATCAACGAACATGAATTGAAACAAGCCGGTAACTCTTCGCCCTTTTTCTCTTCGCATAGTCTCTATTGCATATTTAAGGAGCTCTTCCTGATAATCCTGGCTGTTTCTTACAAACTGTGCAAGGCTTCTTCCCTTTTTTATCTTCGCAACCTCAAATGTCTGCTCGAATCTGAAGTTATGGTAGGACCAGTGATTCCAGTTTGGAGGCCATAAATCCTCCTTGGGTATGAATTTTCTTAATGATTCCACGTTAGGCAGTGCCTGTGCACCAAATTCAGTTACTAATGGGCCGGCAGGTATGCCTGAGAATTCCTTGTAGTGCCCATAATACCAGCCAGGGTACGCATGCTCTGTTAGTAAAGAGCCTGCTACAACATGCCTTGTATGGTCCATTCGTGCAACAGCTCTATGGACCGACTTGTCCAGCTTTGATGTTGTATGATACGGCTCATTATGGCAGCACCATACGACTATTGATGGGTGATTATACAGATGATGAACCATCTCTTTTGCCTGCTTGCTGGCCCTTTTTATGAAGCTATGGGTATTGCTGTACCCCCATTGTAACGGAAAGTCCTGGTATATCAGGATTCCTTCTTTATCACATGCTTCATAAAGCCCCCTCCTGTTTATATGTCCATGGATCCTTATAGCATTTACATTTGCTTTCTTTAACAAAGCGATGTCCCTTTCTATCTGGTCATACTCATATTGGGAAAGCCATTGCTCTGGTATGAAATTTACTCCTCTTGGAAAAACCCTCTTATTGTTAAGCCACCATTGCTCCTGCTTGTCTACCTGGAATGTTCTTATGCCAAACTTTCTCTCTAAGACATCAATTACCCTTCCCTCATGGATAACATGGAATTCAATCTTATACATGTAAGGAAACCCCTGGTCCCAAGTCCACCAAAGTTTTGGATTCTTAAGTTCAAGATTAAAAGAGGTTACATGGAATCCCCTTTTTTGCTTGATGGTTTGCAGGGGAAAATTGATGTCACGCCCTTTGAAATTCAACGGCTTAAAGACAGTCTTTAATTGAAACTCTACTTCATTTTTTGAGAAGAACCTTACTTCGCAATTTATGTTTGCTCTTTTTTTGCTTGCACTTACTGTTGACAGATACGCTCTCCTTATCCTTGCTATATTGCTTGTAATAATTATCTCTACTTTATTCCAGATTCCGCCTGTATTTTTATCCTGCCCGTGCTTTGGATCCCATCCGCCAGGTCTTGTGTCATGCAGGCTAAATATGCCTTTGATTATCTTTTTCTTATCAGGCCATTCATTTGGAGATTCTTTTGGAGAGTTTACTCTTACGACAAGCTCATTCTTCCTCCTCAAAGATTGGGTTATATTATATCCAAATCTCTGGAAATAGCCCTCATGATGGCCGATATACTCATCATTAAGCCAGATATCAGCAATATAATCAATACCATGAAACCTTATGTATGCTGCTTTATCCTTCTTCAGCTTATCCATTAAGAAATATCTTTTATAGTACAGCCTTCCATGGTGGTCTAAGCCCTGCAGATACCAGTTAGAAGGAACCTTAATTGGCTTCCAGTCAGACTTTCTTCTCGAGTTAGTCTTGCAGTACAGCCACTGTCCGTTTAAGTCCTTGAGTTCCCTCTTTTTCATCTTATAGTCTTCTCTCGGTTAATTGATATATAAATTTTGCTTTTTGTTTGATATTAGTGAAGAAATTTGTTAGAAAGGTTTAAATAATAATTATACCCAGGATGATATTAAGATGTTTGCTAGTTTATTGGCTGATAGGCAGATAAAGGATATAGAAAGAATTAGTAAGCAAGTAGGAACTGAGCTTAGGGACCTAAAAGAGTTTATTGCTTTTTACCAAAGGAAGTTAAAGTTCTTGAGAGATTTTGTTGGCAGGATTGGCAGCAGAAGGAACCTTTCTAAAGCAGAAGCTATCTTTGAACGTATGAAAGGCATATTCACATCAGTTGATAAATTTGAATTTTTGGTTGATGAGAGAGACTCCAGGAAAGATAGAGAGATGATTGCTGAGTTAAGTGATATTGAGAGGAAGGATGTTGGAGAAAGAGCTTTAGCTGAGTCAATAAAAGGACACATAAATGAATTATTTAGCGTAAGAAGAGCTTTAGCTGCAGTGGTTGCTAAAGAGATAGTATGGTTTAAAGAGCATAAATCCTTTGAATCAGCATTCAAAAGAGAGGAAGTACAGCCTTTACTGGGGCTCGTAAGACAAGAAGGAGAACTCCTTTTTGATAATGGATTAAGTGGTTTTAAAGGAGAAAGAGAACTCATAGTAGAGATTTATAATCAAGTGATGCCGCTAAAAGAAAGGGTTAAGATAGAGAAAGTAGGCAAAGGTAGAGCAAGCACAGTATTCTCCTGGACATGGATTGATGGAAGGATAAGAGTTGTTAAGAAGTATGGAATGCTTACAATGGGTAGGAAATGGAGCTATGAACAAGCTAAGAAAAGGCTAGAGAATAATAAGAGATTTTATGCTTTTCTAAAAGAAGCAGGAGTGAGTGTTCCAGACCACAATGATCTCTATGTAATTGAGCAGTGGGAGAAGACTCCTTCTGGTGCAAGACCAACCGGCTATTACCAAGCTGTTTTGAACCAGGAACATATCGGAAAAAATGCGGCTTTACTAATTAGAGAAAGCAGCAATAGACGTTTTATTCGGGCATTATATAGACAGATGTTACATAATGCATACAGGGCAATTATCCATAATACGCATTGGATGCTGGATTTCAAGCCTGCTAACTTTTGCTGGAATGGAAAAAGGCTTGTATTTGTAGATACAGAAACAATCCATATGTATCCAATGGATGATCCTGCTGGAAGAGATTTTATAGTGAGAACAGATATACCTGTTAAAGAACAAATTAGAGGCATGATGCATGATATAAGGACTGTTAATAGAGGCTGGACTGAAAAAGACTGGACCTGGTCTAGGTTCAAAAGAGCGGATAGAAGAGGACAATTCATTGAACTGCTTGAACAAACGGTTGCTATGAAAATAGCCCTAAAGCAGATGTTTGAACAAGAAACATTAAACTTCTTAAAAAGGCGCAGAATGATGAGGGAATTTAAATTCATGTCCCGCTATATAAGAAAACCAATGTACGAATTTAATGTATTTAGGCTCGTTAGATACGATGCACCAGAAGACTTACCATTAGCTGCTGAGATGCTAAAAAGGAGAAAAGAAGCAAAAGGCTTTGCAGAAAAGCTTTGAATAAACAAGAAAGAAATAAATACTAATCTGTTAAAGGATAAAGAAGGTGATAATATGGATGTAACTCCATTTGAGTTTAGGACAAGGGATATTGATAGTGCTGTTAGATTTTGTTATTTTTGTATAGAAGAAGCAAAAAAAGCTCAAGAAGAGATTAAACATTCTTTTGATTACAATCGTGCAATTAGACTATTTAGAACTCTGGGTAGGAAAATAATGGGTTATAATTATATCAGGCAGAGCATGGATATAAACAAACAAGAGGAACAACTAGTTAAAGACTTACAAGCAATATCTAAGAGATGCACAGAAGCTTTAGCTGTTATTAAGAGAAATAAGGGTGCCCAACCAGAATTAGTAGAGGCTATTCTAAAAGACATAATTATTCTAGAAGCAAATATTGGCAAGATCCTCAAAAAATACGAAAAGAAAGTTGCAAGAGGAGAAGGTATCTATGCAGGAATTGATGGTGGCGGCACAAAAACCGTAGCAATAATAAGCAGAGCAGGTGGAAAAGTGCTTGGAATAGGAAGAGGAGGCCCTTGCGACCCAGGCAGGGTAGGTGCTATAAGATCATTTGATAGCATTGTAGTAGCTCTCAAACAAGCATGCGAGAAGGCAGGAATAAACTTTAAGACTGCAAAATTCGAGAGGATAGGTGCTGGCATTGTCATAAGAAGTAAAGAGATTCATAGGAGAGTCGAAGAACTAATGACAGAATATACTTATAGATTCATGCCAAAACATGTAAAAGACGCGATTTTCTTGCCAGACCATGTTGTTTCTTGGTATGCTGCAACAAAAGGAAGACCCGGAGTAATATTAATTGGTGGAACAGGGCATATTGCCTACGGCCATAATCCTCTTACTAAAAAAGAAGCAGTGTGCTTTACATACGAAGCTTCTAAGAATCTGAATACAATTGAGAATGTTCACTTATCTGGCAGATTTCTCGCATACCATGGTGCAAGAGCTATAAAGACAAATCCAAAGTCAATATTAGCAAGAATCACTAAGAAAGCTTTTGATAAAGGCAAGCTATTCAGACTTTACAAGGAAGGAGGAAGAACATTTGAAGAGATACTTATAGATATTAACCATTTCTTTGAAGTAGGATTTAGGATCGGGCCTAATATTTCTCATAATGTAGTGCTTGCACAAGCACATGGCATGGCTGTTAATGATATTCCTGAATTAGGAGAATATGTTCTTATAGCAGCAAGAGAAGGCGACAAAGCAGCTCTTAAAATAATCTTGGATGGAGCTAAGACTATGGCAGCATATATAAGCCGCATAGCAACGGATATTGGCTTGCATAATAAGAGATTTATCGTTGGTCTGACAGGAAGTGTTATCTTAAATGAGATAGTGAGAGTTAGGCTTGAAAATCAGATTAGACTCTTTGAGCCAGCAATCACACCTGAAGATATAGTCATCTCAGAAGAACCCGCACAAATCACTGCTTTAAAAATAGCAATAGAGAATAAAAGATTTTATTAAATCTTTGTTCTGCTAATTCTTATTATATCAAAAAAGTTTAAATACGAGAACTTCTAGGGTAGTATAAAATGAAAAACCTGATCATTATACCGACCTACTGGACATTACCAGCAAAAAGAACAGGTGAGATTTTTGACCATCCGACGCCGATAGACAAGGAATCTACTCTTGGAAGATTATTAGAAAGTATAAGAAAACTGAAAATAAGAGAGGATATTGTCGTATTCCCCACACCTATTTATAAAAAGGTCATAAAAAAGAACAGGGAGATCATAAAAAAATTCCCAGAATTGAATATCAATCTCTTTAACACCATATTCTACAAAAAGGTTAAATCCTTGTTAAGAGACAGCAGGATGCCCCCTTTATTCAGGAGTGAGATTAACCTGGAGGACTATGGAAGCATAAGGAACCTGGGTTTTATCATTGGCGCTATGTGGGGGGCAGACAACTTAATTCACCTTGATGATGATGAGGTTATAGAAGAGAAAGATTATTTTAAATTGGCTGTAGACGGCATTGGAAAAAAGTTTGGCAGAAAGCCGCTTGTTGCAAAGACTGGTTATTATATTGATAAGGATGGTTCCTACATGCCCCCAGATTACCCCTCAAGGTGGAAAGACTATTGGCAGAAAAGAGGGCGCATGAGAAAGCTGTTCAACAACATTGAGTCTAAAAAAAGGTTTCATGAGATTAGTATGGCCTTAGGCGGCAATATGGTAATTAACAAAGGGCTTTATAAGAATGTTCCTTTTGACCCATTTATATCTAGAGGAGAAGATATGGACCTATTGCTCAATGCAAAACATTTTGGATATAAGTTTATGTTTGATAATAAAATGGTAGTAAGGCATTTGCCTCCTAAAGAGTATGTTCCTTACTGGCTTAAGATAAGAAGGGATGCATTCAGGTTTATCTATCAGAGAGAAAAGATGAAATACTATAATTTTAAACTGGAATCCCTTGATGACTATCCTAAGTTCTTCCTTAAGGATGATTTAGAGTTTAAGGCTATATCCACCAGCCTAAATTATGCAAAGGAATGCTTAAAAAAAGGAGATAAAGAGGAATTTCACCAAAGTCTTGACAATGCCAGGCTCTTCTTAACTGAAGCAAACACTTTTGCGAAGAAAAACGTGCCTAAATATTTCAAGTTCCAGAAACAGTGGGTTAAATTTATGAAGTTCGTAGAGAAACGCTAAAAAAGATGAAACATATAATTGGTGTTGATGTAGGGGGAACAAACATCAGAGCTGCTGTAGTCAGTAATGGAAAGATAATATCAAAGATAAAAACAAAGACTGAGCCAAAAAAAGGTCAAAAAGCAGTTCTAAGGAAGGTTGTTGATATTATTGAGAGCTTTCCAAGCAAAAATATCGCTGGCATTGGCTTAGGAGTCCCCGGCATGATTGATGCAAAGAATGGAATTGTAAAATATTCTCCGAATCTTCCTCTTAAGAATGTGAATATCAAAAAATTAATAGAAAAAGAATTCAAAAAGCCTGTTTTTGTTGATAATGACGCAAACTGTTTCACTCTTGCTGAAACCAAATATGGAGCTGCTAAAAACAAAGAAAATGTTATTGGTTTAACTCTTGGCACAGGTGTTGGCTCTGGCATCCTTATCGACGGAAAACTCTATCATGGAAGAGGCAGCGCAGCTGAACTAGGCCATACAACTATTAATTTTAATGGCCCAAAGTCAAAGTGCGGCAATAACGGCTGTGTTGAGAATTATGTTTCTATACGGGGAATATTAAATCGAGTAAAAGGGTTATACATTAAGAATCCAAGAGAGCTTTTTGAGCTAGCAGAGCAAAGAAACAAGAAAGCACTCAAGCTTTGGCAGGATACTGGCTTTTATCTTGGTGTTGCTGTTGCAAACTTTGCTAATATCTTTGACCCAGATGCAATCGTTATTGGCGGAAATATAGCAAAAGCGTGGAAGTTCTTTAGTAAAGAAATGAATACTACAATTAAAAAGAGAGCATTAGTCAAGAATGTTAAAGTTATTAGAAGCAAATTAGGTGAAGACGCAGGTATTTTAGGTGCTGCGTCGTTATGTATTTCTTAATTTTTCATGAGAAAAGTATTTAAATGTCTGCTCAAACACAAAGTTTATGGGGGGGCAAGGTAATTCCTCTTAGGCTAACTTCTATGAGGTGCTTGCTGGAATGAATTAAAATGTTGCGTCAATTGCTATACAAAATTCACCCTAAATTTTCGTTGGTTAGACTAAGCTGGCTTTTAGAACTTAAATTAAGAAATGTCTTTTCAAATAAAACAAGGGTTGGTTTTGGACCAGTTTTAAGTGCAGAAAATAATATGTATGTCAGAAAATGGAGAATAGATCCTATAGTAAATGGTATTAATAAACGCAGCAAAAAATATGTATGTGATATCTTTTTTGATGGTGATGACTTATCTAAATTTGATATTGTTGTTATGGTAGAATTTTGCAATATAAGTGAAAAAATAATTAAACAACTTAAAGAAAATAATACAATCTTAATTTACGATATTCAAGATAATCCAGATAAAGAGATTACATTCATAAAATTAATGGACGGGATAATAATAGTGAATCCTCTTCAAGGAAAGGATATCCAACAATATAATTCTAATTTTAGACTAATAGAAGTTCCAATCATTAACCATCAACATAAAGAGGATTACAGAAAAGAAGGGCCAATTAATATTCTTTGGGACGGTTTTGCTGTAAATATGAAATTTATGAATAAATTAAATCTGATCATTAAAAAGATATCTAAAAATACTAAGCACAAAATCAATATGATTTATCATACCAATACCCCATCTAAGGATGAAGGCATTATAAAGTATGTGGAATGGAAACTTTCTGATTGGGAGAAAATGCTTGCAAGCTCAGATATAGCTGTAACTATCAAACCCCTTGACGATGAATTTCAGCAAAGAAATAAACCATCAGCTAAGGTAAATACCTATAGGGCAGCTGGGTTGCCTGTTGTTTGCACTCCATCAGCAGCTGATAAATTAGTAATCAAGCATGGCAAAACAGGATATTTTGCTTATACAGATGAAGATTGGTATAATTATTTAAAAAAATTAATAGAAAACCCAAAGTTGCGGGAAAAAATAGGTAAAGCTGGTAGGAGATATGTTCTTAAGAACTTTGATATAAGCAAAATAGCTAAAAAATATACTGATTTTTTTGATGAATTGATATGGCTAAATAGAACGATTCGGCAATACGCACTTAACTAGGTTAATTCAAATGGAAAATAAACCAAAATATAAATCCAGAGATACATGTAGAATA
This sequence comes from Candidatus Woesearchaeota archaeon, assembly GCA_019322805.1. GTDB lineage: Archaea > Nanobdellota > Nanobdellia > Woesearchaeales > JAHWIC01 > JAHWIC01. Next base: position 14,571 of record JAHWIC010000002.1, on the reverse strand, counting down.
TGCGGATCAAGGAATCTTATAAAGTATTTTGATTTGGGTAATATACCGCTTGTTAATTCTTTTGTTGCTCCAGGAGAAAAAGAAGCAGATAAAATGCCTTTAGCAGTTATGTTCTGTAATGATTGTTCAAATTCACAATTGAATGTTGTTGTTAATCCAACTCATCTTTTTTCAGATTATATCTATCACTCATCTGTATCAAAGACCCTACAAAAACATTTTTCACAGATGGCCAAAGATATAAAAAGCCTGTTTAAGAATAAAAATAATCTAAAATGTCTTGATATAGCAAGCAATGATGGATGCCTATTAAAAGAATTTAGAGCACAGGGTTATGATGTGATAGGAGTTGAACCTGCTAAGAATTTATCTAAAATAGCAAATGCTCAAGGAATTAAAACTATAAATTCTTTTTGGAATATGACTGCTGCCAAAGAGGTGTTAAAAGAATTAGGCAAAGTAGACGTCATTACAGCGACTAATGTTCTAGCACATGTAGATGATATACACAGCTTTGTGTCTGCTGTATATGAAGTTTTATCAGATAATGGCATCTTTGTCATAGAAGTTCCTTATATGCGAGAGCTTATAAGAAATAAGGAATTTGATACGATGTACCATGAGCATTTATCATATTTTTTAGTTAAACCTCTAATAAAACTTTTTTTTAGGCATAAAATGAAGATATGCAATTTATCAGGGCTTGATATGCATGGCGGCACCATAAGAATTACTGCAATTAAAGATTCTAATACAAGAATAAAAACCAATCAAAAAATTATAGATAAATTTTTGGAGATTGAACTGAAAGAAAAACTCTATACAATAAAACCTTATAAAAAATTAGAAGAGAAAGCCAAATCTGTCAAAGAAAGGTTTATTAAGAAATTGACTAAAATAAAGGCAGGGGGCAAAAAAGTTGCTGGATATGGTGCAGCAGCAAAAGGTAATGTGTTTGTTAATTATTGTGGGCTGGATAAAGAAGATATAAATTTTATAGTTGATGATACAAAAGATAAACAGGGAAAATTATATCCTGGGACAAGAATCCCAATAGTTCCTTGCGAATGGATTGATAAGGAAAAACCAGATTACCTATTGATCTTGGCATGGAATTTCGCTGGAGAAATAATTGAAAAGACAAAAGAATATAAAGAAAATGGCGGTAAATACATAATAGCCATTCCTAAACTTAAAGTAATAGGCCAATAGCTGTAAAAATGAAAATAAATAAATTCAATGCATTTGAGAAAATATTTAAGTATAGTGATAAGCAGGATTATTTTTTTAATAAACACAAAACATTAATCTCAGTTGAGCTTGATCTGACAAACCTTTGCGACAATAAATGCCCCTATTGCACCAGTGCAAAAGACAAAAAAATTTCCCTTACATTTGGACAGGTAAAGAAACTCGCAGATGAACTTACTGATGTCTTTGAAGCAAAATCAATCATAATCAGTGGCGGCGGAGAACCGCTTTTGCACCCGGATTTCATAAAAATCCTCTATTACATCAAGAGCAAAGGCTTGAGAATAGGACTTAATTCAAATGGTTTTGCGCTTGATGAAGCTAAAGCAAGAGCAATAATTGATTGCTGCACATATTTTAGGATAAGCCTTGATGCGGGAACAAAAGAGATGTATAAGAAAACCCATGGAGTGGAAGAGGAAGCATTTCTCAAAGTGGTTGAAAATATGAAAATGTTCTCAAAGCTAAGAAAAGAACTTAATAGAGATGTTGCTTTTGGTACAGGCTTTTTGACTAATGAGCTAACAAAATCGGATATACTTAATTTCTATAAGTTAAGTAAAGAATGTGGAGTTGATTTTGCCCAGATCAGGCCTTTTACAGGAGATTTTACCAAGGTAGATAAAGAATTTAAAAAAGCAAAAGAGCTTTATGAAGATGGAAATTTTAAGGTAATATCATCAATTCATAAATATAAAAGATTTGATGATAAAGAAAAAAGACCCTATCGTAAATGCTATGGAATGTTTTTTAACACAGTGGTTACTGCAGATTTTAGGGTGTTTGCATGCTTAAGCCACAGGCAAAAAGAGAAATATCTATTGGGGGATTTAAACAAAAGTGCATTAAAAGAAATCTGGGATTCATCGAGAATAAGGGAGATTTTTGAAAACATTGATTTCAAAGATTGTCCATATTTTTGCAGAAATGATGATATCAATAGAGGCTTGGAACATATTTCAAAACCAGTTAATCATAAAGAGTTTCTTTAAAGAAAATTAAAAATGTATAAACTGATTACTCAAAAATTAAAAGAAAGAGAAAAACCAATCAATGTTGCTATTGTTGGTTGCGGGTGGTATGGGAGCGGAGTAGCAAAAGAATTACATAGAATTCCAGGTATGCTCCCTAAAGTTCTGATTAATAGAACTATTGAGAAGGCAGTTGCAGCTTTTCTTGAAATGGGTATAAATAAAAATGATATAGCAGTAGTTCATAATTCTAAAGAACTAAGCCTTGCTCAAAATTCTGCAAAATATATTGCTTTTTCTGATTTTGAGTTAATCAAGGAACTAAAGGGTATTGATGTAATTTTCGAAGCTACAGGAAATATTCTTGCTGGTGCAAAAGCAGCCCTGGACTCAATTGAAGCAGGAATTCATTTTGTCACTATAAATTCTGAGATGGACGCAACAATAGGGTTAAGACTAGCTAATCTTGCAGCTGAAAAAGGCATTGTATATTCAAATTCAGATGGAGATCAACCAGGATGTTTAGCTAGAATGCTAAATGAGGTTATTGCTTGGGGATTTGAGCCAAGGATTGTTGGAAACTGTAAAGAATTTTTTGATATGTATCAAACACCCTTAGGCGTTAAACCCTTTGTTCCAAAAGGACAGGATGCATTTAAGATATGCTCTTATACAGACGGTACAAAACAATCCTTTGAATTAGCTGTTGTAGGAAATGCTTTTGGTTACCATCCTTTGAAGAGAGGGATGTATGGTCCAAGAACTTTAAAAAAAGATTTGATTAAGACATTCGATGATTTAGTTAATTTAAAATCACTTAAAGGGGGCCATATAGAGTATACATTAGGGACATGCGAACCAAATCAAGGCGGTCCTGTTTTCATAATTGCATGCAGTGAAGATCCAAGGCTCAAGGCAGATATGAAACTTCTAAAGAAAGGAGAAGGCCCTCATTATCTGTTCTTTAGGGACCACCATTTATGCAGCATAGAAACACCATCCACTATTGCAGAAGTGGATTTATTTAACATTCCTACACTTTCTCCTAAAGGAAGATATGTTGATGCGGTTGCTATTGCAAAGAGGGACTTAAAACCTGGACAAAAACTTGATGGAATAGGAGGATATGATTGTTACGGGGTAGTTGAAAGAGCAGATATAACAGCAAAAGAAAGCCTATTGCCTATCGGATTAGTAGGATTTGCAACAGTAAAGAAAAAAATTCCTAAAGATACTCCAATTACATATGATATGGTTGATGTTTCTGATAGTTTAATAGTGAAGTTGAGAAAAGAGCAAGATCAGTTGCCATTGCATTAACATGAACATAATATCTTTATCTCAGTTCCTTGACTCCATTCACAACATTAACAATCTTCCCCTTCTTCAAAGCATCAACTATCTGATTAGAAACATCAACAGCAACATTCTCCTGTGCTTCTGCAGTCGATGCACCTAAATGAGGAGTTGCAATAACCTTTGGCGACTCAACAAGCTCTCTTAGAGTTGGCGGCTCTTGCTCCCAGACGTCAATTGCTGCAGCAGCTACTTTGCCTGAATTAAGCGCATCAAGCAGCTCTTTCTCATTTATCACTCCGCCCCTGGCTACATTAAGGATTCTGACACTATCTTTCATTTGAGCAAACTGCTTTTTTCCAATCATATCCTTGGTTTTATCATTTAATGGCACATGCACTGTTATAAAATCAGAACCTTTTATCAATTTATCAAGCTCGACCTTCTTGATTCCCATTGATTTTGAGGTTTTCTCGTCTACAAAAGGATCATAACCAATAACATCCATCTCTAATGCAAGCGCAACCTTTGCAACCTTCTTGCCAACATTCCCTATACCTACAATTCCGAGAGTCTTTCCTTTTAATTCAATTCCTTTGTATTTCTTCCGTTCCCATTCCCCTTTCTTTAATGATTCAGTGCCATGGATGACATGCTTAGCAAGCATCATTAACATAGTTAAAGTATGCTCAGCAGCTGCATTTACATTACCAAGAGGAGTATTCTCTACTGCAATACCTAATTTTGCAGCAGTTTCTTTATCTATATTATCTGTTCCAACTCCTGCTCTTCCAACAACCTTAAGCTTTTTTCCAGCTTCGAGTATCTTAGCAGTGACTTTGACGCCGCTTCTTACAACCATAGCATCATATTCTGATATAATGGCTGCAAGCTCATCTTCACTTAAACCGGGTTTATTGTCGACCTCAATACCAGCTTTTTCAAAGATATCAACAGCAGCCTTGGATATCTTATCAGCTAATAGAACCTTCATTTTTACATCCCCTTTATTACACTGTCAATATTATCTAACAATTCCTTAACCTCATCGACGCTTAAATCTCCCATATGCGCTATTCTAAATGTCAATGGTTTTCCTTCTTCCTTTAATTTCGCATTTAACTTCCTATACCCTGCATCTATACCAAAACCCCTTTTCCCCATCTCTTCCTTAACTTTATCAAAATCAATGCCTTTTGTGTTTTTTATGCAGGAAACAGTGTTGGACTGATAGCCTTCCTCAGAAAACATCTCAAAATTATCCTTAGCCCATTTTCTGGTAAGCTCTGCCATCTGCTTGTGCCGCTCAAATCTATTCTCTATTCTTTCTTTCATTATATTCCCTAGCTGCAGCTTTAATGCATACAAATGACTTATCGACGGTGTATAAGGTGTTTGATCTTTGTCATAAGACTTTTTCAAACCAAGAAAATCAAAATAATATCCTCTGCCGTCCACAGTTTCTGCTTTTTTATATGCCTTCTCACTAATGCTTGCAACTGCTATTCCAGGCGGCAAAGCGAGCGCTTTTTGAGAGCTTGCCAGGCAGATATCAATTCCAAGCTTATCAACATCAATCTTAACGCCGGCAAGAGAACTAACACAATCAACCATCCAGATGATATCAGGATACTTCTTAATAACCTCAGAGAGCTCTTCAAGATTGTTCATTACACCAGTTGATGTTTCATTATGAGTCACACAAATAGCATCAAAGTCACCGGTAGCAAGTTTTTCGTCAACCATATCCGGCTTTATTGCCTTGCCCCAGTCTACTTTTATCACTTCATTTTGCTTTGCACAACCAACAGCAATATCAGCCCATTTCTTTGAAAAAGCTCCATTAACGCAGTTAAGAACCTTTTTACTGACACAATTCCTTATCCCCCCTTCCATAAATCCAGAGCCTGAAGAAGTTGATATAAGAACATCATTCTTTGTATACATCAGTTTCTGCAAAGGTTCTTTCAGAAAGCCCATCAATTCCTTATACTCCTCTGTTCTATGACCTATCATAGGCGTACTCATAGCCTTAAGAATATCTTCCTTAACTTCCACAGGTCCAGGTATAAACAGTTTTTTGTGCACGTAAAACCACCCAAAAGAAACTTTGGATATATGATATATAAAGATTTTGTTATTTTTTATACTTCTATAGTATACTCAAAATAATTATCCCAGGGGTTCTCAAGCTTCATCATCTGCTTGACTGTTAGCTTCTCAAAATATTTCCTGAAAGGCCTCATTGAGTTGTTATGGGCAGATACAGCTACATTTACCTTTTCTTTCTTCATCATCTTGATCAGGTCTTTAACAAATGGATAGACCCTTTTTTCAACCATCTTTACACTCTCGCCGCCTGGTGGAGGGACAGCATAGCTTCTATGCCATATATCATACTGTTTTTTCCCTACTTTCCTGATAATTGTAGCATGCTTTTTGCCCTGCAGTCTTCCATAGCGTCTTTCAATGATTCTGTCATCTTTGATTAGCTTTTTGCATTCTGGATGATATTTAAGAACCTCTTTTAAGGTCTGTTTAGATCTTGTGAGCCGGGTGTAATAAGCTGCTTGAAATTTTTTACCCTTTAATCGCTTTGCAAGAGCTCTGGCCTGTTTAACGCCGTTAGGCGTAAGTTTTGAATCTCTCCAGCCGCAGAATATCTTATTTTTATTCCAGTAGGTTTCTCCGTGCCTGAAGATATAGATATGCAGTTTCATGGTTTTCTGAAGTTTTTTCCAGCATACTTTGCTTGGTTTCCAAGTTCCTCTTCTATTCTCAATAATTGGTTGTATTTAGCAAGCCTCTCACTCCTGCAAGGAGCTCCTGACTTAATCTCACCTGTTCCCAAGCCAACAACAAGGTCCGCAATAAAGCTGTCCTCTGTTTCTCCGCTGCGATGGCTTACCATAACACCCCAGCCATCACTTTGAGCAAGCCTTGCAGCTTCTATTGCTTCTGTAATGCTTCCGATCTGGTTAACCTTTAGAAGAAGCGCATTGCATGCCTTATTTCCTATAGCTTTTTTAACACGCTTTGGGTTGGTAACAAGCAGATCATCCCCAACAATCTGCACCTTTTTTCCGATCTTCTTATTCAATAATGCGAAATCTTCAAAATCCTCTTCACAAAAAGGGTCCTCAATACTAACTAAGGGATATTTCTTCACAAGTTCTTCATATCTTGAGGCTAATTGGGCAGTAGAAAGCTTTTTTCCTTCAAGAAAATACTTTCCATTTTTGAAAAATTCTGAGGCAGCAGCGTCAATCCCGATCTCTACTTTTCCTTTATGGCCTGCGCGGTCAATAGCGTCAAGAAGCAGCCCCATGGGCTCGTCAATCTTAGCTACTGGCGGCGCAAATCCACCTTCATCCCCAACATTAACAGCGTTAATGCCGTACTTCTTTTTTATAGTTGATTTTAGTGTATGATACACCTCAGCTCCAAACTGCAGCGCTTGGCTGAACGACTTTGCCCCTACTGGAAAAAGCATGAATTCCTGCACATCAAGCTTGTTTCCAGCATGAACACCTCCATTAATAACATTCATGCAAGGCACAGGCATGACATATTTCTTGTTTTTGCTCAACTCCTTGAGCCATTGATACAAAGGAATATCCTGCAGTACAGCGCCAGCTTTGCAGCAAGCCATCGAAACAGCAAGGATTGCATTTGCTCCAAGCCCTGATTTATTATCAGTACCGTCGAGCTCCAGCATTATTTTGTCTATTTTTTCCTGCTCTCTGCAATCAGCCCCAACTAATTTCTTCGCAATAACCTTATTCACATTATCGACAGCCTTAAGAACACCCTTCCCGCCAAACCTTTTGCCGCCGTCACGAAGCTCAAGAGCCTCATGAACACCAGTTGATGCACCGGATGGAACAGCAGCTCTGGCAATCCCAAATGTTGTAAGAATATCAGCCTCAACAGTAGGATTCCCTCTGGAATCAAGTATCTCTCTTGCCTTTATCTTTTTGATAGTATAGTCCATAGTATCAACCTCTTTTATAAGGGATTTTTAGATTTAGGGTTTATATAAATTTTGTTATTTTGCAGTTGTTTTCATCGATATTAATAATCATTGGGCGCACTTTCAGGAATCACAACTAGTTGTGCGCTTGTTTCTTTTTATCAACATTAAATCATCATTTAATAACAATTAATTCCGAAAATTCCTTTCACAACTAGGATAAGGGAATTTTCATCTTATTCTGGTTCTTTAAGAAATAGAATAAGACGAGTTTTGCTTTAAACAAAGGAAGAAAGCAAAACTCAGAATTATTTTCTTTCTATTGATATTTTTGATAATGATATCTTTTAAAATTGATTATCCAATATAACTCGTTTCCTTCCCGATTTTACTCTGCAGTTTCTTCAATGCAGTCTGCTTGGCAACCTTTGCCAGCTCACCGCTTCTTTTAACAATCTCTGTCTCAACTTCCTTGATTTCCTCGTCGAGCTTTTTGATATTAATTTTAAGATTAAGGTTCTTATTAAGTATCTTAAGTATCTCTCTTGCTCCTTTTATGCCCAGATACATCGGATGGCCATAAGTTTCAGCCAGGAATGCAATTGCATTCATCTTCCTTTTTGAAGCCATGCCTACCAACAATCCAGTAACGCCTACAATAGGGCCAACAACACCGTAAAGCTTCTCATTAGCTCCATTCTTATATTTTTCAATTATCTGTTTAGAATTCCCTGTACAAAACAGCTTTGGCTGCTTAGGCACATCAGATAAGCCAATTCCTCCGAGGGTTATAACCTCTTTCCCGCCGAATTTCTCAAGCAAGTCAAGCATCTTGTCAGAGAACTCATATGAGCTTACTTCATCAATAGGCTGTATGTCTCCTGCAAGGAATAATATGTCATTCTTTTTATTTCCAAACTTTTTGTAAAACACCTCTATCTTAGGCAGCTCAACAAGGTTTTTTTCGTTAACAAAAACAGAATGGGGAAATGTATATGAACTGATATCATAAATCTTCTTTGCCTTTAGCTCGTCTATTAAAAAGTCAACAGCAACCTTGCCAACATTTCCAATGCCTGGCAACCCCTCTACAAGAATTGGATTCCTTAATTTTGGTTTAGTCCCAACCTGCTCAAACTTCCACGTGCTCATAATAACCCCTCTTTTATTAGCGATTCCTTCTTTGCCTTTCTTCTATAATCACCATAAGGATCTTTTGGGCTGAACTTTGCCGGCTTTGATGATACAGTTCCTTTATCACAGCTGGGACATTTCTTCCTCATAGTGTAGGTCTTGCAGTCAATGCACTTTAATATATGTCTCATTCTGCCCTGACAAAGCTTCCTTCGCTGTCATGTTTGTTTACAAACTTTAGAGCATTCTTAGTAGCAGCATCGAGCATCTTCTCAGCCTTTTTGTAATCAGGGGCCTTAACCATTATCTTGTATTTTCCGCCGCCTTCATAGCTTATACTTATGCTTTTGTCGACATCAGATGCTTTTTTTAATGCTTCTTTGATAATTTCAATGCCATTAGAAGCGTAACTAATAAGAGTAAGCTCTCCTCCAATCTGCACCTCTGCCTCCTTAATCCTTTGTTTTATAGATTCGGTTAATGGTTTTGCTATCTTATCAGCAATGTCCAGCTCCTTCAAAAGCTTATTATTCTTGACACTTTCTTCAAATGCAGGGTAAATACTGGGATACTTTTTTAGAATCTTCTCGGATAGTTGATTATAAAGCTGTACTGGATTAATCTTTAGGTTTTTAGCAACAAACTCAATTATCTTCTCAGCCTTTTGTTCTTGTTTAATCTCATTTGCCTTTTTTCTTTTCTGGCCTTCACTAACCCTCCTCAACGATAAATCAATGTGCCCTTTTTCTTCATCAATCCTTAAAACCTTGCAGACTACCTTCTTTCCTTCCACAACATAATCTCTTATGTTTCTTATTCTTCCTGGAGAAACCTCAGAGATATGGATAAGCCCTGTTCTACCATATTCATCCAGATTAACAAAAACAGAATGGAAATGTATCTTAGTGACTGTGCACATTACAATCTCATCTTCTTCAGGAAACTCTTTCTTTTTCAACAGCATTTTTTGACTTATTCCAGAACTTCTAAAATCCTTGCCTTTACCTTGCTTTTGCCTCCAGTTGGCTCAGCAAGCACTTTACCGCAAACCAAGCAGCTGACATTTGTGCTTGATTTCCCAAATATTATCTGCTCATTTTTGCACTTTGGGCACCTTACTTTTATGAACTTGCTTGTGGATTCTCTTACTTTCATTTGAATTCTACCTTTTTAGCTCTAAATCCTTTGCTTTGAACCCAGGTCTTTTTGCATACATTGCAGGTAAACCTTAAATCAGCCTTTTTACTCGTTTTTTTCCCAGTCATCTTAAACTTGCTTATAGCTGGCTTTGAATATCTTCCTCTATTGCCTTTGCCTCTTGCTTTGCCCCTCAGCCTTGCCCTGATCTTTGAGCCGTAGGTCATACTACGAGGATTTCTCTTCTTTGTTTGTGCAACCTTATGCTCTGTATGTTTCTTGCAGTAAGGGCAGTATCTCTTCTTTGTTTTTGGTAATTTCATGTTGTCCAGAAACAGTAGACTATTTAAAAACCTTTCCATCATTCCCTCTTATTCACGTTAAAATTTATATATAAAGAAACCTGACCAAAGAAAATAATGAAAATATCGCTTAAAACAACTCACTTACATTTACTTATAATTATAACTCTTACTTCTCTAGTTTACATAAACATCTTCCAGAACCAATTTGTGTGGGATGATGAAGATTTTATTGTAAACTGGGAAGAAACAAAAAGTTTGAAAAACATACCCCTCTTGCTTAAGGGAGCCGTACCATCCAGACATGAAGGTGTCTATAGACCCCTAAGGGGCTTATTCTATGCATTAAGCTACAAACTATGGGGTCTAAATAGGGCAGGATACCATTTTCAGTCAATCCTAGTTCATTTAATCTGTACAATACTAGTTTATTTTGTTGTTGCAGACATCACAAAGAAAAACATCATTGCCTTTATGTCTGCACTTATATTTGGCATTCATCCAATACATGTCGAAGCAGTCACTTTTATGACTGCCAGCTTTGATACCATTGGAATAATATTTTTTCTAGCTTCCTTTTACTTATACCTAAGGGCTCAGTCCACTAAGGACAATTTTAAAGCAAATATAGCTTCAATAACATTTGCGATACTAGCCTTTTTTACTTACGAGCTCACACTAACACTTCCTTTGCTGATAGTCTTATATGATATTTGTTTCAGAAAAATTGAGAGAAAAAACATAACAGAAAAATTAAAGATACACTCTCCTTACTTTATAATCTTGATGTTCTATCTACTCATAAGGGTATTCATCCTACACACTACTCCAAGGGGAAGCTATCTCGCTGGCAGCTTCTATATAACAATGCTTATCATGACTAAGGTTTTCGTAAAATATATCTTATTGGCAATATTTCCAGTAAAATTAAGTGTTGACCATACAATATCAAAAGGTATATCTGCTTTTAGGGTATACATCTCAGACGAGACGTTATTTGCACAGTCGCTCTTTAATTTTGACATACTATTTTCAATAGCAGTAATAGCTGCCTTATTGATTGTTGCAGTAAAGTGCTTTAAGGAATATCCCTTGGTTTCATTTTGCATGGGTTGGTTTTTTATTGGCTTGGCTCCTGTTTCACATATAATCCCACAGTATATGCTACTGGCAGAGAAGTATCTTTACATACCTTCTTTTGGCTTTTGTTTGCTTTTTTCTTCTATCATTTATTCCCTCTACCATCTGAGACATAATAAACAAATTACAAGATATACAAAAATAGCATCGATTGCACTCTCTATCTTTATGATAACAACTTATTCTGCATTAACTATCGCTAGGAATAATGATTGGAAAGACGAACTAACATTATGGTTAAGAACAGTGGAAACCTCTCCAGAAAGCATATCATCCCATAACAATCTAGGCCTCATTTACGATGACTTTGGGAAAATAGATTTGGCTATTAAGGAATATAAAAGAGCTGTAGAAATAAATCCTAGGTTTTTTGAAGCTCATTATAATCTTGGCGTGGCTTACTATGACCAAGGAAAAATTTACCTAGCTATCGAAGAATACAAGAAGGCTTTAGCAATAAACCAAAATTTTACTCCTGCACATTATAACCTTGGTAATGCCTATCGCAAGAATGGAGATATAAACCTAGCTATCGAAGAATATAAAAATGCCATAGCAATTAACCCAAATCATGCTAATGCTCATAATAATTTAGGTATTGCTTACCACAGTAAAGGGAAAATAAACCTGGCTATCGAAGAATACAAAAAAGCCATAAAAATCAACCCAGAACTCGCTGAGGCTCATAACAACTTAGGTATCGCCTATGCCTATTTGGGTAAATTTTCTTATGCAATTCTAGAATACGAAAAAGCCATAAAATTAGACCCAAATTATGCGCAAGCTCATTATAATTTAGGGCTATCTTACCAGGAACAAGGCCACGTAGATTTAGCTATCGAAGAATATAAAAATGCCATAGAGATATATCCTAATTATACCAAAGCAAAAGAACAGTTAGAAGAAATTTATTCTAGTAACAAAGCCAAATAGGCTTCTATCGTTCCTCAATCTCTTCTACCCTGCCTTTTTCTATAAGAACATTAGCTATTTCCTTAGGCAGACTTGCAACATCCTCTTCTTCAAAAGGGCCGTACTCTTCAAGCTCTTTGCCTACAAACTTAGGAACAGCATTTACAAACCTTACCATCTTTGTGGTTTTTCCTTCTTCTGGTTTGATTTCTTCTTTCAATGGCTCTTCCTTATTCTTTTCATCTGCTGTTTTTAGTTCACTTTTTACTTTCTCAAAACTAGGTAGCTTGGATTCAAGCAGATTGTTAATAATACTTTCTCTTCCACTATCAAGTGCCCGGATTAATGAGTCAAATAATTCTTTTTCTTCATTTAACAAAGCAGAAGTGTCAATTAAATTTGACTTTGTCCTGCTTATATTAAGGGCCAGATTAACAATCTTTTTCTCACGTCTTTCATAGAGGTCTTTCAATATTTTTCTGATATTCTCAAATTCTTCCTCAAGCTTTTTTTTATCTCTGAATGACTCGAGCGTTACATCACTGAATGTTTTTTTCTTATCTTCTAGGTAGGTTATAACATCACTAAAGAAACTATTACTTAGTTTTTGCAGTTCTTCTTTATCCTTTTCCCTTCTTAACATCTCAAAAAGGGTTTCATAGGTTATGTTAACTTCTTTGTTATTTTCCATTTCCCCCATAAAGAGTATTTTTGTGCTTTATTTAAACTTTTATGTAAATATTTATAAGAGTAGTTTATTTACGTTTCTATATGGCATTATTACAATTCAAAGATCTCTCATTCAAAGGAGCAGGCAATAAGATAGAAGTCACTCTGCTTAAAAATTTCTATTTTTTTATAGAAAAAAATGAATTATCGAAAATAGCAGACTACAAAATAAACAAAAATTCAGTAGAATTCAAAAATATTTCAGAAAAAAAAGCCTCTAAAAAGTTCAATTTTTTGCTGTTCAACAATATAAAAAGCCTAAAAAACAGGATAAACAGCAGAAAAAGCATCTATATCCATCAAAATTCTGGAATTCCTTTAATAGGCACAAACTATTTTGGATTAATTGACAGGAATACCTCTATAATTGAGATAAAGCCTATAACTGGATGCAATCTAAATTGTATATACTGCTCTGTCGATGAAGGCTTATCCTCTAAGAGGCAGGTTGATTTTGTCGTTGAAAAGGATTACATAGTGAATGAACTCAAAAAACTAGCTGATTTTAAGGCTGTAAATGGCTTAGAAGGCCATATAAACGCTCAAGGAGAGACCCTACTTTACCCCAGAATAGTGGAATTGGTAGCTGATATAGCCAAAATTAAACAAATTAAGACTATTTCTATTGATACAAATGGTACTTTATTGACTAAAAAGCTTGTTGATGAGCTAGCAGAAGCAGGATTGACAAGGCTTAATCTATCTTTAAACGCCTTAGACCAAAAGATAGCTGAAAAAATGGCTGGTTGTGCTTATAATCTAGATAAATTAGTTGAAATAGCAAGATACGCACCTAAAAAAACAGATTTAATTATAGCTCCATTATACCTTCCAGGATATAATGATGAAGAACTGCCTAAATTAGCAAAATTTGCCTTAGAAATAGGTGCTGGTAAGAATTGCCCTCCAATAGGCATCCAGAACTTTTTACCTTATAAATTTGGCAGAAATCCTGTTAAAGGCTTGCCTATGGACACTTTCTATAAGAAGCTCAAAGGGATGGAGAAAGAATATGGCATAAAACTGATATTTGAAGGCTGGTATGGCCTAAAAAAGACAAAACCCCTACCTAAACCCTTTGAAAAAGGAGATATAATCAAGGCAAGAATAGTATGCGATGGAAGGCTGAAAAACGAGAAGCTGGCTGTTTCTTGCGACAGGGTTATTTCAGTTCCAAACTGCAATGAACAAGGCCAGGTAAAACTTAAGATCACTAGAACAAAACACAATATCTTTGTTGGAATTCTTGTGTAGAATTAAGGAATATAATAAAAAAAAGAAAAAATAAGCTTTTAGGCTTATTGCGTTGCTGAAGCAACTGTCAAGCTAGTACCAACCTTGGAAACCTCCATCTTGGCACCGCTTAATGCATAGTCTTTGTAGTTAGCTACAACAGTGCATGCATTTCTTGTATCGTCAGCAGAGTAACCAGCTACAATCATTGCAACATTGCCATTAGCATGCTCAACAAGCTGGATCAGGCCTTTTCCTTCTTCAAAGCCCGCTGCACAGTCTGCTGGATTACCCAAAGCATCAGCTGCTGCTGCATTAGCACATGGACCACCTACTAAGATGGCATTTTGTGCTTTTACATTGCTAACTTCACTAGCTAGCTTTGTTGCTCCTACGCTTATTCTCTGGATAACAACTGACTCACCAGCTGCTACTGTTGTTGTTACATCAGCACCTGTTTTTGAGACAAATGCATTACCATATACCTCATCTG
>JAHWIC010000042.1 GCA_019322805.1 Candidatus Woesearchaeota archaeon | reverse complement strand
ATTGAGATAAACCCGCCAATATGCGCAAGATGCCCAATGCCGTCTTCAACAGGATTTAATATACCAATAATATCTGCATAGATTGCCAGCCAGCCAACAACCATTACTGGCAGAGGAATCAATAGTTCATAAGTAAAATAGAATGGATCCAGAAGAACTGCTGTTGCAACCAAGCCCATTAAAGCACCTGACGCTCCTAAGCCACCAATATTATCATGCAGGAGAAATAAGTGGATTAGTGATGAGAACAGCCCTGAAATAATCAAAGCCCCAAAATAAACTAACGCTGTTTTGCCGGTATCAAGCTTTCTCTCAACAACCCTGCCAAAGATAAAGAGCCCAATCATATTCCCAACAAGATGGGTTATATTAGCATGAAGAAAGCCAGCAGTAACTAGGGTGTATAATCTTAAGTTTAGCAAGTGCGAAGGATAATTTATCAGGGAATATAACAGTTTTTCACTGAAAAAACCGCTTGAGATAAAAATCACAATGTTAACAATAATTATTGTTATTGTAAACTTAGGCTCAAAAATAAATTTGACTATATCAGTAAAAGGCTGAAACAGGTCTTTAGATTCCTTTTTCTTGAATATGACTTGTAGCAGAGTTATTGGGGTTAATAAAATATTAAGAATCAGCTTCCAGATAAACTTAGATTCTGATCGTATCTCTTTCATCCTATTGCCTTTATATAAAACTCAACAACAATAAACAGAACGTACAATAAAACCATTGCAACTCCTTCTTTCCAGTAAAGCCTGTTCCCGCTTTCTACAAATGTTGCAAACAAGAAGCACGCAACAATCATGAATGAGCCGCCAACAAGGAACGACATGAAGTGAGCAGTTATTGGGCAGATTAAAGCGGTGACCCCTAAAACCAGGGTGGAGTTAGAAACAATAGCTCCTGTGATATCACCAAGAGCCATAGTTGGATGCTTCATCGTAGCTGCTCTTACCCCAAATACAAGCTCTGGCAGTGATGTCCCAATTGCAACCAAGAACAATCCAATCATGATATTGGGCATACCAAAATCAATAGCTAATAACTCACCATACTTCGTAACAAACCTTGCACTGAGGAATAAAGCAAGAAGGCACGCAGCAAAGATAGCAGTATACCCAATAATCTCCCATCTTTTAACTCTTTCCTCCAACTCTTTTCTAAATTCCTTCCTTGCCCTAATAAGCCACCAGGTGTAGATGATATATATCCCAAGCAGAATAACCCCATCAATCCTTGATAGATTCCTTCCAATACCCATCAAAACAATTGGTACAATGGAAATAAAGAATGCATAAAGAGCATCAGATTTCATTGTAGGGCTCTTAATCTCTATTCCTCTTGAAAGGAGAACAACTATGCCTAAAATCAGGGATACATTGACAATATTTGAGCCGATCACATTTCCCAGGCTTAAGGAAGGCGTTTTTCCTAAGGCTGATGCGATTCCAACAAACAATTCTGGAATAGTTGTTGCAATTCCCATTATTATAAAGCCGACAACAAACTCACTCATCTTTAGGAAAGAAGCAATCTTTGATAATGATTTGACAAGCAGCCCTCCACCAGCAACTAGGACAATGCATGCACCTAAAAAAAACAACAGGTTTGTTACAATCATTTTAGTGGGCAACCATCCTATTCTTCGGAAGAGTATTTGCTTAACAAATCAGAATAATTCTCTATGATATACTTAACTGCCTTTTCTTCTGGCATAGAAGGGTTTTCTTTGAGGTAACAATAAGTAACAAGGACTGCTCCCTGCTGCAGTGTATAAGCCTGAAGCTCTTCATCACTCTCCATCTTTGAGTAATCGTGTAATCTGGAGATATAATCTAAAATCTTCTCTTGTGTCTTATTAGGAGACGCCTTCAAAAGCCTATAGACTTCATGAGCCGTTTCTTTTATAATCTCCTCTCTGCTCTTGCCTTTCTCACTTTCTTCCAGCCATTTTAAGGCCTCTTCTCTTGTTTTGAAGACGATGAAATTTTTTCTTCCGCTGATCTTTGCAATAATATTTGCAAGCTGCCTTAGAGCAAAGTTAGGTGTATATGCAGCACTCTTCTCAACATAAGGCTCATCCTCCGTTTCCATATCAGAAATTGCGGTCTGCATTAGGAGATTCTTGCTTAATCCGCATTCGGTAAGGTCTGTAAGAACCCTAACTTTTTTTCCAGTTTTTTCATATTCCTTCTTAATTAACTTCTTTAATGCCTCTGCCCATTCCTTTACCTCCTGAACATCTTCCCCAATGACTAGTTTAGTGCAGATAATTCCCTTAGCGCCAATTTCAATTGTGCCTTTCATTCTATATCCTATTTGTTTAACCTGCCCTTGTCGGGTGAATTTCCATCTTCTCCCGTTCCTTCAGCTCAGCCTGAAGCAGTGTTTTTTGGAGCTCTATAAAGAATATGGCGCTTGAAGCAACAATTAGTACAGGCAACCAGTCATACAAGCCCAATGAGACTGTCCCAAATATGCCTTGAAGGAATGGAAGGTATATGGCTATAATTGTCAATACAGCAGCAAGAGTAATGCCTCCAAGCACATAAATATTAGAAAAGAAGTTTTTTGTAAAGATTGATTCATCCCAGCTCTTGGCATTCAATGCATGGAACAGCTCGAAAAAGATTATTGTTGCAAAGGCAATTGTCTGCGCTTTAGGAATCGCAGCTCCTTTCATTACCAGCTCCCATATATACAGCGCAATAGCTCCCAAAACAATCAGAGGCACCAGCTCTCCAATCTTAAAGAGCAGGTAATCGCTCAGGATGCCTTCTTTTGGCTCCCTTGGCTTTTGCTTCATAATCTTTGCTGAAGGTTTCTCAAAACTCAGCCCAAGCGCAGGCAACTCGCTTGTAACCAGATTTATGAACAGTATCATAAGAGCTGTTAATGGCAGGCTGGCCCCAACAATGACAGCAATTAAAATAATCAAAACCTCGGAAAAATTCCCAACCAACAGATAATAAATGAATTTTCTGATGTTTTCATAAATAGTTCTTCCTTCTTCAACTGCATTTACTATCGTGGTGAAATTATCATCTTTTAACACAAGCTCTGCGGCTTCTTTTGCAACATCTGTTCCGCATTTTCCCATAGCTATACCAATATCAGCCTTTTTTAATGCAGGCGCATCATTTACACCGTCACCAGTCATAGCAGCAATATGGCCCACTTTCTGCAGAGTTTGAACAATTCTTAATTTGTGGGCAGGTGCAACTCTTGCATAAACACTCACGCTGTTAATTATTTTCTCAAAAGCCTGCTCATTTAATTGGTCCAGTTCTTTTCCTGTCAGGATTGTATCCTTTTCAGAAAAGATTCCAAGTTCAGTTGCTATTGCCTTAGCAGTGATCTCATTATCCCCTGTGATCATCACTACCCTTATTCCAGCTTCTTTGCAGCGCTTAACAGACTCCTTTACGCTTGGCTCAGGAGGGTCTCGTATAGATACAAGGCCAACAAATATCAGATTAGATTCCACACTCTTTAATTCAAGGGAGCCTTTATGCTCTTTAAATGCCAGGCCAAGTACTCTTAGTCCTTTTGACGCGTATTCTTTGTTCTTTTGGAGAAATGAGTCGATGATAGGCTTGTTTAGCTTCTTTACCTTTCCGTTGTCTAAGTAATATTTAGCTTTTTTCAGCAGCATTTCAGGAGCTCCCTTGGAATAAACAACATGTTTTCCCTGGTATACATGCACAGTGCTCATACATTTCCTGACAGGATCAAAGGGATGCTCCTTTTTCCTTGGGAATTTTTTATGATAGTCTGACTTGGCTATGCCTGCCTTTCTGGCAACTGTAATTAAGGCGCCTTCTGTAGCTTCTCCATCCACAACCCAGTCATTTTTTTCCTTTTTAATGTCTGCATTATTGCAAAGAACGCCTATCTCGAAAATCTTAGATGCGGTTTTGTGCTTTTTAACATCGATTTTGATATTTTCTTTTAAGAAAACTCCTTCTGGCCTGTAGCCCTCTCCTGTAACCCTTATTTCAATGTCAGAAGTAAATATATTTTCAATAACCATCTTATTCTGGGTTAATGTTCCAGTCTTGTCAGAGCAGATTACTGTGCATGTCCCTAGTGTCTCAACAGCAGGCAGCCTTTTTATAATAGCATTCCTTTTTGCCATTTTCTTTACTCCTGTTGCCAGTGTAACTGCAACAACAGTCGGCAGACTTTCGGGTATTCCTGAAATAATCACTGCCATAGAGAATATCAGCATCCCGCTCCAGTGGGTGCCACGAAGGACGCCAACTACGAAGACAATCATCGCCACAATCATCGCTGCTATAGATATCTGTTTCGTAAGCTTGTCTAATCTTTTTTGGAGAGGGGTTGTTTCTTCTTTTATCCCCTTTATCATTCTTGAGATCTTGCCGATCTCTGTTGCTTCGCCTATTCTGACAACAACAGCAAGGCCGTCGCCATTAGTGATATTTGTTCCTGCAAAGACCATATTTGTCTGCTGCGCTAATGCAATGCCTGCTTTTAGGTCTCCTGCAAGCTTGGTAACCGGCACAGATTCTCCGGTCAGTGCAGCTTCCTCCAATTTGAGACTATTTGCTTCAATAAGCCTGGCATCTGCTCCAACTATGTTCCCTCTTTCCAGAATTAGGATATCTCCTATAGTGACTTCTTTTGACAGTATTTCTGTTTTCTTGTTGTCCCTCAGCACAATAGACTTTTTTGGGGTCAGGCTGATTAAGGCAGCCATGTCTTTAGAAGCTTTATACTCTTCAAGAAAGTTTATTAGAATAACAAATACAATTATTACTAAGATGACAACCAGCTCTATATTATGGCCTATGAAAAAGGAGATAATTGCAGCAACAATTAATATGCCAACAACAAAGGATTTGAATTGTCTTAGAAGAATTCTAAAAGGAGTGTCTTTCTTTGCCTCTTTAATCTCATTATAGCCGTATTCCTTTATCCTTTTTTCTGCTTCTCCTGAGCTTAAGCCTTCTTTAGTGGAATTCAGGCTTTTGAAAACATCATTTAATGGCTTTGCGTACCAAGCCTCTTTTTTCTCTGGCATCTAAACACCTCTATGATACTCAACATAGGCTATCCCTTTACCTCTTTCTGCCATATATAAAGATTTCCTCCCTGAACAGCCTTTTTCTTTTGTGATATACTGCATCAAGATTCTCCTTATCAAACAATTCCCATACCTTGTGCTTGTCTTCTACTATTAATGCGTTCGGTGTTACATTAATCATATGATGCATTATATAGAAGCAGAACTTTCCGTTCTTTCGCAGTATTTCCCTTAAATGTTTAAGAAATGCTGGGATATCTTCTATATATCCAAGAGAATTGAATGAAAAGAATGCATCAATATTCCTGATTTTCTCAGGAATCCTCCAGGATGTTCTATAATAGATATGCACCTTATCCTTATATTCTTTCGGCAGTTTTTCCTTAAATACCTTTATTTCTTCCTGCGCCTTGTCAACAGCATAGATTCTCTTAAAAGGAATCTTCTTTTTGATAATCCTCCTTGTGAAGCCGCCTACGCCGCAGTCATAGTCAAGGATTAATGAGTCTTCTTTTATCTCCCCTACTAATCTCAATATATGATTGAATAAGGGCTTTGGCAATGGAATTGAATGGTAGTGATGAGAGAGCCTTGCACCCAGGTTTTTCCTCATATTGACATATTTTTGGTCATAAAAAATCTCAATTGCAAAATACGCAGGAGTTCCAAAAACAATTAATGAGCCTGATACCCTTAACATGTCCATTGCACCATGTGTTTCCCTGATGAACATGGTAAGCAGGAATATCATGAACAGCACTGTGAAGAAAGGCCCTACTTTCCCAAACGGCACTTTGTAAGGCCTTGGAAGCTCTGGTTTCTTAAATCGCAATATTACAACACTTAAGAGAACAGCAGAATACAGCACAAGTATAAGTGGTATAAGAAGATGCAGTAAGACCTCATATGAGCCTGCTCCGATTATTACAAGGATTGATACAACCAGAATCTGGAAGATAATCGAGACATAAGGGCTTTTGTGTTTTGGATGGATTTTTGCTAATTGCACAAAAAACAATTTATCTTCTGCAAGAGCCATTAAAAGTCTTGGGGCAGTAACAATCCAGCTTGCTACAGCACCTATTATTGAAGTAGATACTAATACTGTAAATAGGATAACACCTATATTTCCGAAATAGGCCATTCCTAGGTCTCTTAATGGCGCTGTTGATTCTGCATATGTTTGCCAGGGTATAACCCCTAATGCAGTTAACGTAAGAAGAAGCGCAAAACCAGCTATTGCCAATGTACCATAAATAAGCGCCTTTGGCATTACTTTAGAAGGATTCTTTGTTTCTGCGGACAGGAAAATAGCACTCTCCCATCCAAAGAATGTTTCTGCAATAAAGAATATTGCCAATAGTAAATTCATAGCAGGAAATACAAAGAAAGGAGTGAAATTTTCCAGGTTAAACCTGAAAAATCCAGGCACTATTATTGAGGTGATTGTTGCAATTGTTATTAATGCAAAAGTTACAAGCATATAGGTGCTTGTCTGCATTCCCCTATATGCTATATAGTTAAAGAGAAGTACAAGGCCAATTGCTATAGGGATGTAAAATTTAGAATATTCAATGGGAATCATGTATTGCAGTGCTCCTAATAAGAGCATAGATATTGTAACGCTTCCTGCTATTGATGTTGTCCATCCAATGACAAAAGACCAAAACCTTCCATATGTTTGTTTTGCAAACTCATAAACACCGCCTGCCTTTGGAAACATGCTTGTGAGCTCTGAAAAGCACATTGCAATATAAACGGCAATTACTGAAAGGATTATCCATGAGATTAATGATGCTGGACCTGCATACTTTGCTCCTGCTGCAGTAAGAAACCATATGCCTGTTCCCATGATTGAGTTTATAGTAACAAGGAGGATTACCTTAAAGCTCAGCACACCTTTCATCTTCTTTTCATGAGGCTGTACCTTCCTAATTGTTGTTGGCTTAAGATGATGCCTCATCCTTATGAATCTAGGTGCCCTTGTAACAAACCTGAGCATCCTAAACAGCCTTCCATAACGCGCTAATCTTGCCATACGCGTAACAATCCTTACCCCTCTCAGCGCTCTTGTAAATGCTAGGTATTCTACCCCAAAGAAGATGAAGTTGAATGGTATAGTAGCGATAATCTCAAGATAATACTTTTTTACAAAAGGTATGAAATGAGGAAGCTCTTTCCATCTAAAGCGCAAGTCTGTAGCAAATATTGCAATTATAAAAATATCAAAGACGTCTATCAATTTACTGTACTTAGCAACTTCATAGAATACTTCAATGATGCTGACAGTGAGAAGTAGAACTAAAGCTGGCGGAATAATTGCCTGGATTAGTTCGTCAAGTTTGTTTTGCGGAATTGTTATCAGCCTTCCTTTGTAACTGATTTTCTACTTATAGTTCTGTACACCACCTTATACACTTCACCAAAAACAAGGACACTCAAAGAGACAAGAACAATCCATACCCAATCCATCAAATTAAGAGGGACTGTTCTGAAATATCTGCTTAGTGGCGTATAAATAACTGCTATTTGCAATAATATCGAGCTTGCAATAGCTGCAATCAGATATTTGTTTTTAAAGACACCAACTCTGAACAGGGATAAGTCTTCTGACCTGCAGTTAAGCACATTAGTCATCTGGAACATCATTAAAACAGTAAATGCAACT
>JAHWIC010000023.1 GCA_019322805.1 Candidatus Woesearchaeota archaeon | reverse complement strand
GATTGCAATACATGGCGATGATAAAGGAGCTGTTTTGCCTCCAAGGATAGCTCCATTACAGGTTGTAATTGTTCCAATATTGTTTAAAGATTCAAAAGAAAAAGTGGTTAAGAAAGCAAAAGAAATCCAAAAATCACTAAAAGGAGTCTTAGTAAAGCTTGATGAGCGCGATGATTACTCTGCTGGCTGGAAATTCAATGAATGGGAGATGAAAGGTGTTCCTATCCGAATTGAGATTGGACCTAAGGATGTTGAAAAGGACCAGGCTGTTGTTGTCAGAAGAGATACTAGTGAAAAAGAGTTTGTTAAGACAAAGGAGCTTGGTAGGAAAGTAGCTGAAACACTAAATGCTATTCATGAGAATTTATTCAATAAAGCTAAGAAATTCTTAGATAGTAATACAGTTAAGGTTGAGAAGTTTGAGGAGCTGAAAAAAGCAATAAACAACAAAAAGCTTGTCCTAGCTCCTTTCTGCGGAGAAACAAGCTGTGAGGACTGGATTAAAGATAAAACAGGCGGCGCAACAACAAGATGCATTAAAGAGCCGGTTAAAGGCAAATGCGTTAATTGCGGTAAAGAAGCTAAGTTCTTGGTTTATTTTGGGAAGAGTTATTAGTACTTTGAAGTGATAACAAGTAGAAAGATTTATAAATCAATTAGTCTTCTTCTTATTTTATGGCACTAGACTCAAAGGTTGAAAAGTTAGCAAGCTTTTCAAGTAAATGGAATCCTGCAAAAGAAGCAAAAGTCAGGCAGTTGGCTGAGCTAGTACAAAGCCATCCTGCAACAGAGATTAGGAGCAAGGATGAAAGTTATCATCGTGCTGCTGTTATTCTAGAAAATTGGTATTGTGACGCATGTTATGCTGGCCTTGCTATGTTTAAGGAAAGAAGATACCTTCATGACCAGGTCTTCACTGCTTTAAGAAGAGCGTACCAAGTAGAAAGGGCTATGGCTTCAGTTGACCAGGGGATGAGGGTTCCTATAAGGAAAAGAGACAAAGAATATTATACAAAGCTGATTTCAAACTTGAAGGTTCTAGATAGGCCAGAGTGGATAACAAAGTACCAAAAGCAAGCAGAAGGAAAAGGAATTAGGCTTGAGGTACATAAAATAGAAAAAGCTGATGTAGAATATAATCCTTTTACTCGTGGAAAAAGAATAAATTTTTCCAGAGATCATATGGAAGTTGCTGCTGAATCAGTGCAGAGCAGACTATAAGGCTTAGTTAGAAAGGGTATGTGCAATAATCTCAGTAACATCAATCTTATTTGATTTATGCGGAATTGTATTGCAGGAAACAACATCAACCTTTGCTTTCTTTAGTTTTTCATAAGCTTTTTCAACAAAAACAGCATGAACACAAATAGCTGTAATTTTCTTTGCTCCAATCTTTCTTAGCAGCTTAACACTCTCAAGCAAGGTATGTCCTGTGCTGATTATGTCATCAACAATAACAACATTTCTTTTGCCTAAGTCAATCTTCTTATTCAGCTTAACACTTACTTTTCTTGCAGAATATCTTGTTTTTTCCATTATTGCTGATTCGCAGCCAATTATCTCTGCAGTTTTCTCAGCCCATTTATAGCTCTCCCAGTCGGGTCCAATAATAACTGCATTCTTAACGTGTTTCTTAATGTAGTCTGCAATTAATGGATTTGCTGTTAATTTGTGTGCTCTGATCTTAAAGACATGGTTTAAGCCGCGCTCTCTATGCAGATGAGGATCGATTATTGCAATCTCATCAAAGATTTCATCAATCAATTTTCCAACAATTTCAATGCTTATTCCTTCCCCAGGCTTAAACCTCTTGTCCTGCCTTAAGTAAGGGAAGTATGGTGCAGCGAGCATGACTGATTTTGCACCTAAATCTTTCAAGGTGTAAGCTGCAAAAAGAACCTCTATTAATTGGTCATTTATGTCGCCATGAAAAGACTGGACAAGGATTATCTTCTTTTTCTTGGCATTAGTATTGACCGTTATCTTTAATTCATTATCTGGGAAATGTTTTGCTTCTAACTCAGAATAAGGCTTTTTCAGTTTTTCAGCTATTTTAGCTGCAAGATGCTTTCCGTTTGAGCAGGCGATTATTTTCATTAGAAATGATTTTATTATTTGTGTTTAAAAACTTTACTAAAAAGAAACAAGCTTGCCAAGCTCCTTGTCTACATCTATTGCAACAGCCAAAGCAGCATTCTCAGACCATCTGTGAGAAAGTGAAAAAGTTATTATCAATAAATCATTATTATCGTATTTGAATAACTTATCTAATTCTTTAAATTTAAAATCCTCTAAACCGGGGAGAATCAATTTGCCTTTATAGATAAAAATCAAAGCTCCTTCTGCACCGTTTTTAACGGCAATATCCCTTAATCTATAATTTATGTCAATGCCTTGTTTATTTCTTAATAATAACGCAGTTTTCTTGTATTCCTTGTAGATATTTTTTGATTTTAAATTTTTTAATTGAATTGTTTTATTGATTTTGTCAATAATGACCTTTCCCTTACTGGAATATGAATGGCCAAGCTGGGTTGAGCTTATCAGCTTCTTTTTCTTCAAGATGTCGAGAACTGTTCTAACAGTCCCTTCACCAAGGCCAAGCTTCTTAACCAAAGATGTCCTGCTGATATTGTCTTCTATTGCCAGGAATGTCCTCAAAACATCAAAGCTTGTGTAATTTGAGATGTTACCTACCATGGTAGTTAAGATTGAACATAAGATATATAAATATTTGGATGTTATGTCCAATCAAGAGGGTGGTTATGAAACAAAAAGCTGTTTTAAAGCAAAAAAAGAGGTCAAAGAAAAAGGAGGTCGTAGTTGAAGAGCAGAAATCAACCTCGGCACAAAAAGTAGCTTTGCACGCTTTACAAAAGCAGCTGCAGGTTCTAAGATTAAAGGAATGGTTATTATTGACCGGCTTTGTCTTTGGAGCTGCTTTACTAAGAGTTCCTATGCAGGCTGTCCCATCAGCAGAGCCTTTAACATTCTTTGCAGTCTTAGCAGGTTGGTTATTTGGAAAAAAGAAAGGCTTCTTAGTTGGTGCTTCATCATTATATGTCTCAAACTTCTTAATGTTTGGCGGCCATGGACCGTGGACTTTATTCCAGTTTATTGGCTTCGGTATAGCAGGCTTTTTAGGAGGATTCTTAAGAAAGAAAAGCACTATAATAGAATCATTGATAATTATTGCTATAGGCACTTTGATATTTGAGGTCATTATGAACCTAAGCTCTGCAATAATCTTTCCAGCTGGTATCCTTACCTTGTTTTTTACAGCAATTCCATTCACATTAGTGCATTTAGTCTCAAACTCGATCTTTGCTTTATTTTTGCCAAAAGCAAAAGAGCTTGTTTATGAAAAAGGCAAATTCAATGAAAGAGAGCTCTGTGAAAAAGCTCTAAAGAAATTTAAGAAAAAAAGGTAATGATATGAAAGGCGTTCTAACTCTTACTGTATTGGCTGCTTTAGTAGCTATACTTGCTTTTGGAGGATATGTAGTTGGAAGCAAGGGTGTTTCTTCAGGCAAACAAGTAACATTAATAGTATCTACTCTGGGCAAAACATCAACTGAGCACTTTGATATCGATGGTTTTACTGCATTAGACCTGTTAGGCTCTACCCATGATGTAAAAACAATTGCTGACTACATTAAATGCGTAGATGGCATATGCGTTTCCAAGGAATATGCCTGGTCATATTATGTTAATGGCAAGCTTGTTCCAAGGAGCGCTTCTACTTATCTTGTAAAAAGAGGTGACATAATAGAATTCAGGTTTGAAAAAACATGGGGTGGTTAAAATAAAAAAGATTGGGTTGTACGGAATTGTGGCTTTAATCCTGATACAAACTGCATATGCACTTAACACTGGTGTTGTCGTAGATGTGCAAGGAAGTATCCATAAAGGGTGTGTGAGCGTGGAAAGCGGAAGCACAGCATATAATGTTCTGAAAGCATTTGATAATAAGAATGACAATATAGCCATGACAATTGATGGAGAATTAACAGGCATGTATTTCCTACGGGCTATAAACGGCATTGAAGGTGGCTGCGAAGATCCCGACCCTGACCCATTTTGTTTGATATTCAGCGGATGGAATTTTTGGGTCTCAGATAATGATGCTTCTTTTACTGAACCGCCAGAGCTATCTCCTGGGTGGGGTATGGGGATAGGAGATTACATTATAACAAAGGAAAACGAGGTCATAGGAGCAAATTTTGCAATAACCCAATTCAACCCTGACTGGACTATATTGGTTGGCCCTCAAAAGCCCGCATATGTAAGATATTCTGATCTGTGTGAAAAGCTAAGAATTAAAGACCTAAAGGCTTATGTTGATGGTGATAAGGCTTCTGCTGATGAAGATGGAGGAAGAATAAATGATGCAAAGCCAGGCTCTGAAATCAAACTAGAAGTAGAGGTTTCAAATCTTTACACCAGAAGCGAAGGTGTTGATATAAATGATGTTTTTGTCACAGCAATAATAGAAGACCTAGATAATGGCGATGATCTGGAAGACGAAAGTGATGATTATGACATTGATGCTGGTGAAGAAGAAGATATTGAACTAATCTTCAGAATTCCTTTAAATGCAGAGGATGGCACATATGACATGACCCTTGAGTTTGTGGGAGAAGATTACAGCGGATTACAGTATAAAAAAACAATTGAGTTTAAGGTAGAGGTTGAGAAAGAGGACCATGAGCTAAGGATACTTGATGCAGAGATATCACCGAACAGCATTAAGTGTGACAGAACCCTAAGATTGGGTTTTAGGATAATCAACACAGGCACGCATGATGAAGACGTTAAACTAAAGATAGGGAATGAGCAGTTAGGAGTAAACATGGAGGAAAGCTTTAAGCTCAGCGAAGACCCGGATGATAGTGACAATAGCTATGAAAATGATTATTACATCAAGATCGATGAGGATGTTGCTGCAGGAAGCTATCCTATCCTTATAAGCGCAGAGTACGGGGATGAAGAGGTAAGCGAAATAATAAACCTAAACATTGAGGATTGCAGGACAAGCATTGTTGAGTTGAGGTATCAAAACCTACCCGCAGGACAAGCAAGTACAACTCAATCTTCTCAAAATCAGATAACTATGGAAGAGCCAAAAGCTATAAAGCCCAACAAGACCCTTACAACCATACTATTAGTCAATATGATTATTGTAGTTATAGGGATTGTAGTGTTCTTAGTAGTCAAATCTTAATGTATCTACCCTAGAGTAGATACAGAAACGAAAGCTTTAAATATGATAATATTATTCCACAGGCTAAAATGATAGTCCAAAAGGAATTTTTGAATGAGATAAAATTATACTTTAACATCAACGCTTATGAAGTGAAGCTGTGGACAGCATTGTTGTCAAGGGGAATTGCCACTGCAGGAGAGCTAGCAGATATTTCTGGGGTACCAAGGTCAAGATGCTATGATGTCTTGGAAAGCCTTGAGAAGAAAGGGTTTATAATACAGAAGATAGGCAAGCCTATCAAGTATATTGCTGTACAGCCAGAAATTATAACAGAGCGTGTAAAAAAGCAGGTTAGCCTTGATGCTGAGCAGCAGATGGGCATTATTGACAATGTAAGAAACACAGAAGTGTTTAAGGAATTAGAATTACTTCACAAAACAGGAATAGACCATATTGATCCTTCTGACCTGACAAACTCAATATCTGGAAGAGACAACCTGTACAGGTTAATGAGAGATATGATTGAACGAGCAAAGAGTTCTGTTACAATAGCTACTACAGAAGCAGGGTTAAGAAGAAAAACACCAATGCTAAGAAAGACCCTAAAGGCTTTGCAAAAGAAAGGGGTTAAGATAACATTAATAGTCCCAACAAGTACTGCAGTTGACAAAAGCCTTAAGAATATTGTAAAGGTAAAGTGCGTTAAGTCAAGCGTAAGGTTTGTGAATATAGATAATAAAGAGATTCTATTTATGCTTACAAGTGATGAAGTTACTCCAAACTTTGACAGTGGTATATGGATAAAGTCAAAGTTCTTTACAAATGCTTTGCAGGGCTTATTCGAATAAAGCTTTTTTATTCCTTTTTTACCCTATTAAACCGCAACATTTATATATAACTTATTGTCCACATATATTCAATTCTAGTAAGGAATTCTGATAAAGAATGGTAGAAGATAAGGATATAACGAAAACAGGCACAACGACAGTCGCCATAGTTTGTAAAGAAGGTATTGTCTTAGCAGCAGATAAGAGAGTAACCTCCGGCTACCTGGTTTCTTTCAAAGAGTTTGATAAGATAATAATCATAAACAAGAATATTGCTGTAACAGTTGCTGGCACTGTTTCTGATGTACAGCTGTTAAGCAAGTACATAAAGGCAGAGTTAAACCTGAAAAGAATAAGGACAGGCAGGGATGTAACTGTCAAAGAAGCAGTTAATCTATTGGGGATGCTGGTATATAATAACATAAGAAAGATGAGCATGATACCGGGTATAAGCCATTTCATTATGGCTGGAAAAGATGATGCTGGATTCCACTGCTATGACCTGGGTGCTGATGGATCAGTAATAAAGCATGACAAGTATGTGTCATCCGGCTCAGGCTCTGTAATGGCATATGGTGTCCTGGAAACTTTGTACAAAGCAGATATGAGTATTGAAGAAGGCATGAAATTAGCTGTTAAGGCAATTAATGCAGCAGTACAGCGTGACATTGCATCTGGCAATGGGGTAACTATAGTAAGTATAACTAAGGACGGAGCTAAGAAGACTTTAAGCAAAGACATAGACATGAGTTTGAAATTATAAAAGGGTTCTTATCAATAAATCAATATTAAAAATATCATTAGAAAAAATAAATCTGATTTTTGCTTTATTTCTCAACAGAAAGCAAAAATCATCCGCAGTGGTTCTTTAAGAATCAGAATAAGATGAAAATTCCTTTATACTGGTTGTGAAAGGAATTTTCAGATTTAATTGTTTTAAAGTTTAAATTAAAGTGATAAAAAACAACCAAACGAACAACTAATTGTGATAGATGAAATTTAACCAAATGATAAATTAAATTGATGATTAAATAAAACCCAAGAAATAAATTGATTCTAAAATGGCTGATATAATAAAAGAGATAATGAAGCATTTGCCAGCAAACAGGATAAGCTCTGCTGGCTTTGAAGGAGCTAATATAGTTCTATACACAAAAAGTGAGGATTTCTTCCTGAATAATAATGGATTAATCAAAAAGATCGTTGATGATATTAAAAAGAGAGTTGAGCTCAGGCCAGACCCTGCAATAACAATGGATATGGAAAAGGCAGAGAAAACAATAAAGGAGATAATTCCTGAAGAGTCCGGCATTGACCAGGTAATATTTGATCCTCAGCGAAGCATGGTTATTATAGAGGCTGAAAAGCCTGGCCTGGCTATAGGCAAGCAAGGCGCTTTTTTACGTGATATAAGGCAAAAGACCTTATGGGTTCCATTAATAAGAAGGAAGCCAGCAATAAGGTCAAAGCTTATTGAAAACATTAGAGCTGTTCTTTACAAACATTCTGATTACAGGAGGAAGTTCCTGGATAAGATTGGCCATAGGATATATGATGGCTGGATAAGAGAGAAGAAACATGAATGGATAAGGGTAAGCTACCTTGGCGGTGCCAGGCAGGTTGGAAGAAGCTGCCTGTTTTTGCAAACCCCTGAATCAAGGGTTCTGCTTGACTGCGGTGTTGATGTTGCTTCTGATAAAGAAGCATACCCCTTGTTAGAAGCTCCTGAATTTGATATAAGCCAACTTGATGCTGTTATTGTAACTCATGCTCACTTAGACCATTGTGGATTTGTGCCTTATTTATTCAAATACGGCTTCAAGGGTCCTGTTTATTGCACTGAGCCTACGCGTGATGTTATGTCTTTGCTTATGCTTGATTATGTCAAGATAATGAGGGGAGAAGGAAAAGAGCCCATATATACTTCTGAGGAAATCAAGGAAATGGTTAAGCACACTGTCTGCCTGGATTATGAAGAGGTTACTGATGTAACACCTGATGTCAGGATCACACTGTATAATGCAGGCCATGTGCTTGGCAGCTCAATGGTTCATCTGCATATTGGAAACGGCTTGCATAATCTATTGTATACCGGTGATATGAAGTTCGGCCGTACTTCTTTGCTAGAGCCTGCTGCTACTGTCTTTCCAAGGCTAGAAACAATGATGATTGAGTCAACCTATGGCGGAAAGGAAAATGTATTGCCCCCCAGGTTTGATACTGACGAGCAGTTCAGAAACTTTATTGCAGCAACCATTAAAAGAGGAGGTAAGATATTAATCCCTGTACTTGGTTCTGGAAGAGCGCAAGAGGTTATGGTTTTGATTGAGAACAGTGTCAGAAATGGTTCTCTTGAGAAAGTTCCTGTTTATGTTGATGGCATGGTATGGGATGTTACTGCTATACATACTGCTTATCCTGAGTTTTTGAATAAGAATGTTCGCAAGTCAATATTCCACAAAGACCAAAATCCATTCCTAGCTGATATCTTTAAAGAGGTTGGTTCTCAAAAGGAAAGAATGCAGGTTATCGAGGAAACCGGCCCTTGTGTTATAATTGCAACATCTGGTATGCTGATTGGCGGTCCGTCTGTTGAATACTTAAAGCACCTTGCTGATAATCCAAAAAACTCAATGGCATTTGTTTGTTATCAGGGTGAAGGTTCGCTTGGTAGAAGGATACAAAGAGGTGAGAAGGAGTTTACACTAGGCTCAGCTGCAAAGCCAGAGATGGTTCAGGTTAAGCTTGAAGTCAAGACAATAGAAGGCTTTACAGGCCACTCTGGAAGGAACCAGTTAATGAACTTTGTGCACAAATGCGAGCCAAGGCCTAAGAAGGTAATTGTTAATCATGGAGAGAGTTCTCGCTGCTTGGATTTAGCTAGTTCTATACATAAAGCAAACAGGATAGAGACTTCTGCTCCAAGGAATTTGGATAGTATAAGGATAAAGTAATCTTTATAAAGTAAAAGACTAATTGTTTCTTAAAAAGAGGTTGGAATGAAGCTAAGTTATTCTATTGGAAAGACTAAGATAGAGAAGGATGTTGATAAAGCCAGCTTTATGCTTACCAACAGGATTGGCGGTTATGCTTATTTCTCTAATGCTCCAAGCAGCCGTTATCAGGGATTTTTCTTTAATGATAACTTAAAGATGTTTAAGGTTATTGAGAATATTAGTTTAACAACTAAAACTCCAATTAAAGCATTTAAAAATAAATTCTGTTCTGTTGAGCGTGAATATGATAATGGTGTTATTGAAAGTTTCTTTACGCCTCTAAATTCTAATTCCCTCATCTATGGATTAAATGACGAAAATGAGATTGATGTTGCTTTAGATGTCAAGGAATCTTATGACAACCGCGAGTTCGGGAGAATCTATAATATTGAAGTAGAGGGTGACAAACTTGTTGTAGCATTTACAAAAAGAACAAATCTAAGTGAGGATGAAAGCGAAGGCAAGGAAGAGTATGCTCTTTATCTTGTTATAAAGCCGGATAAATTAAATTATGAGCTTATTGATGAGTGGCAGAAGCGTGTTTATTCAGACGACAAAAAGAGAGGCTCTCTACCTTATGAACGGCATGTTTATTCTGCTTTAAGACTAAAGGCCAAGGATTTTGTTTTTTCTGTTTCAAGAGACAGAGCAAAGGCAATAAAAGAAGCTGCAAAGATTTTTGAAAGCAGGAATAAGCTGAAAAAACAACAGGAAAGATCAATAAATAAGCTCATTAAAGAAAATTCAATAATTAAAAATATCAAAAATAATGAAACAAGGTTAGCATATATCTCTGCGTTAAATTCTCTGGGTAGTTTAAGGGTTAAAACAAAGCGTGAAGAAGGGCTCTTCGCTGGTTTGCCCTGGTTTTTCCAATTATGGGCTAGAGATGAGTTGATATCATTAAAAGGTTTATCATCATTAGATTCCAGCACAGTAAAGAATATCTTAATGAGGTATTTCTTTAATCTAAAGCAGGGAAAGCTCAGTAATAAATATCCCGAGGGTGATGTTGCTTCTTCTGATGGTGTTGGCTGGTTATACTTTAGAACAAAGGAAGCAATTGATAAGAAGATATTCAATAAAAATGAAGTTAAGAAAATAAAGGATATCTTGAAAGAGAATATTGACATTTTAATCAAAAATAATACTAATGATGAGCTTGCAGTCTGCAATGAAAAAGAAACCTGGATGGATACTCTAGCAAGAGATGGTGCTTTGATTGAGCTGCAGGCTTTAAGATTGTTTATGTATAAATTCTTATTTGAATTAACTAAAAATAAAAAATATAAAGAGCTTGAAGATAAATTAAAGGATAAATCTAGGGAAAGATTCTGGAATGGCAAATATTTAATTGACGGTTTAGGCGGGAAGATAATAAGGCCGAACCTCTTTATCGCAGCTTACATCTATCCAGAGCTGTTAAGCAAAGAAGAATGGAGCAAATGCTTTGAGAATGTTCTGCCAAGATTATTTGTTGACTGGGGCGGTTTAACAACTATTGACCAAACAGATAGTTTGTTTACTTCGCATCATACAGGAGAAGACTCAAAAAGTTACCACAATGGTGATTCATGGTTCTGGATAAATAATCTAGCTGCAATTGTTTTAAGCAGAGTTGATAAAAAGAGATTCAATAACCATATTGAAAAAATATTAAACGCAAGTACTAAAGAGATTCTTTATTCTGGTATTTCTGGCTGTGGTGCTGAGTTGAGTTCTGCTGAAGGTTTAAAGTCAGAAGGCTGCCTTAATCAGGCTTGGAGCAATGCTATGTTTATTGAGTTAATAGAAAGCCTTAGTTAAGCATCATAATGTGGTGCAAGGTCTAATTGAGGTAAAAAGCTTCTGTAATCAGCATATTGTTCTCTTATATGGAAGCTGGCCTTAAGACAGATGTTATCTCCTGCTTCCATTAATCTATCTAAGTTAGCCCTTAATGTTGGGCTGAATTCTTCTAAAAGCAGCCCCTTTCCAAATAAGTCCACTATGTCAGCAAGCAGCTCGTTAGCTCTTTTACATGCAGCAAAACTAACTGGAGCAGATTCCATCTCTTTAGCGTCTTCGAGACACAATCCTATCTCAAACTTGTATGTAATTGAGTCATACGAAGGCGGTAATTTCGGCACCCATATTTCAAATTCTTGCATCATTTTCTTATCCTTCCATCATCACCAGGAATAAAGCCTGTGACCAGCCTAATGGCGAGTTGTCGTTATGAACAGATGTATTTGCAAAATAAAGCTCTGGTAATTCTCCATCCCCGTTTATAACACTTATTGTTTTTCTCATATACTCAGCATACTTATCCGGCTTGTTTAATTGTTTGTAGATTATTGCCAGCCAAGGCAGGCCCATTGTCCACTCTGCTTCTCCATCTTTATTATAATATTTGTCTCCTTCATACCTTATAACTCCTTTTTCTCTCAGTAATTTTATTTCAATATTTCTTAAGATAGCTTTAGCCTGCTCTTTAGTTGCAATATTGTATGGATAGATTAATGAAAGAAGAGCTAAGTCAACTTCTTTAGTTGCTGACTCTCTTGGAAGCAATCCCTTAAGAGCCTGCTCTCCTTTCTTAATCAACGAGGGTGGAACATCAACAAGTTTGCTTATTTTCTTTAAGCCTGCTACGCAAGCACCAACACTAGAGGCATGGACTTCTTCAGCCTCTTCCCACATTCCATTATCTTCATCATGCCAATACTCAATACTTTCCAGGTACTTGACTATCTTTTGAAGAATTCTTAAGTTGTTTTTATTTCTTATAACCTTTATTCCCTTTTCTTCTAAGTCACCAATCTTAAACAATAAAGCTCCAACAGCATCATTCTGTTTATTGCCCCAGTCTTCCCAGATCTCTTCCATTGTTTCAGGGTCATACCTAGCATGGATATATTGATGATGGAAGTCTGGTTTTTTCTTTATTGCTTCATCTAGCTTATATTCGTGCTTTAGAAAAACATCCAGCAAAGCCCTAAACACTTTCTTTAATCTTGCATAGCTTTTGACCGCTTCTAGGCCTAAAGCTGCATAAACATTATCCCTTATCCAAGCTCTGTTATAGCCTGTCTTAACAGTCATCTTTGAAGCTGCAAACAAGCCGCTTGGATACTGCAAATTCTTCAATAATTGAATGCTTTTAGCTATGATAAATAACCACCCCACTATAAAGGATCATAGTAGAACTAGTATATAAATGTTTCTATTTTGTTATTACTAAAAAGTAGTTAACTTTTATACTCTTTCCCTTCTTCTTTCCCTTCTTTCAGATAAACATCAACCAAGCAATGATCAGAGCCTTGTGCAATAGCATTCTTGATATTAACCTTAGCATAGCCCAGATTCTTAGATATTAACTTGCCAAGTATATTTGAGGTTACATAACATAAATGCTGGCAGAGCTTGACATTATCCCCAAAAGGGCACTTTTTGCATTCAATTGTGAGCTTCTTATTGCTCTGTTCTATGATCTTGGCTTTACCGCCTATCTTAGCTTCAACATCTTCTATTGCTTCTATAACCTGGCTTATATTCAGCTTATCAATATCATAGTACTCTTTGTATAGCTCAATTATAAAATCTGCTACTTTTGAGGCTGCTGATTTTATAGCCTTTTTGTCATTAGACTTTACTGCTAGTTGTATAGTCAGCATGTTAAGGAAGCTCTCTTTGCTGAGATTTACAGGAACAAACCATAATTTAGCCATTCCGAGCTGTTTAAAGTCAATTAAGGCTTTTTCTCTAATAACTGCTAAGTATTTGGTTATTGTCATTCTATTAACGTTTAAATATCTGGCTATTTCAGAAGAAGTAACACCAATTGGACTTTCTTTAACGAATTTGACTATTTTCCTCTCAATATTAGAATCAAACATTTTTTAGCCTTTTTTATTATCTACAAAGAATGAAAATGTTGTTTATATTTAAAGCTTACTGCCAATGATAATCAATTAAACCGAAAGGTTTAAATATGGCTGTATAGTGTTATTGATTATCAATACCACTATACAAACTCAAGGAGGTGAAAAAAGTGGTTGACGACAAAGTTGGTAAGTACTCTTTCATTGGAGGAGTAGTTCTTGCCATAATATTGGGGCTGGCTATACCTGGTGTAACAGGTGCAACAGCTGTGCTAACTTCAATACTGGTTTTATTGGGACTCATAGTAGGGTACCTGAATGTAACTGGTAAAGATACCAAGGACTTCTTGCTTATCGCAACAATCTTGGTATTAGTTAGTTATGCAGGCAGTGCTGGCGCAATACTCGGAAGTGTCCAATTAATAGGCAGATACCTACAGGGCATCTTCAACGCTATAATGGCTTTTGTTGTTCCAGCTGTTATCGTAGTTGGGCTAAAAGCTGTTTATGCAATGGCTAAGAAGTAAGTGTTTTAATTTTTCTTTTTTTTATTTTAAATAGATTTTTATAGTGTTAACTTTTTCTGCGGCTTTATGAATATAGATAAAGGTGTAACTATAATTGATCTTGCACTTTATGTTAAAGGGGTTCTTATTATCTCTGATACGCATATTGGTTATGAAGAAGCTCTGAATAAGCAGGGTGTTTTTGTTCCTCGTTTTCAGTTTAAAGAGATTATTTTGAGGCTTGAATCAATATTTAAGAAATTAAAAAATAAAAAAATTGAAACCATTGTTATTAATGGTGATGTTAAGCATGAGTTTGGGAGGATTTCTGACCAAGAATGGAGGCATACACTAAGGCTGCTTGATTTTCTTGGAAGGCATTGTAAGGAGATTATTTTGGTTAAAGGGAATCATGATAAAATCATTGGTCCAATTGCAGAGAAACGTAAAGTTAAGGTTGTTGAGCATTATTTTATCAATAAAGAGATATCAATAAAGAAAAAATCATTAAAAAATTTAAAATTTAAAAATAATAAAAAAATCCTGGTGATTCACGGCGATAAGATTCCTGGTGATGATATACTTAAAGAAACCAGTGTTATAATTATCGGGCATGAGCATCCTGCTGTTTCTGTTAAGGAAGGGCCTAGGGTAGAGGTGTTTAAGGCTTATCTGAAAGGCAAATGGAAGAGTAAGAAACTGATTGTTCAGCCTTCTTTTAATCTAGTTACAGAAGGGACTAATGTTCTTAATGAAAGATTATTAAGTCCATTTTTGCATCAGAACTTAAGAAACTTTGATGTCTGGATTGCGGCAGATAAGGTTTATGGGTTTGGTAAACTAAAAGAATTCTAACCCTTATACATCTTCCCCAACAAATCAGCCTTAGTTACGACTCCAACTAACTTGCCAGATTCTGAAACTAATACCATTGGAATTACCTTTAATAAATGCGAGATTGTTGAGCCTAGTGTCTTCTTTGAAACTATTGGAGGAGCATCTCCCATGATATCCTCTACTTTTTTTCCTTTTTTGCTGAGCATTGCTTCCAAAACAATAGATTCTGAAATTAAACCTATTGATTTATGCTCTTCTATAACAGGCATTTGAGAGATGCTGTTATTTTTCATCTTCTTGATTGCATCCTTGATATCATCAGATGGCTTTACTGAGATTATCCTTACAGTCATTAACTGGCCGGCATTTATCTCATGTTTTTTTCCCATATCGCTTAAAGCAGTAAAGATTTTTTGAGCATTAGAATAGGTTGGATCAATCCTGCCAGCTTCAATCTTAGCTATTAAGCTCTGGGAAACTCCTGAGCGTTTAGCTAAGTCAGACTGTGTTAAGCCGTATTTCTTTCTGATTTGTTTTATCTCTTCTAGTTCTAGTTGCATGATATAGGAATAATTTGTTATCCTTTTTATTACTTTCGGAATAAGATTAAAGTTGGTAGAATTCTTCCTTTGTTACTTTGTCCTTTAGAAGCAGATCTTTACTAGGAACCAGCTCAGGAACATCTCCGTTAATACCTATTTTCTTGTTCTTTACAATTATTAGTCCTTTAACACCTTTCAAATTAGCAGCCCATTCTAGAACTTTTTCAATATCTGACTCTTTCTTTACTTTATTACAGGCAGCAGTTGCAACTGCATCAGCAATAGCAGAATTCTTAGAAAAAACAGTAACTAAATCACAATCACCATAGCTAAGAGAATGGCCAAGTTTGCTTGATGAAGAGCAAATTGCAATTGGGGTATCTTTTGGTTTAAGTTGAAATGCTAATTTATCCTTTATTGCAGTCTGACCAGCAAATAAACCAATGCTCAGTTTTTTGTTTGTAATTGCAAAAATATCTCCTCCATTCTCGACTAAAGCTACCTTTGCTCCTTCTTTGACAATCTTCTTGACAGCAAATTCTGATATTGTTCCAGCTACTGCTGCCATTGGACCGACTCCAGCAATTTCTGCACCTTCTGCCATCAGTTTTATGATTTTTTCAGAATTATTTTTTATTGAAATTGGTTTTAATGCTGATAAGAATTTAGGATTATTTTTGATATACTCTTCTAATGATTTTCTTTGATTGATTATTTCTTGCATAGCTATGTCTACATATTTCTCTTTATCTGTTAAAATTTTCACGTGGGTGTCTTTGTATTTCTTTTCTTGAAGTATCATTTGATTTTATGTTTATTATTATTGGTATTTATTTGTTTCTACTTATGTTATTCCAATAAGAATAATAAAAACAACAATATTTATATAAGAGGAATAAAAGTTTAAGTGATAACAGAGGAGGTGCTCACATTGCCAAAGACTTACGAAGAAATAAACGAGAAAATCAGGAAGAAGAAAGCTGTTGTTTTAACAGCTGAAGAAGCAATCGAATTAGTAGGGAAAAAAGGGTTAAAAAAAGCTGCTAAAGAGGTTGATGTTGTTACTACAGCTACTTTTGGACCAATGTGTTCCAGCGGAGCTTTTCTTAATTTCGGTCATTCCAAGCCTAAAATAAAAGTCCAGAAGGCATGGCTTAATGGAGTTAATGCTTATGCTGGTATAGCTGCTGTTGATTGCTATATTGGAGCAACAGAGATACCAGAAGATGATCCTGCTAATAAAGTATTTCCTGGTGAGTTCAGCTATGGTGGCGGCCATGTTATACAGGATCTTATTGCAGGAAAAGATATTGAGCTAAAGGCAACAGCTTACGGAACTGACTGCTATCCAAGAAAGGAGTTAAAGACTTATATCAATATAAAGGACTTGAACGAAGCTGTATTAGTAAATCCAAGGAATTGTTATCAAAACTACAATGTCGCTGTAAACAAGCACTCTAAAAGAACAATCTACACCTATATGGGTGCTCTAAAGCCTAAGTTAGGAAATGCAAATTACTGCAGTGCTGGCCAGTTAAGCCCTTTACTTAAAGACCCATACTATAAAACAATAGGTGTTGGCACTAGAGTTTGGGTTGGTGGTGCTCAAGGCTATGTATATTGGTGGGGTACTCAGCACAGCCCAAATGCAGAGAGAAAGAATGGCGTTCCAGTCGGTGGAGCAGGCACCTTAGCTATTGTGGGAGACCTAAAACAAATGAAGCCAGAATGGATTGTTGGAACAAGCATGAGAGGATATGGAGTTACATTAACTGTTGGTTTAGGTATACCTATACCCATACTTAATGAAGAAATCCTAAAGTATGCTGCAAAAAAAGATGAAGAGCTATTTGCACCAATAATTGATTACAGCAAGGACTATCCTAATGCAAAGCCTGGTAACTTAGGGACTGTAAACTACAAGCAGTTAAAGTCCGGCTCAATAAAGATACAAGGAAAGGATGTTCCAACAGGAGCATTATCAAGTTATTCCAAAGCTTTGGAGATAGCAACAATATTGAAAAAAGAGATAAAAAAAGGCAAATTCCAAATAACAAAACCAGTTCAGTTATTGCCTCAGGCAGGCTCTAAGTATGGGTTCAAAATGCTTAAAGAGAGGCCTGTTAGGAGGTGACTAAAATGGCAGAAACATCAAAAAGATTAGTATTGCACTTCCCAAAAACAATAATTGACCAGCCAATTGTTTACAGATTAATCAAGGATTTTGATTTAATTTTCAATATATTGAAGGCCAAAGTAACTCCTGATGAAGAAGGCTTATTGGTCATAGAGCTTACTGGTGATGAAAAAAACATCAATAAAGGCCTGGAGTACCTTAAAGGGCTTGGTGTTAAAGTAGAGCCTTTCAGCAAAGAGGTAACCAGAGATGATAAAAAATGCACTAATTGCACTGTTTGTGTTGCTGTTTGTCCCACTAATGCACTGCACATACCTGACAGAAAAACAATGAGGGTAGAGTATGATAACAGCAAATGTATTGCATGCGAAGCTTGTGTTGAGGTTTGCCCGTATAAGGCTATGAAGGTCAGGTATTGAAATAAAAACATTTATATACCACCTATGCATACCAAAATCATAATGATAGACGCTATATGTTGTCGTTGAATTCTTTCATTGTTTTAGTTTAAAATCCATTAATTTATCAAAATTAATTTTTTCGTCATTTTTGTCTTCCAAATTAGTGAGCTAACATGAAAACAAAAAATATAACTCAAAAATTGAATTTTTACGAACTCATTGGCGTGATTTTAGGAGATGGATCTCTATGGTACTACCCTAGTAAAAGAGTCTATGGCCTTGAAATAAGCGGTGATGCCAAAGATGATCATGATTATTTCAGCAAGCTTGCAGAGTTAATCGAAGAAATAGCTAAAAAGAAACCCAAAATCAGGGTGAAAATAGAAAAGTTAGGAAAATCTCTGAAATTAGAGTTATATAGCAAGAAGTTCGTTGAATATCTAATCAATGAGGTAGGAATAAGTCATAAGGATAAAACAAAAAGTACTGAAATTCCTAGTAAATACTTAGATTGGAATTTTAGTAGACACATTATAAGGGGGTTATTTGAAAGTGATGGTTCGCTTTATTTCTCAAAGTCCAAAAAAGGAAGATATCCCTCTTATCCAAGAGTCGAAATTAAAACTTCAAGTAGGAAATTAGCTGAACAATTAGTTAAGTTATTAAAACAAAAAGCTTTTAAAATACAAACAAGAACCTCCAAATCGGATAAGACGATTGGAGTTTATGCCAGTGGCTCGGAGATGCTCGAGAAATGGGTCAAAGAAATTGGCTTTTCAAGCATGAAGAAATATAGCAAATACTTAGTATGGAAAAAGAAGGGCTACTACATTCCAAGCATGTCTTATCAAGAAAGGTTGGTTCTCCTAGGGGAGAGTGGCCAAGCGGCTAAGGCGAGCGATTCTAGTTTTTAACTAGAACTCGAAGCTGCAACCCGCTTATTCCTGGGTTCAAGTTCCACAAAATGGATGAAAATCCCAGCTCTCCCTTAATTTTATTAAAAGTCCTAAAGGTGAAAAAAATGAACAAAAATATCCTACAACTGATTGGCAACACGCCATTAGTCAAGATAAACAAGTTGAACAAAAATAAGAACGTTGAAGTTTATGCTAAATTAGAGAGCTTTAACCCTGGCGGTTCTGTAAAAGACCGCATAGGCTTGTCTATGATAGAAGCGGCTGAAAAGTCTGGAGAGCTGACAAAAGACAAAATCATTATAGAGCCAACATCAGGCAACACAGGGATTGGCTTAGCTTTAGTTGCAGCAATAAAAGGCTATAAAGTAAAGCTGGTTATGGCAGAATCTGTAAGCATTGAAAGACGCAAAATCCTGGCTGCTTATGGAGCTGACTTTATTCTGACAGACCCTAAAAAAGGGACTGATGGCGCAATTGAAAAAGCATACCAGCTTGCAAAAGACGAGCCAGATAAATACTTTATGCCAGACCAGTTCAACAATGAAAACAACTGGCGTGCACATTTCAATACAACTGGAAAAGAAGTATGGGAGCAGACTGATGGAAAGGTAACAATGTTTATAGCTTCAATGGGAACAACAGGAACCTTGATTGGAACCTCAAAAAGATTAAAGCAATACAACCCAAAAATCCAGGTTGTTGGTGTTGAGCCAAATCTTGACCATAAAATCCAGGGTTTAAAGAGCTTAAAAGAAGCTTACAAACCAGGCATATACAACAAGAACATGGTTGATGAAAAAGTATACATAAAAGACGAAGATGCTTATGAAATGGCAAGAAAGCTAGCAAAAGAAGAAGGCATCTTTGCCGGAATGTCATCAGGAGCAGCAATGTTTGTGGCTTTGCAGAAGGCAAAGGAGCTGAAGAGAGGCTTAATAGTTGTAATACTGCCAGATGGCGGAGAAAAATATTTAAGCACGCCTTTGTATGAGGTAAAGTAATGACCTTAAAGCTTTTCAACACACTAACAAAGAAGATAGAAGAGTTCAAGCCCATTAAGAAAGGAGCTGTTTCTATGTACTCCTGCGGGCCTACTGTCTACAACTATGCCCACATAGGCAATTTCAGGAATTATGTGTTTGTTGACTTGCTAAAGAGATATCTAAAATTCAAAGGCTTCAAAGTAAAGCATGTGATGAATCTAACTGATATTGACGACAAAACAATAAGGGATTCTGGAAAGATTGGATGGAGCCTAAAGCAGTTAACAGATAAATACACAAAGATCTTCATGGAGGACATTAAAACACTGAACATAGAGCCTGCTGACATCTTTCCAAAAGCAACAGAGCATGTCAAGGATATGATCGAGTTTACTAAAAAACTTGTTGAGAAAGGATTTGCTTATGAAAAACTTGGCTCAGTATACTATAGCATAGCTAAATTCAAGGATTACGGCAAATTATCAAAGGTTGACCTAAGCCAGATGAAGGCTGGAGCTAGAGTTGACATGGATGAGTATGAGAAGGATCATCCTGGTGATTTTACTTTGTTCAAGAAATCAAAGCTTGACGAGCTTAAAAGAGGGATTTCTTATGACACTGAATGGGGAAAGGTAAGGCCTGGATGGCATTTGGAATGTTCTGTGATGTCAATGAAGTATCTTGGAGAAACATTTGATATCCATACTGGTGGTGTAGATCTAATCTTCCCTCACCATGAAAATGAGATTGCGCAGTCAGAGGCTTACTCTGGAAAGAAGTTTGTTAATTACTGGCTTCATAACGAGCATTTGATTGTTAATGGCAAAAAGATGAGCAAGTCATTAGGCAATTTCTATACCTTAAGGGATATCCTGAAAAAGGGTCATGACCCAATGGCAATAAGGTATCTGTTGATGGCAACACATTACAGGCAGAAACTTAATTTTACCTTTGAAGGCTTGGAAGCAGCCACTAATGCTATCAAAAGACTAAACGATTTCATATTCGATCTGTTAAATAACAAATCAAAAGAAGACAACAATAAGGTCAGTGGATTGATAAAGAAAACCAGAGCTAAATTTGAAGAACGGATGGATAATGACCTTAATATTTCTGAGGCTTTAGCAGTCGTCTTTAATTTTATAACTGAGGTCAATAAAGAAAAGATTAGTGAAAAGAATGCTAAAGAGCTCCTAAAACTGATGAAGGATTTTGACAAAGTTCTTGGTGTGATGAAATTTGAAAAAGAAGATGTCCCTAAAGAAATCAAAGAATTAGCTGATAAAAGAGTTGAGGCAAGAAAAGCAAAAAACTGGGCAGAGGCTGATGAATTAAGGGATGAAATTAAATCTAAAGGTTACATTATTGAAGATACTCCTGATGGTTACAGAATAAAAAAAGGTTGAGAATGGCAAGTTCTGTTAAGGAAAAGAAAACAAGATTAAGATTTGAAGTAATAACAGGAGAAGAAGCTGAGGAAATTCTAAGAAAGGCAGAAGAAGCTTATAAGAGATGGCATGACCGGGTACTGCTGGCTTACAGGGCCAGGGTTGTCTATAATGAAGGGAAATATGAGATGGCAGCACAGATTATGTTGACAGCATTTGAACCAGAAAGAACAGCAGTAACCAAAGATGTTTTTGATAAAAGTATAACGAGAAATATCCGGGTAGGAGGAAAAATAAAGAGTGTTGAGGAATTTATAGCAGAGCACAGGAACAGATGCAGTCCAAAGACAAGAAGGCAGATTAAGTCTGCAGAAGAAACCCTGGAGGGCGGAAAGAGGGTATATGAAGAAT
This sequence comes from Candidatus Woesearchaeota archaeon, assembly GCA_019322805.1. Taxonomy (GTDB): domain Archaea; phylum Nanobdellota; class Nanobdellia; order Woesearchaeales; family JAHWIC01; genus JAHWIC01. The sequence goes on along the minus strand of JAHWIC010000023.1, from coordinate 3,715 downwards.
CATTGATATTCTGGAAAAAGGGCAGGTATAAACGGGCTGCTAGGATGATGTTAAGATATTTTAATGCAGTCAACCTGACAGAAGTGGCGGAAGCTGTTGAAGGTGTGATTGGAGACCTAAACCGTTTTATGAGAGGGCTTAAAGCTGAGATTAGGAAATTAGGAATAGAGATAAGGGATGAGATAGCGAAAGGAAGCAGCGCAGAAAGAGAACAATTGTACATTCTATGGCAGGATTTAGTCAAGAAAATCCGCAAAGCAAGGCTAGCCTACAGAAATAGCCGCTATGTACAATCAGCTGATTCCATGTTGGAAATAGAATGGGAAATAGAACACCTTAAGGATATGATACGTGACCAGCTTATCATGGGAGAGATCAGCACTAAAGCAGAGAGGGCTGTAAACAGCGCAATAAAGGCCTTAATGAATGCATTGAGCAGGGTTGAACTTGCTAAGTACCATGATAAAAAGACAGTTGCCAGGTACATATGGGATTTTCTTACTCCAAAGAAAGAGGAGGTAATTGAGTATGGTGTGAACACTATTATGGCTGAATTTAAGCATGATATACGAAGATTGCGGTCTGAAATAGAGAAGTACAGGATTGCTGCTTAATATGCAAATGTTTAAATAGTTCTTAGATATTCTATCCAAAAAATTATATAAATTATATAAATGAGCTAAAATGGATTTCCAAATGCCATACCTACCACCAGGCCACAGAAGGGCTGGCTGGACAGTTGTACCTAAGGGAAACGGTTCATTTAGCGGACCTGCAGATACAAGAGTTCCTCATCCTGGAGGGATTGGAAAAAAACTAGAGGAGCTTGAAGAAGCACTTAGAAATGGCCAGGTTCCTGCAGATTTAGCTGACCAGATATCAAGGTCTTTTGATTATGCAGAGAGAGCAAAAGAAGAGCTGCCATGGTTAAATCTGCTGCCTGAAGGATATTCTGAATTAAAACGAAGGTTTTATGCTCTTGCCAATGTACATCAGCTTAAAGACAAGAAAGGAAATCCTATAACCACCCCTCAAGAACTCGATAACTCCAGGGAGGTTGTAGAAGCTTACTTGGGTGTGCTTAGGGTGCCTACAACAAAAGAATATGCTACTCCATATTTATTGGGGGGTTTAGCTAGATTAAGTGAAACTAACCCAGAAGCTGCATTTGAATTGGTAACAGGTAATGCATCAAGGATCACAGAAGGCAGCATAGCTAAAATGTATCTATCGCATAGCATTGGTATTCCTATGCAGGATGCCGGATTGCTGCATGTTCTAGGCCATTATGAATTGCTGCCTGCGCATGGCAGGCTACCTTCTATGCAGCTATTCCCAGAAAGCTGGTACAGGGAAAGGGAAGCAAGGCAAAGAGAACCTGCCGCAACAAGATAGTTCTGTTCAATTTTCAAAAAGATTTATTAACCTAGACAGTTCAATAATTAAAATGCCAAAAGAGGTTTCTGCAGGAGCTGTTGTTTTCAGGAGAGATAAAGGAATAAAATACTTAATTCTTCATTACGAAGCAAAGCATTGGGATTTTCCAAAAGGCAATGTTGAGGCAGGAGAAGAAGAAAAAGCAACTGTAAAAAGAGAGGTTGAAGAAGAAACAGGAATAAAGGAAATTAATTTTGTTGAAGGCTTTGAAGAGAAAATAAGCTATTTCTATAAAAAGGAAGGACAAACAATTTATAAGGAAGTTGTCTTTTATCTTGCTGAAACAAAGGAAAAAGAGGTAAAATTAAGCTTTGAGCATATTGGTTATGAATGGCTTGATTATGAAAAAGCTCTGGAAAGGCTGACTTTTAAGAATGCTAAGCAGATTTTAGAGAAAGCTAACAAGTTTTTAACAAAATGAAAAACCTCGAAGTTGCAGAGAAATTGAACAAGATGGCAGAACTTCTTGAATTAAATGAAGTAGAGTTCAAACCAAGAGCTTATAGAAAAGCGGCTATGACTGTTGAGGCTTTAAGTGAAGATATTGAGAAAATAGCTGAAGAAGATAGACTAGAGGAATTGCCCGGTATTGGGAAGAATATTTCGCAGAAAATAAAAGACATCCTCAAGACAGGAACCTTCAAGGCATACGAGGAATTAAAGAAAAAAACACCGATAAAAGTTGACGAGCTTGAGGCTATTGAAGGGCTTGGACCTAAAACAGTCAAGAAATTGTATAGTATCCTTGGCGTAAAAAACCTAAAAGACCTTGAGAGGGCTGCTAAGCAAGGAAAGATTAGAGGGATAAAAGGACTTGGTCCAACTGTTGAGGAGAATATTCTGAAGGGTATTGAGTTTTCTAAAAAAGGAAAAGGTAGGGTGTTGCTTGGTTTTGCCTTACCAAGTGCTCAGGAGATTGTAAACAGATTAAAAAAACTAAAAGAAGTCAAGCAGATAAGCTTAGCAGGCTCTTTAAGGAGAAGAAAAGAAACCATTGGTGATGTTGATATCCTGGTTACTTCTTCAAAACCTGACAAGGTAATGGATTCTTTTACCGCAATGAAAGAGGTTGCTGATGTTTTAGCTAAAGGTCATACAAAATCTTCTGTAAGATTAAGCAATGGTATTCAGGTTGATGTTAGGGTTTTAGAAGATAAAAGCTTTGGCTCTGCTTTGCAGTATTTTACAGGAAGCAAATCACACAATATTCATTTAAGGAAGATTGCAATTGAAAAGGGATTAAAGCTGAGTGAATATGGTCTTTTTAGAGGGAAAAAGTCGGTTGCTGGCAGAACAGAACAAGAAATCTATAAAAAATTAGGTTTGTCCTACATTGAGCCTGAGCTAAGAGAGGATATTGGCGAGATAGAGGCTGCACAAAAAGGCAAATTGCCGAAGCTAATTGGCTATAATGACATAAAGGGAGATATCCATACGCATACAAACTGGAGTGATGGCGCTGAAAGCATTGAAACAATGGCTAAAGCAGCTAAAGGTTTGGGTTATAAGTATATTGCAGTAACTGATCACGCTGGCCAATTAAAGATTGCTCATTCATTAGATGAGAAAAGAATTCTGAAGCAGATAAATGAGATTGAAAAAGTAAATAAAAAAATGATGGGCTTTAGGGTATTAACTGGTGTTGAGGTTAATATAAAGGATGATGGAGCTCTTGATGTAAAAGGTTCTGTTCTTAAAAAATTGGATATAGTAATTGCTTCTATACATTCTGGCTTTAAAAACCCAAAAGAAAAGATAATGAAGCGTTTATTGACTGCAATGGAAAATGGGAATGTTGATGTTATTGGGCATCCAACTGGAAGAAAGATGGGAAAACGCGAGCCTTATGGAATTGATTTTGACAGATTGTTTGATAAAGCAAAAGAAACAAACACTGCTTTAGAGATAAATGCATGGCCTGAGAGGCTTGACTTAAATGATGTTAATGTTAAAGCAGCTGTTGAAGCTGGTGTTAATTTAGTGATTGGGACCGATGCCCATAATATCGACCACTTAAAGTTCATGGAGCTCGGCATAGCAACTGCAAGACGCGGATGGGCTGAAGCCAAAAATGTTTTAAACACACTATCAGTTGATAAATTACTTAAGAGGTTGAAATGAAACATCCAGCCATGGCGCTGGTCGGCCGGGGGTTGCCCCCGCGACATGCGAGTGAGCTCGAGTGGAATGGCGAGCGAGTCTCTCGCGAGCCTCGCAAGTCACAGCGAACTCGCTCACATTCCAGTGGGTGGCCGACGAGGAGCGAAGCGACGACAGC
>JAHWIC010000041.1 GCA_019322805.1 Candidatus Woesearchaeota archaeon | reverse complement strand
ACAAAGCTATCATCCCAATTATCCATATACGGCTCTAATCCAACAAAGTTGCAGCAAGCCTCATTACCATAACAAACTACAGTTGCTTCTTCGCTTCCAACAGGATAAACCTGCCATCTTGTGCAAAGCTTAGATTTGTCAACTTCCCAGTTAAATTCAGTGTCAGAAACAGTAAAGTCAATAGCCCCATCAATATCCTCAATGCCATTATTATCCGGGTCAAAGTTTGTGCCTGGCTCATAAGCTAAATCTATCTTTATTTCTTTTTCAATTTCTTCTTCTGTTATATTAACCTCAGTAACATTTACTTCTTCACTTACATTTACCTCTTCAATAATCTCTTCAGTTGCATTAACTTCTCCAACAATTTCTTCTTTAGCTTTCTTTTCTTTTTTCTCCTTACCTTCGGTTTCTTCTGTTATATTTACTTCTTCGGTTTCATTAATCTCTTCAATAATCCCTTCTTCAGCTACCTCTTCTCCCTCAACTTCTCCAAACCTTACAACTCCTTCTTCCTCAGTCTCATTCTCAGCTTCAAAACTAATCTCAAATTCTTCCTCTCCAACTTCTTCTTCAGAGGCATTAACTGCTATTACATAACCAGTAACACTAACCAAATTCTCAGGTTTAATTGCAGAATTGTCTAAAATCAGGAATCTTTGTCCTTCTTCATCTTCTAAATAAACCTTAAATGTTCCGTTGCCGGAATAATTTCCACTAAGCTGCACTGTTCTTAGCTCAAATAATTCAGGATATTCTGCTAAATCCCAAACCTCTGTTTTATCTTCAACAGCAGTTATACTTGCATTCTGCTCATAGCTAATCAAACCAGGCTCTGCAATAAACAAGCCAGCTAAACCAGGCCCTAAGAAGTAGATGCCTGCAAATAGAGCCAGGAACACCAATATAACAACTAAAGGAGTCTTTATTTTGCTAAAATCTGCTTTCTTTCCATCTTGAACAAATTCAGAACTAGTTAATTCTATTGATTTCTGCGGTTTTTCAGCTCTGAAATCCCTATTTTTCATAAATTTTTCAGTAAATTAAGTAATATTATACATAAATGTAAGTAATCATATATAAATATTACTATTTTTGTAAGTTTATTTGTATAGAAATGTAAGTATTGATAGAACCAGCTGTAAGTATGGTAATTTAAGTATTATCTATTAGAAATCTGATTATAAGCCTTAAAAATCAAATAATCATTGGAACTACAAACATCTCTATCAATGCTGCAATAATCAAGATAACTACTGAGATTAGGATCATGTCAGTGGCATCAAGAAGGATACGATTGAATATTTTTCCATGAATATCATGCTTTATGACAGCAAACGAGATTATTCCGCTTGCTAAGCCGCCAATAAAATAAGCAATTATCTCTGGAATCCCATGAAGCAGATACCGCAATAAGCCCAAGGAGGTTATTTGCAGATAACCTGCTGCACTTGCAACATGCAGTAAATTGCTCTTGATAAAAGAGCCAATTGCTGTTGCCATTACAGAAGCATTCCATGTCAGGATAAAGATTGCTCCAGCTCCGTAGAAGAATGAGAATGCAATGCAGAAAAACAGTATCTTAAGATTATTGAAGAGTATCGAGCTCAATGCATTGAGATCAGATATAAAATTTCCAACAGGAGCATTTGGGTTAACCGCTATTATCGTTTCTATCTGGGCGCTAAAGACACTTTGAATTATCTCTGCTGGCAAAATCAGGTACAATAAGCCAAAGGAGGTAACAAATCCCAGGAATAGATAAATAAATATTGAGATTGCTTTGCTGTGCTCTTTTAACAGGCTGCGCTCTTTTTTTATAGCAATATCCTTTTTTTCCTCTAATTCAATCACAGAATGAACAAAAGGTACAGAAGCAACTACTGTCAATGTTACCATTACTATGCTTGCATACCCCTTAAATATCCACATGCTTAAGAATACAGCAACAAACGAATAGACAAAACCTATGAAATACATCTCCCACGCTTTTCCTTGCACCTTCTTTGGATTAATTAACAGTTCTAATACCATTTTATAATTTCAGGGTTATTGGATATATAAATATTTAGTATGCCTCCTTATTATTCTACATCAATTGTATAAAAGATATTATTAATCTTTAGGCTTGTGCCTGATTCAACCTTGAAGACTATATCATATACTGTACTGCTGGATAATTCCATCCTTATAAAACAGGTATCACTGCACTGATTCTCGAAAGTGCCGCTGACTGTTTCCTTTTTTTCAGATAATTCCTGCAGCTCTGGATTTTGGATTATCTCTCCGGGGCTTATTACAAAATAAGCTGCTTTTTTTGCTTCCTCAACCTCTCCTTCAACGGAAAACCCGGTTATAGCGCCTATGCCTTTGTCTTTTGTTTTTAGATTTCTGTAGATCAGAAGCTGCTGGCCCTGCCTGTTATCCAGATAGATCTCCACTCTTCCGTCGCCAATAACCTCCCCAGTTAGCTTGAATGCAGTTAAGGTAAATGGTTCAGGGCTAGTTGATGTTAAAGTAAAGCTCTGGCTTTGAGTTATTGTTAGATTTAAATTCTGCATAACAAAATCCGTAGATACATACCCAGTAATGTTCGGATTCTTGAATATATACACGCTTAAAACTAAAACAGCGGTTATAACTACAGCAATCTTGATTTTTGTTAATTTGTCTTTTATCTTTTCCATTTTTTATTCCTCCACTGTTTGATTTTTTTGAGTATTTTATCTGAAAATAGGTTAGATTTTTTATGTCTGCCATGTTTAGGTTTCTTAATCTTCTTAATAGTCTTATCCAAATATTGTGTGAGTAATGTTTTACACCTGCCGGATTTAAATTTCTTTGTTACCTTATCTAAGGATGAAATAAGATTTGCCTTATGCTCGCCAGGCTTGAATTTCCTAATCATCTTTTCTACAACTAAAACAAACGATATTATGACCATGATTATTGCTGCTGCTATCACAGAAATATTTATTGGGTTGCTTGTGGCAATTTCACGTATATTTGTTGCATTTATGCCTTCTAATGGAACAAGCCCTGTTATTGTGGAGCCCAAGAATGATGCTGCAAGAAGCACCAGAATCATAACAATAAGCAGGATATGGAGCACTGCAATTGGATTTTTTATCTTTTCAGGAAGCTTGGTTTTTCTTAAAGCTATTATAGCAACCAGAGTTATGAATAAAAGGATTGTTGGAATCACATAGTATGGATTTGGCCGTTGCTCTGGAAGAACCTCGATTGTTTTTCCAGTAACCTTTTCTGGAGCTGGAGGAACTGTAACATTCTCAATTTCAGGAACTTCTTCAACAGTGCAGTTTCTCGTTTCTAATGGTTTGTTCTCTATTGTTCCGCAGTGGTTCAGATCTGTACAGACTCTTGCCTGCTTACTATTTACACATTCCCCCCATCCAGAACAAAGCCAATACTCAGCACATCCCTCAATAATGTTTATTTCATCATCATCGTATGCGCTTATACAGCCAGGGTCATTGGGATAATCTATTAGACCGTCACCGTCATTGTCTATGCGGTCAGAGCATTGTCTTCTAACACCACCGCCTCCTCCGCCGCCACCGCCTGGGGAGCCTCCACCCCCGCTATCATAATTTACTGTTAATTGCCATGTTGCTGAACTATTTGTTGAATTATCAATATTGGTGCAGTTTACTGACCATGCATAATCACCGTTGCTTAATGTTTTTGTAAAGGATTTTGTCGAATTTGGAGTGACATTTGTATCTGTTTGGTCTATAGCGTTGTTAATTATCAAGGAACAGTTTCTTATACTAATTGACACATTATATTGGAATATTACATTATTTGAAGTTGTCCATGTAGAAGCATTTGCAGGCGAGATTAATTCTATAGGTAATGCTTGTTCTGGAGCAGCTCCACTTATTGTAACCTCATCTTCTCCTGCTGCACCATTTCCCTCGCCGTCATTAGGAGTCACAACAACACTCCAGTTCTCACCTATTGAGGTGAGCACATGCGATACAGTATTAGTAGTAAGTCCGGGCTGCAAAACTTCATTTTTGTACCACTGATAGCTGTAGGTTACTGAGTCTCCATCAGCGTCTGTGCCTGCTACAGTAATTGATGCAACCAGATCATCATCATCTTCTGGGGAATTGGGCAGTACATCAACACCAGGCGCAGTAGGCAGTGAGTTTTGTATTGTTTTGGCTGAACTTCTCTCAGTCCCATACATTGTTCCATCATGAGGGATTACAGAGCAGTTCCATACCTCATTTTTTGATGTGTTCCCACTGCTAAGGATTATTGATGTTTGGGTTCCATTTGTAACATTTAATGCTCCTTTTATTATTGCAGAGGTCCCATTATACCAGGTATAGTTTACGCTCAGATTATCTCCAGCGTCCTCATCTATTACAATAAATGAGCAGTTTAGGTCATTATTGGTGTATGCTGTAGCAGGAGTTATTTGAATCGAGGTTACATTTGGAGGTATAGACGCAATATAGGTTATATTTATTTTTGGGCGTATTGTTGAGTTTATGTTATCGCTTGATGCAAAACTCCAAACGACTGTGGCTAATGTAACATCTTTTAACATAAGCCCATAATTTGGATAACTGCCATTAACCCAGTTTTGCACAAGCTCTGCTATATTCCATGAATACCACATATCCTTGTCATACAAGGTTGTGTTTGCCCAAATTTTTTCATCATAATCTCCACCAGCAGCGTCCCAATTCAAACTTCCATTTCTAGAATTCCATGTTGCCCCATCATCTGTAGTTTCTCCTATCCCGGTTCCTTCTGTCCAGCTGTTATTAATTCTATAAAGGTTAATCACTGGACTTCCAGTTCCTTTTCCAGTTACATACAATTCCAAAGTAGCATTTTCTATTATTGCTTGGGATGGAATATCTGATAAATTAAATTCTACTAAACCCCTTTGATTTTGATCTCCTTTGACTTGAAATACATCCTCTACTCCAAAGTTTTGATTTGGCACACTGGATTTTAGATAAGTATCTTTGCCTTCAGAGCCAGGCTGTTCTGCAAACCCCGGGTCATCAGCTGTTAAGGTAAAGTTATATGCTTGTCCAGGAGCAAGGTCTGTTTTAAGAATACTCCAGTTGCCATAGCATGTCTGAGTTGTGAAGTTCCAGTCTTTGCACTTATACAGCCAGTCATCAGCAGCAGTAGTAATTGTAACAGTTGCATTGCCGAAGACAAAATTAGTTGGATCAATTGAATAAGTTTTCGTAAATCCATAACTTGAGGTTGCATCTTCTATATCAATAATCTTGATTCTGTTTTGGGTGACATTTACATCTTTGAAGCGCACTTGGTTAAATACATAGCCCACAGGGCTAATAACAACATCATACATGCCATCGTCCACAACAAATGCGTGTATAAAGCCCGTACTATCATGCTTAACTGTTCCATCCTGTATGAATTCAACAAGCGAATCTATGGCAGTTCCATTAGAATCTTGGACCTTTCCATAAATATCTGCTTTAGAAGCATTGATATAAACTGTCATTATTTCACTTGTTTCTGTATGGCCGGTTATATCTGTGCAGTTTATATTGAAATATTTAGTTCCTTCTAAGTTTATCATTAGTGTAAATAACTGAAGAGTGTTTTTAGTAATTGAGTCATCTGTATCTAAAACATTGCCATTGTCGCTGTTTATTAAAGAGCAGCCAGCTATCTCTGATTCTGAGGTTACATTATATCCTATTATTAAATCTCCAGTTCCGTGCTGGGTATTGTTGCTCGGCCAGATTATTGATATGTCTGGCACTTCTGTGGTTGTGTAATTTACTTCTAAAATAGGATGCAATGACGCATTTGAATAGTCGCTGCTGTAGAATCTCTTATCTGTGCCAGCTGTTCCTACATCGGGAACAATAGCGACACCATAATTTGGGCTGCTGCCGTTAACTATATTTTGAACACCCTCAGCAACATCCCATTCAACCCAGCCATAGTTATTGGTTAATGTAACCTTGTCTGAATACTGGTCTGAATAAGCAGGTTTTGTATTCCAGGTTACGCCTGATTCAGTCCAGTCAGAGATAATCTTTCTTGTTGACAGGTTTATAGGGTTTGCTGGATCTGTTGGCGAATCATAGAAGTAGAGTTTAAGTTTTGCAGCGGTTATATCAGCATAACCTGGTATATCGTTAATATCATTAAACTTGATTAAAGCAGCTGCATAATTGCCGCTGGATTCACCAGCAGCCAGCATTGTCTGGCTGCCGTAATTTGTGTCTGGGGCATTCTGGTTAACAAGAGTATCTATCCCTTCAGTAGCATTTGGCTGCATTGTTTCAGCAAAACCAGGATCTTCAGGAGTTAATGTAAAGGTATACTCTTGTCCTGGAACTAATCCGGTTTTAAACAATTCCCAGCTTCCTTCACAAGTTTGCCCAATAAAGTCCCAATCTTTGCATTTGTACAATGCACTTCCTTTTGCAGTCACAGTAACAGTCGCTTCTGTGAAATTAAACCTGGTTGGGTCAATCGCATAAACCTCAACAAAATCACCAAACTCAGGCGCATCGTCGATGTCAATAAATTCAGATATATCAGAATCAATGTCCACGTTATTAATCTCAATAGATTTGATTGGATGGTTCTTTGGCTTTACTTTGATATTATATTTCCCTTCTTTAACATTTAATCCGGGTGCAGAAGCAACTGCGAGGCCCTTTGATTTTCTTATTTCTTCAGTTTTCTTAACCTCTTTTGTATCGACATCCTCAAACTCAATATCATATTCAACAAGCTCATTTTTTGCGTTCCTGACTGTAGGATTAAATTCAACTTCTTTTATCTTTGTTGATGTTGTTAAGTTCTTCAATGTATATGCAATCTTATCTATCTCTAATATCCCTGATTCAACCTCAACCACAACCTTATATTCAGTATCATCTAATCCTGGAGGCAGTATGCAGGTTTCAGCGCAAATATCTTCAAAGGCAACAAACCTGGATACAAACTTAGCGCTCAGGTTAGCCCAGTCTGTATAATAGATTTCTGCAGTGTCAAGGTCAGCATAGATAATCTGTGCAGAAACCAGGTTATCATAACCAGAGTCATAGAGGCCGTAAGTTAATACAAATGGCTCATCCCAATCATTCATATACGGCTGTAATTCAACAAAATTACAGCAGGCTTGAGCGCCGTAACAAACTATAGTTGCTTCCTCGCTTCCAACAGGATAGACCTGCCATCTAGTGCAAAGTTTAGACTCATCAATTTCCCAGTTAAACTCAGAATTAGCAACAGTAAAGTCAATAACACCATTAATATCCTCAACACCATTATTATCCGGATCAAAGTTTGTGCCTGAGTTATAAGCTAATTCTATCCTTGCCTCTTTTTCAATCATCTCTTCTGTTATATTAACATCACTAACATTTTTGGTCATATCTATTTCTTCAGGAACCTCCTTAATGATTCCTTCTTCAACTTCTAAGAATAATGCAGTAATCCCTGCAAGCCCTTGCTCAGCCATTGCTTCATTATCTAATATCAAATATTCTGTTCCATCCATTGTTTTAAGATGGATTTTAATAGTCCCATTTCCAATATAGCTTCCACTTAATTTTAATGTCCTTAAATTAAACCCTTCTGGGTGTTTTGTTATTATCAAATCAAGCTCTTTATCAGTAGTGATCCCCCAGCCTACATCCTGCTCATAACTAACCAATCCTTCTTCAGCAACAAACAAACCAGATAATCCTGACCCTAAGAAATAAATTCCGACAAATAAACATATTATAAGTATTATAATAAATATTTCCCTCCTTCTCTTTTTTCGCTCCTCCTCTTTTGAAAGGAACAAGGTAGTCAGAGCTACCAATAATATTATGATTGTTAAGGTTATATAATGCGAAGGCTTGTAATAAACCGATCTTATTGCCTTTCCAGTAACTTTCGCTGGTTTAGAAATTGGCTCTTC
>JAHWIC010000022.1 GCA_019322805.1 Candidatus Woesearchaeota archaeon | reverse complement strand
TCATTCTTTGTTGTTATCTTTATATTTTCATCATTGCACTCAACAATCTTTACTTTTTTCCCTAATCTCTCTACTAAACCAACATCATCAGTCCCATAGAAATTATCCCTGTAAGCTTTTTCAAATGCCTCTTTTGCTAAGCTGTATTTTATTGCCTGCGGTGTCTGCATCTGCCAGATCCTTTTTCTGTTTAGAGTCTGCTTTACAAATCCCTCTTCAACCTCTTTTATTGTGTCTTTTGCAGGCAGAGCAGCAACAGCAGCACCATGCTCTTTAGCCTGCACTATACATTCTGAGATTGTTTCCTCGTCTACAAGAGGATTAGCTCCGTTATGAATCAGGATTACGTCATCGTCGTTAGCATTTTCAATAGATTTTAGCCCATTAAACACTGAATCCTGTCTTTTTTCTCCACCTTCAATGATTTTTTTTATTTTCTTATATTGATTCTTTTCAATGATTTTTTTTAATTGATCAATATCATCCTTATTTGCAACCAGAACTATATCATCAATTTCTTCACAATTCTCAAAAACCTCCATTGTCTCCTCTATTATTGTCTTGTCCAACAGTGTCAATAGTATCTTATTTAATTTTGAATTCATCCTTGTTCCTTTTCCAGCTGCTGTTATGAGCGCAATGTTATGCATTTTCTATCTCTTTCATCAATCTTTCAATAACCTGCTCGTCATTTATCTTATCCACAATCATTCCATTCTTATACAATACGCTTGTCCCTTTGCCGCCGACAACACCAATATCAGCTTCTTTTGCCTCGCCAGGACCATTAACACCGCAGCCCATAACTGCAATATGCAAAGGCTTGCTCATTTTGGATGTCCTTTGCTCAAGTTCTTTTACGATGCTTATCACATCCAAACCTTTTCTTGCGCATGTCGGGCAGCTTGTTATGTCAATTCCCCTCTTCCTTAACCTCAATGCCTTCAGAATCTGCCAGCCAACCTTCACCTCTTCAACAGGTTCTGCAGACAAAGAAACCCTGATTGTATCGCCGATTCCGTTTAATAATAAACTTCCAATCCCAACTGATGAATTAATTGTCCCTCTAAAACTGCTTCCTGCTTCAGTTATTCCTAAATGCAGCGGATATTGCGAGCGTTGTGAGAACATCTTGTAAGCTTCTATCGTCTTAAGAACATCAGATGCCTTTAACGAAACAACTAAGCTATAGAAACCAAGCCTCTCTATCTCTTTTACAGTTCTTAAAGCGCTCTCAACCATTCCTAATGCAGTTAAGCCAAATTTTTTCTCAATGTCTTTTTCCAAAGAGCCTAGATTAATTCCGACCCTCATTGGTATATTATTGTCTCTTGCAGCATCTACAACCTCCTTTAGGTTTTCTTTTCCGATATTCCCAGGGTTAATCCTTATCTTATCTGCGATTCCTGCTGCTTCTATTGCCAGTTTATGGTCAAAATGCACATCAGCAACCAAAGGAATGCTTATGTTCTCCTTTATTGCTCTTAATGATAATAACGATTCTTTGTCAGGAACAGAAACCCTGGCTATCTCGCAGCCATGCTCTTCTAAGCTGCGTATCTGATTTATTGTTGAGGCTTCATCTTTTGTATCTGTGTTAGTCATCGACTGCACAGCTATTGGATTGTCTGCCCCAATCCTTACCTTCCCAATTCTAATCTCTTTTGTTCTCGCTCTCATTTTTAATCACTAGGTTTATGATACGCATGCACAATTAGTTGTGCATTTGTTTGAGTTTATCATTTTTAATCTTCATCAAATAACAATTAATCAACGAAAAATGCTACGCATTTTTCTAGTGTAGTAAATTATTTCATAATTTATACACAATCTGAAAATTCCTTTTTACCTTAGGTAATAGGAATTTTCATCCGCTTACCTTACTTTAAGTCAGCGGATGATTTTTGCTTTCTTCTGGAGCATCAGGCAAATGTCAGAAACGCTCATTAGTATTTAATTAGTGAGCGTTTCTGAGCACGCTCAAAAACCGCACTTGCCTATGGCGTGCGGTTTTTGACGAATCCGATTTATTTTTCGTTATTGATTTTTTTGATGATTTTTTATTCATTGATTTTTTCTATTGATTATTTTTTATTGAATTGTTTCTAATGATCCTTCTATTGATTTTTTAACATTGATTTTGCTTCATTGATTATATTATCCTCGGTAAGACCTATCTCTTTCCTTAATACAGGCATTGAGCCGTGCTCTATAAACTCATCAGGAATGCCTATTCTGCTTACCTTTGCATCTATCTTATGTTTCTCCAATAATTCCAAAACAGCAGAACCAAAGCCTCCTTCCAAAGCATTCTCTTCTACAGTTATGAGGTTTCCATGCTTTTTTGCCAGGCTCAGTATTAATTTCTGGTCTAAGGGCTTCACAAATCTTGCATTAATGACTGCTGCGCTTATCTTCTTTTTATCCAGCTTTTCTGCTGCCTTGCTTGCTGCATCAACACATGAGCCAACTGCTAATATTGCCAAATCCTTTCCTTCCTGAATAACCTCTGCTTTTCCAAATTCTATTGGATGGTATGGATTCTCAACTGCAACTCCTAAGCCAGCTCCTCTTGGATATCTTATTGCAACCGGCCCGTCAATGTCTAAGGCAGTCCTTAACATATGGCCAAGCTCATTCTCATCCTTAGGAGCCATTACTGTCATGTTTGGAATGTGCCTTAGGTAAGATAAGTCAAAAGAGCCGTGATGTGTTGGGCCGTCTTCTCCAACAAGGCCTGCCCTGTCAACTGCAAATATCACAGGAAGGTTTTGCAGGCAAACATCATGGACAATCTGGTCATAAGCTCTCTGCAGGAAGGTTGAGTATATTGCACAGACTGGCTTATAGCCGTTCTTGGCCAGGCCAGCTGCAAAAGTGACTGCGTGCTGCTCAGCAATTCCTACATCAAAGAACCTTTCCGGAAAGGTTTCTGCAAACTGCTCCAGGCCTGTACCTGATTTCATTGCTGCTGTTATTGCAATGATTTTATTGTTTTCCTTTGCAAGCTTTGTTAAGCAGCTTGAGAATGCCTTTGTATAAGTTACCTGGCTTTGTGCCCTGCCTTCCCCATTCTCTATATTAAACGGTGCAATACCATGGAACCTTGTTCTGTCAGCTTCTGCATAGCTGTATCCTTTTCCCTTCCTTGTTAAGATATGCAGCAGAATAGGTCCTTTAAGCTGTTTTATATTCTTTAATGCCTTGATCAAATCCTCTAAACTATGCCCGTCAACAGGCCCAAAATAATTGAAGCCAAGCTCTCTGAAGATCAGGCCAGGCGCTGTTGCTAATGCCCTTATTGTTTCCTCTATCCCCAGTGCCTTTGATGCCTTTTTACCGATTCCTGGCAGTTTCCTGAGAATGTTTTCAATCTTTTTTCTTGTCTCTGCATATTTTGGCCTTGTAACTAATTTTGAAAGATAAGATGATAAAGCGCCCACATTCTTGCTTATTGACATCTCGTTGTCATTAAGGATAACTATGATGTCTTTCTTCAATGCACCAGCGTGGTTTAATGCCTCAAAAGACATCCCTCCTGTCAAAGCGCCGTCTCCTATTATGGAAATTACCTTGTTTGTTTCCTGCTTTAAATCGCGAGCAGCTGCTATTCCCAGGGCTGCTGATATTGATGTAGAGCTGTGGCCTGTATCAAAGGCATCATGGGGGCTTTCCTTTGATTTCGGAAAGCCGGCTATGCCTTTGTGCTGCCTTAAAGTGCTGAACCTGTCTTTTCTTCCTGTTAATAATTTATGGGCATACGCCTGATGCCCAACATCCCATATAATCTTATCATTTGGTGAGTTAAAGACATAGTGCAATGCTATTGTCAGTTCAACAGCGCCAAGGCTGGATGCCAAATGGCCTCCTGTTTTGCTTACAGTATTTACTATTATATCCCTTATCTCCTTAGAAAGCATATTCAGCTGATGCTTATTTAGAAGCCTTAGATCCTTTGGACCACTAACTAAATCAATAAAGTGGCTTCTACCTAACCCCTCTTTATTCATCTATTACCCCCGGGAATAGTTAAGAACTAGTGTTTATAAAGGTTGTTTAAATTTTGGGATAAAAAAGAAATCTATTCCCAAGTATCTCTAATCTCCACAGGTTTATCCTCTTCCCACTTAACCAAATCTACAATAGTTATATTCCTGTCACTTACTGCCTTTGCTAGTTTATCTTTGTCTAAACCCTCGAAAACACCTTTTTTGCCGTCCACCAATTTCATTTCTCTAGCTAAGGTTGAAACCAAATATAGCAATTTAAGTTCGTCTTTGATTGTACCTGGATCTTCAATCTCTTCTCTAGTAAACCTGACATAAGGAAAAAAAGCTCCGCTTTTCCTATCAAAAAATCTACCAATCCCATTAGAAAGAGGGACATCGCTTTCAACTATGCTTAAGTAAAAAGGTTTTGGATCTCCAACTGATTCATAACAAGCTAAAACAGGTAATCTACCTGTTACTTCAGCAATATTTTTTGGAACTACTCTAATTCCTTCTCTAGGTGGGTCATATGCGTTATGTGGCCTGTATGGTGTTGTTTCTCCCATTTTCCAACGCAGGGTTTTTATATAATTTATAAAGATTTTGGTAAAGCTTATTTTTCAGTCGAAAAGACAAAAACATATAAATCCATAAAGGAAACAGTTAAGCATGGAAGAAGAACACGAGGTTCATGAGGATATTGAGGAAGAGCCATGGTGGAAAGGCCCTATAAAGTGGATACTTTCAATATTTCTGTTATTGATTGTTGTATTATGGATGGTTCCTTCCTACTCTGTAAGGATTGACCCAGCGCCTAATTATATCCCAACAATAGATGAGGTTGTTCCTGAGTTTTCAATAAATGCCACAAAGCATAATGTAACCAGCAAATATGATTTCTTAGAATTAATTGATCCAACTGACCCTTTAATTAAACAAACTGCTGACAGGGTTTCAGTTATGGGCTGTCCTACAAATAGGGTTTGCCATGCAAAAGCAATCTATTATTTTGTCAGGGATAATTTCAATTATGTTTCAGATCCAACTAAGTTTGAATATGTGAAGACAGCTAAAGAGTCCCTTTCTGTACAAGGCGGTGATTGTGATGATAGCGCAGTTCTATTAGCAACACTTTTAGAAGCGATTGGTGTTAAAACTCGCTTAGTTTTCATACCTGGCCATGTATTTGTTCAAGCTTATCTGCCAGATGCGCTAAAGAGCTATAAATCAATGGAGCACTGGGTTGATCTGGATGCAACCTGCAGGAATTGCCGCTTTGGAGAGATTCCGTTTAAGAACTTAGGGAAAGAGAAGGCTTATGTTGAATAATCAGCTATTCTTACTAAAAAGATACATAGCAGCGGCTATTCCCATCACCACAGGAACACCAATTTTTAACGCTATTTCTGATACTAATAGTGAAGACATAACACCTCAGAAAAGAGAAGTCTGGTAAGGTTTATAAACTTTTTTAAGTTTGAATTCAGTTGAAGCTAAGTCAATAAAAACTATCATTATAAAAATAATTTTTAATCATCAACAATAACCCATCATTAGAAAATTAATTAGGGGGAATACTTTATTCTTGCTCTTTATGTTTTACAGTAGTTCCCCACGGAAAATTAAAAATTTTCCTAGTTGCGCTCGGCTACGCCTCGGCAACCACCCCCATCTGAATCTGTTTTTTAAGGAGCGTTTCAGTAAAACTTATATATACTGATTCTCATAATTAATTAATAATGCCTGCAAGAAAAGAATCTAAAGGTCATGAGAAATATAAGGGCGGAGAATTTATCTTTGTTGTTGGAGAAGATATACGCCACAACCCTAGAAGACTAACGTATAAAAGGGCAGGCAAGATACACGAGAGATTTAAGAAGATAAGAGTGAAATCTATCGGCATCTGGAAACATGCCAAAATAGAGGATATAAAGCTTCATGACTGGGTGAAGCTGAAGCATAAACCGCATATAGAAGGCCAGGTAAGGCATATAGACAGGAAAAAAAACAGGATTGAGTTTTCTCATCAGGGAACTCCAGTATTCTGCCCTATACATCATGTTAAAAAATGGCACAGGAAGAGCCATGTTAAAAAGAAGGAATAAGAAGGTGGTAAGATGGTATTGCACAGGGATAGTTACCTGCTAAAGAAGATTCGCGAATTGCATGGAGTCAGAGTGAGCAAAGCAGCAGGTGGCCGCTGGAAATCAGCCAGCATAAACAACATAAACATGCATGATACAGTGAGGCTGGCTAGAAAACCAAAGGTAGAAGGTGAGATAAGGCACATAGACAAGGAACGGAAAAAGGTTGAATTCAGCTGGGGCGGAAAACCAATTGTCGCTAAAATAGGCCAGCTTCAGGTGCTGGTTAAGGAGATATAGATGAAAAACTTCAGGCTCTTCCGTAAGAAACCTCAAGCTCTCGTTTTAGCCTCTCTATTTCAGGCTTTCTTTTAACAATCCCTCCGCCGAGGAGCACATCCAGCCTTAAAATCGAGAGTATCCTGGTAAGCCAGGTTTTCCTGTATGTTCTGAGCATTTCACCATGGATGCTTAATAATTCGTTCTCTTCGATAGGCACGTATTTTTCAGCCAAGATTTTGACAAGCATCTTTGGCTGTCTTAATTTTTCTGCCAGCAAATCCAGTGCTTCTGCTCTTCCAAGCCGTTTCTTATAGTTCCTTTTGCCTTCTGATTGTGTCATGGCATTGAACTTATCAACTGTAGAAAGTATAGATATGTCTAAAGGGGGTTTTTTCTTTCCTAAGTATTCTGGATGATGCCTTGCTGCATACGCAACTATCCTTGGGTCTGTTCCTGCTTCCAAAAGCCTTTTTTCTGTGAAGTACTGGTGTTTTTTTATATGCTCCCAAATTGTGACATCAGCTTCATCCCCCAATCTTCTAAGCATCCTCCTCTTCTCATGCCAAGAGACCCTTTTTGTTCTGCCTGGCCATCTGCCTTTGATACGGCTTCTGTACTCTATCAGGTCCCTTAGGGTAATCTGCGCCAGCACATTTCCTTTTGGCTCTATTCCCTTTTCCCTTAGGATTGCTTCCTGCTCTATTATGCCCACCCCTTTATCCAGGACAATTAATTCCATATCCAGCTTTCCAACATCATGCAGGAGAGCAGCTACCTTTAATCTCTCAATCTGCTCTTCCTTCAATCCTAATGCTCTTCCTACATACTCGCAGTCTGCTGCAACATTGAAGCTGTGTATCACTGTTTTTCTGTGCCTATGGCATAATCTTGCTAACAGCCTGAATTCCTCTTTCCTCAGAAGATGTTTAATTCCTAATCCGTATTCCCTGTCAATATGATCCAATTCCTTTACTTCGCGCAGATAAGACATAAGTTTGATTTGGAGTTTATTTTATATAAATTTTTCTGAAAGATGTTATCAATAAAGATAATTAATGGGAATAGTTTATTCTTAAATCAATAAAAAATTCATCAGTCGAAAAATCAATAGGGGGAATAGTTTATCTCCTTTGTTCTCCTTTTACTTATGTTCCCCACCCCCTTGTGATTCATTCAGTTTGCCACTATTCTGACATCCGGAAGATTTCTGGCTAGAACATTCTCCACGCAGTTCTTTCTGATGTTGTTTGGCTGGTTTTATTTAAACCATCCCCTAGATTTCCGGATAATTTCCGATTAATTTCAACAAGACTTAAATCGAACAAAACCATATAATATCCTATCGAGGCGATAGTTATGCAAACAGAAGGAAGATACAAGGCAGAAGACCTGATTGAATTTGGAACAGCTGTTTTGACCAATGTAGGCTTTCCAAGGGAGCAGGCCTATGCAACATCAAGGGTCCTAGTAGAAGCTGACATGAGGGGAGACTCTGCTCATGGAATTGCAGGAGGAAGCGGTTTAGATGATATTCTGGAAAAGTTTAATGACGGGAAAACAGTGATTGCAGATTATTCTATAGATGAACCAAAGTATCCTACGATTATTTCAGTAGATGCCAATGGAACCTTAGGCCATTATGTTGCTTTAGAAATCCTTCCTAAGGTTATTGTAACTGCAAAACAATACGGCACAGCAAGCGCGTATATCCGGAATTCTACCCACTTTGGCGACTGCGGGATATACTCAGAGATGATAGCAGAGTATGATCTTGCTGCTAGAGTAACATGCACTTCCCCGCAATGGACTAAACCATTTATTGAGCCTCAAGAAACTGCTGGTGAGGATGCAGCAAGATATGAAGGTGTAAAGAAAAGATTCGGTACAAACCCAATAGCATGGTCCATACCATATGAAGGAGGGATAGCCACAATAGATATGGCTGCTACCCAGAGAGCTGTCAGCCCGGCAATTGGCGTCAGCAGGCACAATGCAAGTGTCTTAGGCATAACCAAAGAGGATGGTGTTTACTATATAGGGGTTGGAGAAAAAAGGAGAAGGCTTTCTGAGGTTCATTACTCATTAGCCCGAAGCCAAAGCCAGGAGGAATTAAGTGGTAAGCTTGCAGAGCTTGGTTATGAAGAAGTACATGGTTTAGATGCTGTTCAAAGCGGCTTGTTAAAAGGGCCGCATGGAGAGGACATAAACTTTCCTTTTGCCTTTGACGGGGTTTTCATGGAGCAGTTCTGGATAGCTCCATTAGGAGGAACAATCTTCGGCTACAAAGGATTTGGACTTAACATGTTAATAGACCTGCATAATGTAATCGGCGGCGGAGCTGCTGAACTGATTCGGAAATTAGAAGACGGCAGACCAACAACAAAAGAGAGGGTTTCCCAAACCATAGAAGCATATGCCATAGATGCGTATGCCCCACTGCAGGAAGCTAAAAAGCGCCTTAAAGAGTCTGTTGATACAACTATTGGATGCGGCAACAAATTAATGTTCCTGCCTGGCCAAAAGGAGCATGAATCAAAAGAAGCTTGCCTAAGGCATGGAATTCCTATACCAGACAGCCGAATAGAAACATTAAAACAGATTGCGTCTGAACTAGGGCTGCCATTTGATCTAGAGCCAGTATCAAGATAATAGTTTTCAATTTGACCCATTTATAGTTTAGTAATTCTTATAGGAACTAAAAACTTAAATAGATTTGAATCTTAACATGGATTCAATGACATCGGACATAGAAGAAATAGAGAGGATAGAAAGAAGCAGAAGGATAAGGATGATGAGCAAAGTTATAGTTGTACTGCTCGTCTTTGGCTTTTTGCTCTTTTTCAGGCCAGACATTCCAAAATCAATCTCTGGCAGTGTTGTCAGCAGTGTTAAGAGCTTAGCGTCTATGATGCAGCATGAAGAAGAGCCAGAGGAAAAAGAAGAGCCGGAGATTAAACAAGAAGAGCCTGCTGTTGAGGTAAAGGAAGAAAAGCCTGGAACAGTCCTTAGGATAGGTTCTGCCATCCAGCACAGGGGCAATGATATTGTTCTGACTTATGTAAACCAAAAGGAAACCTACTGCACATTAAGGGTTAACAGCGAGGGTATACTGATCACAAACGGGACAGAAAGGACCGTCAACGGAATATACATAAAAGTCCTGGAACCTTCTGCAGGCGGAACATGCAGGGTTGTGTTGAGGTAATCAAGCATGATACTTAAAGTTGTTTAGCGTATTTGCAGAATTCTAGCTTATCTCGCAATTGCAGGTCTCAACCCATCTGCAGTACTGGCACTCTTTTCCTGGCTTTGGCATTTCACCTTCCAATGTTTTAATTGCTTTCTTCAGGATATTTTCTGCGTTTTTTATGTTAATATTCATCTTTATTAAGTCAGTGTTGAAGAGCACATTGCCTTTTTCATTTACCTTCTCTGGATGGTAGAATAATAAATAAGCATAATCTTCTGTTTTGTAGTTGTTTTTTCTTAATAGGTAATTATAGATGTCTAGCTGATCCCTGTAATGTTCTGCTGTGTCTTCTTTTAACGGGAAGCCTCTTGTTTTGTAGTCCAAAACAATTAGCCTGTTTTCTTTTACCAAGATATTGTCAACTGCTCCCCTGAACAGGTTTCCTTTCTTGTCTGTCCATTGTATTCCTTTCAGGTTTGTTCTCCATGTTTTCAACAGCTCTTTATCATCAAAAAGCTTTACATCCTTTAGTTCACTTAGTTCCGGAGGCAAAGAATGATGCTCCATGAAAGAATCGAAATGATCTTTTAGGATTCTGTCCATTCCTGACGGTAAGGATGGGAATATTGCTGCTGGTCTTCTGATTTTTTTATTATGATGAAGCCAGAAGCATCTGGGGCATTCTTTTAGTAAGGATAATGATGATGGGCTGAGTTTGTATGTCATGCTTTAGTTTTTGATTGGATTGTTTATAAACTTATTGAAAAATCAATAAAAAAATATCAATAGTTGGAAAATAATTAGGGGAAATGGTTTATGTCATTTGTTTATTCCTTAGTAACGTTCCCCACCCCTTGTGAATTAACAAGATTTATATAGTTAATTTCCAGAGTTAAATATTAAATGAAAAAAAGATTTGATGTGAGAAGTTTAGTTAAACTAATAATTGCTGTTTTGATCTGCCAGTCAGCAGGCTTAATTGGCTCAATATTCACCTCAGGTTCTGTGTCAACCTGGTATGTTACACTCCAGAAGCCTGCCTTTAATCCGCCTGACTGGGTTTTTGCTCCTGTCTGGACTGTTCTCTATCTGCTTATGGGAATCTCATTGTTTCTGGTCTGGAATGCCGGAATAAAGACTAAAGGAGTAAAGACTGCCCTGACTTTCTTTGGAATTCAGCTTGTTCTGAATGCTTTATGGTCTTTGTTTTTCTTTGGTCTGCACTTCCTATTCTTTTCATTTATTGAGATAATAATGCTTTGGACTGCTATTCTGCTTACAATCATTTATTTCTTAAGGATCTCCAGAATAGCTGGATATCTTCTTTTTCCATATATCCTATGGGTAAGTTTTGCAGCTGTTTTGAATTTCTCCATATGGATGATTAATTGACTTTAAATCAATAATAATTGATTAGGGGGAATAGTTTCTTCTCCTTCTTTATGTTTTACAGCTGTTTCCCGCCCCCTGTGGTTTATCTTGTTAAACTAGTCAAAAGAAAAGAGCAACATAAGGTATTTAAATGAATGATAATTATATCTTAAGTATAATGAAAACAGAATTCCTAATCGGATTCTTGATGATCCTTTTGGTCTGTGGTTGTGCTGGTCCTGGTGAAGCAGAAACCAAGGTTGTAGGAGATGTTGAATTTAGGATTCTGGATGCTGAGTATGAGTCAGGAAGGATAATCGTTACCTTAAGCACAAATGCCAGTGTTGATAACGCCAGGATCGATATTATTGATGAGGCAGATAAACTATTATGTACAAGATACAAAGATCTGATAGCAGGCACTACAGAGATTGAGCTAAGTGATTGTAAAGCAAAAGAAGAGGTAACTGTTTCCGTTAGTCCTCCTGGTGGTGGAATCGTTACTCAGGGTTTTGCCTTAGCTATACCTGTTCCTGTGGTTGAGGTTGTTGATGCTGAATACCTTTTAGGAGGAAAACTGGAGCTTAAATTAAAAGCAAATATGGATATTGAAAAAACAAGAATGGAGGTTTCTGATAAGAGCGGAAAAGTGCTCTGCACAGAATATGTTGGCTTATCAGAAGGGCTGAATGAGCTCAGACCAAAAGGATGCGGCACAGAAACAAAGCTCACAATATCCGTGACGCCTCCTGATGGTGTTATGAAAACAGCTGATTTTACGCTTGAGCTGCCATTGCTTGAGCTGAAAGAGGGTTTCCAGTATGTCTATTCGACTGCTCATTGTCGTGACTGTACTAGAAGGGACTCGTATGTCTATGTGACGAAAGAGACTGATAAAAACTGGGAGGGTATTGCTGGAATAAAATTTGATGATACCAAAAAAGCCAATCTTATGGGGTGGAAGCTTAGCAAGGATGATTTAAGCTTATCAATGACCAGGCCTCTAAATGAAGGTGCATTGCTGGGTGGAGTTGTTTACACTCTAGATGTAGACCAGCTACCAGAGTTTGGTGAAGCTGGTGATTCTATGATATTTATCTGGCTGGTTCTGTTAAGGAATATATATGGCCTTAACATAGATGAGTTGATTAGAACAGGCACCACAACATTTGATGCGAATGAAGGGCAAAGCGCCGTTATAAGTAAAGCTGGCCCAGAACTTTATGGCAACTATTTAACTTATACACTTGATGTAGAAGTATACCGTGATGACGAGCTGGAAGACAGTGGAGAGCTTATTATTGCTACAGTCGAGCCTTATCTGTTGATGGATACAAAGGTAGGCAATGGCCCGCAAACAACATTCAAAAGGCTCGAAGAAAAAGACTTCAGCCTTAATGATTTTGCTGGTTATTCTATAGAAGGATCTGGTTAAAGTCTGACAGAATTATCTCCCAGACTCAAGCCGTGTTGCATGTATTTCAGGAAGCCCTGCTTTTAGGATCTTCTGCTGCGTTTCATGGAAATCATATTCTACTCTGACAATTGTTACACTCTTTCCAGTATAGATGCCGTAACTAGCCCTGGGGTCATGGTCTCTTGGCTGGCCAACAGAGCCTACATTAACCAGGCAGCCATCAGATGTTAAAGGGAAGGTTGTCTCTACTACTTTCCCATTTTTATCATATTTCATCTGCTGTGTCATTAGTGCTTCAACATCAGCAAAGAATCCAGGTATATGGCTGTGGCCGAATAACAATGCTCTTTTGTCTATAGACCTAAGGTACTCTAAATTCCTCTTTTTCATAAGTTTGACATATTTAGCATAATCTACTCCTCTAGGGGGCACATCCATATACAGAAATTTCTGCCTGTCCTCTGGCACAGCAGAGGCATGCGAAATAACGACATCACCAACACACTCTGTAAGGAGCATTCCTGAGAGATATTGTTTGTCATCAGGAGATAATTGGTAGGATGTCCATGTAAGAGACGCCCTTGCATGCTCTTGCAGGTTTGTGTTGCCCATAATACGATTAAGGTCAATTGCATCAACATCGTTATTCCCTTTTACAGAGAGCCTTACCCGTTCTCTGGCTAATTCTATGCATTCGCACGGGTTAGGGCCATAGCCTACCAAGTCTCCGCAATTCAGGATTGTTTCAATTCCTCTCTTGTCTATATCTCCTAAGACAGCCAGGAATGCCTCAAGGTTTCCATGCACATCAGATATAACTGCTGCTGGCAGTTTAAGCGAGTCTAATACAGCTACTTCTTCTTGAACTTGAGGTTCAGTCTCTACAGTCATATTATAATGAAATAAAGTCTTATTTATAAATCTTTTGTTAGTAACTTCTGGTTAGTAGTAATATGCTGTTTAAACAATTAATATCCAGCCTTTAATCTTAAACAGATTTTCTTTCACTCTATAAGGTTAATAAAAAAAGTTTATAACATGGGCTGTACCCTAGTTAATTAAAATCTAAAAGAGGTGTTTAAATGATGGAAAGAAAATCATTAGATAAGCTTGCGCTTGGTTTGATTGTTGCAGGCGGCCTGAACTGGGGAATTGCCGGCTTATTCAGCCTGGATATATTGAATAAGGTCTTTGGAGGAATCCCTGCATTGCAGAAGTTGGTGTTTGTCCTGGTAGGATTGGCTGCAGTGTATACAGTATATGCAACGGCAGTAAATGAGTAAATTTTTTTGGCAGTCTTTATTCTTGCCTTAAAATCAATAATATGCATCAATTTAAAAATCAATAAGAAAGAATCATTAAAAAAAATCAATAACAAAAAATAAACAGGAATCAAAGATTCCTTAGTAGGGCTTGTTTCACTCGGCAACAATCTGAGTTTTGCTACAAATTAGTATAAAGGATCAATCTTGAAAAATCAATAACAAAGAAAAATAAATCTGAGTTTTGCTTTATGCTCTACATTAAAGCAAAACTCATCTGCAGTGTTTCTTAAGAATCAGAATAAGACGAAAATTCCCTTAGGGTGGTTGTGAAAGGAATTTTCGGATTGATTATTTTTTTATTGTTCTTAACTATTATTATAGAAAATATTATATAGTAGAATTAAAGATTTTATAAAAGGCGATACTATGAAAAAAGTTTTGTTTGTTTTATGTTTAGCTGTTTTACTCATAGGCTGTGCGCCTGTTGCTGAAGAGCCTGAGGAAGAAACTGGCCCAGACCAAGAACTTCTTGCTGAGATAGAAAGAGTTCATAACACGCCGATAAATGATGTTGATCTTTCTAAGGTTGAAGACGGAACTTATGAAGGAGCATTTGGCTATCATGGTGTTGACTACGGAGTTAGAGTGACTGTAAAAGACCATAAGATAGAGAGCATTGAGGTTATACAGACCGAAGAAGATGAATATGCTAAAATGGCGGAAGCTGTTCTTGACAAGGTTATTTCAGAGCAGAAGATTACAGTTGATGCTACAACAGGCGCAACAACGACAAGCATGGCCTTTTTGAAGGCTGTCGAGATTGCTTTGACAGGCTAATTTTTTTAGTTTTGCTCCGGCATTTAAGATTTTCTTTTTTTTCTAAATCTAGAAAGAGTCCTTAACTTTCTTAAGCATCTCCGGGCCTTATTCATTGGTTTTTTGGAAAAATGAAATGGCCTTCTAGGGCATCTCTTTCCGCAAAGCTTTCCTATTTCAACCATGATTTGATGGGTGACTTTTTCTAAGGTTTTTCTGTTGGGTGTTTTATTATAATATCTATCAAAGCGCATTGGTTTTCCGACGTTGATAACTGCTCTTTTGAATCTTGGCAGGAATGCTCCTATGGGGAATATCTTATATGAACCAACAATCCCTGCAGGGATGACAGGAGCCTTTGATAACAAAGCCATTGCTGCTACGCCTGTTCGGGGTGCTAGCAAAGTCTTACTTTGGTTTCTTTTTCCTTCCGGGTAAATGCCTATAATCTTCCTTTTCCTAAGGGCTGATTTACATGCATCAACTGCTCCTCCTTTTTTTAGAACAGGAACGCAGCCAAACAGATTTATAAATAATGGCCTTACCATGAATAAAGTGACTTTTGAGAATAATCCTTTATCGCTTCTCCTGGGTTTGAACCTGGTCAGGAAAAAGAGCTGTTTATTCAGATTAAAGGCAACCAAGGTGCCCAATAGAAAGGAATCAAAGTGGCTTTCATGATTAGCTGCGATAATAAAAGGACCATTTTTAGGTAAATTCTCTATTCCATTTGCTTTTCTTAAATAAAGCCCGAAGTAAACTCCCAGCGTCCTTTTGAGTATGGGATAAACCATAACAGCCCCATTATTAAGCTGCTATTTAAAGTTTTTTAGTGAACCGGGGGTGGCGGTGAAATTTGGGAGCAGGCCTAGCCGGAAATTCCAGCTGTGATTGAGGGAGCGCATGCAGCTGAAATAAATGATGCTGGGCTGGATTTAACACGAGAATAGTAGTAAAATTCTTTCGAAAGGTTTATATTATCCTGCCCCTAATAGTTCTCGGGGTGGGATGATGAAAGCTAAAAAATCCAATAAAATTAGTCCTTCTGGTAAACCTGCTGCTGAAAAACCTGCAGCAGCCTTTGTTCTGTCGCTTATTGCAGGTATCCTGATACTGGTCAGCGGCATTGTGCTGATAATCCTGGGTTCATTCCTTTCCAGAAGGATAGGCAGGATAATGATAGCAGAAACATCATACATAACCCTTGCAGGAATTGCTTATCCTATAGCCGGGCTGAAGATTGTTCTTGGCATACTTGTGATGATTGGAGCAGTGGTTCTATTCAAGAGCAGATCCCTGAGAACAGCATGGAGCCTTATTGTACTTATATTTTCAATAATTGCCATGATAGTAAGCATCTTTCCGCCATGCCCTATAGGCCTTATAGGCGCTATTCTTGGGATATTAGGTGGAGCTCTTGCTTTGAGCTGGAAAGCAGCAAAGGGATAACTAGCTCCTGAATATCTCAAATAACATACCGAGCAGTGAGAAAAAGGTTATTTCCTGTTTAGGGGTTTCTTCAGGTTCTGCTTGCTTGGCAGGTTCCTTAGGCTCTTCCTTGGGTGGAGGCACTGGATAAAACTTAGTGGTTCTAGTAGGTTCTTCTGGCTCATCTTCAGCAGGTGTTACTATAAACTCCTTTACAGTGCACTTCTTTGTTGCCAGGAATTCAAAATTATTTGATCTGCCAAACCTGCTTTTGTCGTGCCTGCAGTACCTTCCTTTTGCAGTAAGCCATTTGGCTGTATCCTGATAAGGAAATTCAATGGAATACTTGTCATTTCCCAGAGAGGTTATCTTTGTTTTGTCAAGCGCTATAGGCACTATCTCTCTGTATTTGATTGGTGCATCAGTCAATGGCTCATTATCTAATATCTGGGACTTTTCTCCGATTATGCCATATCTAAAATCATCAATAAGGCTTATCTTATGAGGCTGGTTTATGCCTTTTGCAGTCATGTACATCCTGAATTTGTTGCCGTCACTTTCACATTTGTCTAATTCAAAATCATACAATAAGCAGGAAAAATCATATCCAGGGCACTCTAATGATATATCAATGGTGTCATAATCCTCGCCTTTTCCATGATATACTTCAGTGGGATAAGTAAAATCAAGCCTATAGGTCTTGGAATCATTGAATATTAATGGCGGAGTAACCAATAGGTAGCCCTTGCCTGAGTTAACGGTTTCCACAGGATCTGCACCTAATGGTGACTGGTAAAAATCATAAACACAGTTTGCTTCAATGCAATTATACCAGTCTCCGGGAATGCCTTCTATCCGGGCTTCTTTGCTGGTAAATGGCTCTTCAAATTCAATGTCAAAATAGAAGATGCCTCTTCCTTCCTCATCACAGGATGCATCAATAAAGGTATATTCCACATCAGCAGCAAAAGTAGCAGAAGCAATGATTAATACAAAAGGGATTAGTAAAGCAAGTTTTTTCATTGCTGATATAGTGAATATGGAATATTATAAAAGTATTTGCATTGATTGATGCTCTTTACGTAAGCCTGGTTGCGCATTTGCGTGTTGCTCTGTCGCAGTAGACTTCTGTGCCTTCACTCTCGCAAACCGCCCCATACATGTCAGAATCCTTGTTATGGAACCTTTCGCAGCAGTCATCATTATTTATGCACCTGCTCGGGAAACGCGGAAATGAAAAATACGCATATGTAAGCATGAGCGTGATAACGATTATAATGGCAGCGCCTACTATAACTGAGATCAGGGATATCGGCTCTTTGTGCATCTCTTCCATAATATCTTTATTATAGGGTGATATTTAATTGTTTTTGTTTTCTGATAAGTGGTGGGGGAGTGATAATTATTTTCTATATTGAAAAAAAGCACTGGTCAACCGCGCGTGAGATATATAAAGGAGAAGTTGTTAGCTAAGGTTATGCAGCGAACAGGCCTTGTAAATCTTCCTTTGCATTCGGGAAAAGCACCTCCTTGGTTATTTAAACGCATGGTTAGATTGGCCGGTGCTATATCATCTGCTCTGGTTTATGAATACGGCAATGATGAATTTCTTAGGAGAATATCAAACCCTTACTGGTTTCAGGCTTTAAGCTGTGTTATAGGATTTGACTGGCATTCATCCGGCACAACTACTACCACTTGCGGCGCTTTAAAGGAATCGGTGAACAAATTGAATCTCGGCATTAGGGTTGCAGGAGGGAAAGGAAAGACATCAAGAAAAACACCAGATGAGATTGGGGATAGCGATTTGGGCTTGTCAACAGAAAATATAAACAGGTTAGTTTATTCATCAAAGCTTTCTGCAAAGGTTGACACGTCATTGATACAGGATGGTTATCAACTATACCATCATTGCCTTATGTTTACAGAAAAAGGGAAATGGGCAGTAATACAGCAGGGGATGGATGAGATAAGCGGTTATGCCCGCAGGTATCACTGGTTATCCGATAATGTTAAGGCCTTTGTTGAAGAGCCTCATAATGCAATCTGCTGTGATAAAAAGAATGAGGAAACCCTGGATATGACTGCTAAGGAAAGCATGGAATCAAGAAAGATCAGTCTGGATATAATCAATGATGATATCAGCCATATAACAAAATATTTCAACAAATCTATTCAGAAAACAATAGGCGATTTTTCAGATAAGAAGCTGATTGAGTTTTCAATGACTCCAAGACACGCTATGATTGATATGAACAAAAGGAACATCGAAACCTTAAGAAAAGCCCATGAATTCCAGCCAGGAACATATGAAGAGCTAGTCGCAATAAAAGGAATTGGCCCTAAATCAATAAGGGCTTTGGCTTTAATTTCTGGTCTAGTTTATGGAAAACAAGCGTCATGGAAGGATCCTGTCAAGTACAGCTTTGCTCATGGCGGAAAAGATGGTTTTCCTTATCCTGTTGACAAGGAGGCCTATGATAGATCTATCCTAACATTAATGGAAGCGGTGGAAATGGCCAAGATAGGTGAGAAGGATAGGCTGCATGCAATTAGAAGGCTGGATAATCTCTATCATAGAAGCTGTTGCAGTCATTGATAGCATAAAGACTGCTATTATCAAAAATAGAGATTAGTTTCTTCATTATTTTACCTCTTTTAAATATTTAATGCAGAATCAACACTAAGTCCTGTTTAAATGTTTTAGAAATTTATTCAGAGCATGGCCTGGCAGCAATCTAGTTTATCAGGCGGTGGATTTGGGGCAAAGTCAAAGAGACTTCGCTTTGCTCAGTCTCTATAGGCCTCCCACTACAGCACAATGAGAACGCCATAAATTGCTTCGCAATTTAATTCGGCTGGTGGTTGTCCCTCCCCGAAGTGAAGATAGAAATAGAAGAACTATTGGGCTGTAATGGCAGAATCAGGGGATGGGGGCCCAAACTCCAGAGCCGTTTTGGCTTGCTTATATATGTAAGGAATAAGGTTTATAAATGCCCGTCTATTCTCTCGCCTATAAAGGGGTGATGTAATCACTCCAGGATTTTCTTGGGGTTTTGAATGGGATTAAGATGAAGCAAGAAAGAGAACAAAAGCCAGAGTATTCTGCTGCAACACAGAGAACTCTAGAAAGATTAGCTGCCGGTGTAGAAAAAGTCTATCATGATCTTGTTGAGGCAGGACTGCCAGATACCAAAAGAAACAAGGTTCTTGTTTATAGAGAACTGTATTGCTGTGCTGGACAATTATATTCTCTTGGTAATGAAGATGGAAGGTCACTTGGTTCAAAGATTGTTGGTGAAGATGGCGCTTTTGCTGTAATATCAGAGACAGGCAATGCTGATAGATCTACTGAACTTCCTGACGCAATCTCTGACGCAGGTGATGAAAAAATAAGAGAAATTGTCAGTGCATGCAAAGGTTGCATGTATCTGCTGCTTGAGCAGATGATTGAAGCTACTGGGAGGAAAGATAAGGATAGGGTGATGGAGCTCAATGGGCATTTTGATAAAATTCTCTTGAGCAGATATGGCGTGAATCTTTCACCTGAGATGACTAAGTACGACCATTGCGCGGGGTCATGTGCCACATCTTTAGGTTTTCTAGCTGATGATTATGATACTATGCTTGCTGACGCAAGGAAAACCTTTGCTGAGCTTAGCAATCCATGGCTTGAATAAAGGCTCTTTCTCAGTTGGTTCTTATCCTCGCCAGCAGCCATTGTTGTTGGGTTTTTAGGGAAGGTTTATATAAGCAGTTCTTCTATTGCTGTAGGATGGGGCAGCAGCAGGTCTATGATTATTTAAAGAAAAACAAAAGAAGGTGGTTTACTTCAAAAGGAATAAGCCAGAAGATAAAGGTTTCTTTAGGCTCAGTCACAACAAGCCTCAAAAAGCTGAAGCACTGCGGGCTTGTTTACTATAAGTCCAGCAGCCCCAGGCCTGCAGGAAGAAGCTCCTACCAATACCGCTTTAAAGAATAGAAAGGTTTCTCTTTGAGTTTGCCTTATGCAGCCTCTCAAAATATTTAGTTGCTTCCTCTACGCTCATGGCCTTTAATTCCTCAGCTGTGTGTACTTTC
Organism: Candidatus Woesearchaeota archaeon; assembly: GCA_019322805.1. GTDB lineage: Archaea > Nanobdellota > Nanobdellia > Woesearchaeales > JAHWIC01 > JAHWIC01. The sequence continues at coordinate 5,053 of JAHWIC010000022.1, read as the reverse complement.
ATTTTTACCCCCTTATTATCTCTGATGCAAGGAATATGTTGGAGGTTATTAAGCTTCTGGAACTTGATGGGAGTGAAAAGGCAGGAATAAAGGCATTGTTGTTGGGTTTTTGGAAAGTTGTTAGGATAATTCGTAATATCCCTTATCGTTGAAGAAAGCTAGCTTGATTCTACTCCTTGGGATGTTTGCTCTTTTGCTTAGTGCTTCTCTGTATAAGGTTAGTTGAGCTATTGTTTGTGGTTTATTTATTGGCTCTGGCTTGTAGTCCAAGATGAAGAGCTTATGGTATCTTGATTGTAGGATGTCAATGTGGCCTGTTAAATTGGCTGTTTTTGTTTCATTTTTGGTTATGTAAACTGGTATTTCTGCTGCTATTGTTGCTGTGTCGTTGATTAGCATGAAGTTTTCTATTATTTGATGGCGCTTTTTGTTGTCATTTGTTATTTCTTTAGCTAGTTTTGCTAGTTTTACTGCGTAGTTTTGTTTTTCTTTTAGGTTTATGTTTGACTTTAACTTCGAAACCCCAACCAAACCAATGGCGGGAGACGGCCAAAATGCTTCGCATTTTGTCCTACTCGGCACCCCGGATGGGGCGTCCCCCGCCTCGTCTCCGCCTTTGGTTGGGGTTTCGGTTTTGTTTCTTGAGGCTTGGGAGATTCTTTCTGAGTTGTTGAAGATGTGTTTTGGCAGTGACTTGTTTATTGATTTTAGGTAGGTGATTAAGCCAGGGAATTTTCTTGCGAAGTTCAGCTTAAGGCTGTGGTATTGGTAGAGGAATGGCTGCCTGTGGTGGAAGAATTGCTTTTTTATTATTATGTTATATGTTGGTTGTTTTTTTATTTTGTTTCTTAGTCTGTTGAATGGAAGGTCTGTTTTGAGTTGAGTTATCCAGTTGTGGATTGTGGACTTTGGGATTTGGTTGTTGTTTTTTCTTAGTGCTTTGCCCAGGTTGTAGTTTGAGATTGAGTTTAGGATTTGGTTTAGATTGTAGGTTTTGTGTTGTTGGGCTTTGTGCTGGAGGGTGAATGAGGTGTTGCAGTCTTTGCAGAGGTATCTTTTGATTGCTCTCTTTTTGTTTTTTCTTGTTCCGTTCTTTACTGTATTGGTGCTTTGGCAGCTTGGGCAGGACGGGTTGTCAGTTGGTTTCTTTGGCATAGTATAGACCTTGTTTTTTGATTTATTTAAATGTTTTTATCAACCGGATTTGGGACAGCAGGGGGTTGGAAATTGAGACTTGGCGGGGTGAGGGATAGCAACATTTAAATATGAATGTAAACATACTCATAAGTAGGTGAATCCATGGGAGATAAAACATCTAAGGCTTTTGCAAAGCTTGATACAAAAAAATATGCTGGAAAATGTGTCGGTCTTGTAGATGGGAAGATAACTTTAACAAGCAAAAATCCCGATGAAGTTTTCAAGAAATTAAATAAAGTTAAGAATAAAGAGATAGCCATAATATGTGTGCCATCTACAAAGAATATTTTGGCAATATAAAATGCTGGATTTCTCCAATAAAAAACCAATTATTTTCAGTTATAAGTCTTCTGTTGTGAAAACGAGATTAAGCAAAGAAACTATATGGCGGCCAGTGATCACTGTAAAAGTTGGAAAGAGTAAGATTGGCTTGTCCGCATTGATTGATACTGGCTCTGATAAAACAATTTCTTTTATGAAGCCTTTTGGAAACTGGCTTGGCATAGACACGGATGATTTTGAAGGAGAACCTGATGAATTGAATGGCTTGTTTTCAAGCGGTCCTGCGTGGCCCAAACATACCGACTTATGGATAGGTGATTATCGTTTCAATGTCCCAATATTCTGGCTCACTAAACCCTTTGACATCGAATCAGACTACCAGATGGTTATTGGAAGGAAAGTTATATTTGATAATTTTGATATAGTGTTTAGGCAGAAGGAGAAGAAGGTTTACTTTTATCCTAACAGATAGATGATTTTCTTGGTTTTTAGTGCTCTTTTCGGTGTCGAGTTTGGTTTTTATCAACCGAATTTGGGACAGTGGGTCTTGAAATTCAAGACATATAGGGGCTGTAATGGTGGAATTGAGGGATGGGGCCCCAGCCTCAAGCGGCGGCTTGCCTACTCATCCTCAAGCGGCGGATAGCCTCAAACTCCAGAGCCGTTTTGGCTCATACTGTCCTCAAGCGGCGGCTTGCCTACTCATCCTCAATCGGCGGATAGCCTCCAACTCCAGAGCCGTTTTGGCTCATTCTAAACTCAGGCGGCGATGGCCTTTACGTATATATTAGAAGCTAGGTTGAGAGACTTCGCTGTGCTCAGTCTCTAGCGACCTCCCCATTGACAGCACAACTAGGTGTTGTTGCCCACCCCTGCTGTGATGTTGTATGGCACTGCAGTGTATTGATTAAACTATTTTCTCAGTTGGTTCTGGTGTTATAGCGAGTATGATGGCTGAGAATTGTTTTTGTCCAGAAAGAAACATTCCGAAACTACTTCTGTAATAAAGTAGTAGAACTTAGTTTATAAGTCTTACTTTTCCTTTATGTAACCAGTTCTACTGGCTACCTTTCCTTCAATAAAGCTAATTTGTAACATATTAACTCCTTTTATATAATACCAGTATTCATCAGTTTCCATTTTTTGAACACTACTTGGCTCTCCAAGTAAAGACCTAACTTCATCAAAAGTCATTCCAGTTTGGATTTTATTATACATCTCATTTATATCCATAACATCCATTTCCTCATCTCTTTCACTACAACCAACCAATAGAACTAATATCAGTAAAGTAAGGATTATCTTTTTCATACTATTACCTTACAATACCTTAAGAATTAATATATAAAAACATTACTAAAAAGAAACAAGGAGCGAGATGAGAGAAGGACGGTGAAGATGCTAAAGTATCTCGAAATGATAACAAGATAAGAATTAAGGGTACAATTTTTGAATGATTAAAGACCAAACGCCTTACATAGTTTTCCGTTTAAATCTAGCCTTTGGTATTCTTCTTGCCTTTTTGTTGCTTCTCTCTCTTTTGTTAGTTCATGTCTAGCCATATCTACATATCCAGGTATATCATGTTGAACTATGAAGTTGTATAGCGCTGTTCTTTCTTCTTCAGTAATTCTTTGGTCAAATATAGAGCGAGCATTTTTAGTTAACTCAGATGTTAAGTCTCCTTCTATTCTGCTCTTTTGGTTCTTAGCATACCTAGAAGAATATAGCCGTGTCAAGGCTTTAATTTTCAAAACAGGGTCATCAAAATCTACTAGTTCATCATAGTGTTTTTCTATTACTGAAGAAAGATAATCTTGCCCTACGTTTCCAGGAAGTAACTCACAGTCGAAATGTTCACTTCCTGCAAGGTAATCTTTTAAATACGCCTTAACTGCCCTTTCCCTCACATTTTTATGATCTTTAGCTTTAGCAAAGGCTAGTGTTCTAAGCACCTTTTCTCTTAAACTCACATCTTTTATTGCTGTTGCACGATCCACATAGTCTCCTGGATTTTCAATATCTTCCATGTATGGTCCATAATTAGCCTTTAGGATAGGTTTCTCCCTACTCATCCTTATCCTTTCAGTAAACTCTTCCCATAATTCAGGGTGACCTTCTGGAAAGTTTTCTATAATTGCGAATGCCGCTTCAACCCTTTCGGCTAGAACATCTGAATCAAGATTCATTACAGTTTGTCTACTAATTGTCATATGAGGGGATAAGTATATCTAGTATTTAAATCTTTCGGTTTTGTTACTACTAATTAGAAGTTATAAATGGTGTTTTGGCAATCACAATTGAAACAAGGAGCGAGATGAGAGAGGACGTGTGAGAAAGGGTTTACTAAGAAAACAACTGTTTATTTCTTCTTACTCTTCTTTTTCGATTTTTTTTGTATTTTTTCCCACTCTAGGAGCAATGAGGCTGGCGCAATTAATGCACAACCCAATGAAAAGACTAACCACCACAGAGGATGCCTAACCTCTCTATGCAAATACATCCCATACCAAAATATTGGTGCCCCAATTACTATCAGGACAATACCTAGAATCTTTCTTTTTTTCGGTTCCATTCTAAACATAGAATAAACAGTTGTAATTCTTTATTAAATTTACTGAAAAAACAAACTCCGAAGCGAGATGAGAGAAACTTCTTAAGTGACCTTTTTAGAGTAGTAACATTGGAAAGGTTTAAATATTATGTTTGATTCTTATTTCCTATGCCGGACCTAGTACAAAGATTAAGGACTTGTTCTGAAGAAGAAAGGAGAGCTGTTGCTATGGAATTAGCTCAGACAGGAAGTAACGAGGCTATTGCCGAGTTAATCAGGATGGTTGAAGGCCGGCATAGAAGGAGATTAAGCTGGTATAGTCCGGCTGATCAGTTAGTTGGTGTTGAAGCTCTTGGTGAGACCTCTAATCAAAATGCTCTTGACTATCTAAAAAAAGTGTATGGGACTGTGAGGGGATCAGATGAGTTTGACCATCATGTAGGCGGGGGCGGTAGTGAGCCTAGAGATGATGACGTGTGGACTATACACTTTAAGGTGCATACTTATCCTAATGCTAAAGGGATGTTGGCTGGAAACCTGGCTTATAAAACAGTGGTCTCTGTTCATGAAGAAGAACGCGGTGAAATTCCAAAGAAAGATTGGGGTCGTTGGGTAAGTTATGACTACCGTTGTCCAGAATATCACAAAGCCCACAAAGCTTTTGAAACCTCCATCGCAAAATTAGAAGCAGCTACTCAAGATACTTCTTCAAAATAAACTTCTTGCCGAAGCGAGATGAGAGAGGGCGTGTGAGAAAGATATACTATTTTTTAATTTTTTGTAAAACTTTTTTGTAAAAACCATCTGTGAAAAGATTGATATATCATAAGTTTCCTATTAGGGTATTGGAGGTGATAAAATGGATTTTAATGAATTACTTAAAAAAGGAATGTTGATGGCGGGTTGTACTGCTAGAGAATTAACAAATGAAGAGTGTAGTTGCGAATATGAGGCCTATTTAGGGCAAGATAATCTCATACCTCATGAAATAACTAATTTAAAATGCAGGAAAAAAATAGA
>JAHWIC010000054.1 GCA_019322805.1 Candidatus Woesearchaeota archaeon | reverse complement strand
ATCGGTTGTTTCTGACTCCATATAGTCGCTTTAACAGGTCCACCACTATATTGAGATGTAAAATCTTCCAAAGTTATTTCTCTTGCTTTAAGCAATTCAAAATAGAGATCAGCATTTATGATTTCAGCGTCTATAGAAACATTAACATTATAATCATAGTTATATATAGAATTGAACTTAATAATCTGGTTTGCATGTTTATACAAAGCATTTGGATCGTCACAAGCACAATCAATCTTATTTGTACATTTATCGTTTTCACATTTTTCACAATCAGCTAGATTAATAGAATTGCTTTTCCAGGTTCCTTCATCAAAATAAGAACTATTAATTACAAATGAGCCCATTTTTATTTCCTTTGGGTATGTGACTTGCTCAGAGCCCGGACCCGGCCAAGAACAAGTCCCTTTATCTGGGTATTGAGCAGTAGGTTTACTACATTCAAATCTGCTGAATTTTCCAATAGCTATTTCGGTTAACTTTTCAGGGTCAACCCAAACAGGCTGCACTGTCAAATTTATTCTATCTGCAATGAATTCTCCCTGATTTTCAAGTTCAACAGAACCTACTACAGGATCTATGAAAGGATCTATATATCCCTCAAATGATGTGAAGATGTCAAACTTAATCAGCTCTATTGATCGAGTAGTTCCTCCTTTCTTAACCACAGTTTTGGTGGCTTGTGTTTCTGCCATTATTTTTTCATAGTAAGCAGCTGGGTTAGTTAAAAGTAACCAAGAATCTGAAAAGGTTTTTTGAGTTTGCATCCAAATTGGCTCAAAAATACCACCTATATATTCTGTTGCACTATAAACTTGGGGCCACCAATAACCGAAGATTGCTTGACCCATAACACCTGTGTATGTTGTAGCAAAGGCAAAAAGTGCAATAATTATCATCATGATACCTATAGCAGGTTTTCCCTCAGGTCCTGTAGACCATCCTGAAACTAAAGAAATTAACCAAATAACTCCAAATACCCATAATGTTGTTGTTCCCATGTTCCAGATACCAGAAAAAAATAAAGAAGCGAGCATGAGAAGTCCAAATACAAGCCTATCGAATGTTCTCGATTCTGAACCTTTAAAGCTAATAGAACTAATCTTAAATCTTAATTCCTTTTTATCGCCTTCCTCTATAGTAACTGGAAAGTTAAAAAAGAAAGCTAGACCTAAAAAAGCCAGAGCCACACCAACCTCATTGCCTCCAAAAGTAACAAGAAATAACCAAGCCATAAAAATTGAGAGAGGTATTCTAATCAAACCTTCCAATGCTTTATTAATCTGACTTTCTTTAAATCGGCCAGGCAACATGAAATAAAATATAAAAGATAGGATTAGAGCAATTAAACGATTGAAAGTAAAGAATTGAAGAATTGCTAAGACGAATATTGATATTTTTAATATTGATCTTATAATTAATGATGGTGCTTTCGCTACCAATTCTCTTAAGTCATTAGCAAAGGGAGTTATGTCTGGAGGGGGTGCTGCTGTTGACGGATTATAATTCATACTGTCATAAATCTCTTTCAAAATATCTGCTTTAACCTCTCTTTCATTTGGAAAAACTATATAAAATGACCAAAGGAAGAATGCCATACCCAGCAATGCAAATGAGGGCAACCCAAAAAAGGGTAGCAAGAATATAAAAGCTAAACCAGCAACAGCTAGAAATATTATATTATAAACTTGATATCTAAGCCTTCTTCCTATTCCTATTTCCCAAAAATCTGCCATATGAAACACTCTTTATTCGATAGTGAAACTTGAAACATAACTTATATATTCTATTAAGAAAAACTTGCTTAAATAATTAAAAGAAAAGGATTAGTTTGGCAGAAGTAATATCATACTTAGTGTTTGGTTCTGTAAAGAGCTCAACTTTATTAATCCCAGCCTTTAGCTCATCAACTGCAAAGTTATTTTGAACTGTTGTGTATCCAGAAAAAACTTCCTCACCATTAACACTAACAATCAAATGTCCAGTTCCTTCTCTTTTTCCAAAAATAAGAAACCTTGCATACTCAGCATTAATAACCTCTTCATTCGACAACTCAAACTCAAAAGTTTGTGTTTTCTTGCCCTCGTAAATAACATCCATA
>JAHWIC010000040.1 GCA_019322805.1 Candidatus Woesearchaeota archaeon | reverse complement strand
ACAAGTTCTCTGTTAACAAAAATGTCATCAATATACAAATAAGCCAATAATCTTCCATGAGGGCCTCTAATAGTTTGGTCTCTCTCTATTCTGACAGGCACCCCAAGAACAAGTCCTTCCAGTTTTTCAGCAGCTTCAGCATTAAGAGGTTCATCACCTCTTTTCTCAGGAGCATCTATCCCTATCAGCCTTACCTTTTCTCCATTTTCAAGAACAAGGGTGTCGCCATCAATAACCCTGACTACATTATGGGTTAATTCCCATATGCTCTTGGGATCGTCTCTGCCTGCTTCATAGCCTGCCTCATACCCCCTTTCATAAGCAGCTTCATAGCCTGCTTTGCATCCTACTCCACCTGCTGCTAAAGCAGCACTTACTGCAATTGCAACTAACGTTCTGTTTTTCACAATGATAGAAATCGAAAAATTTATTTAAAGGTAACCTTTGGATTTAAGATTATCCTCTATTCTTCCAGAAACATCTCCAACCTCAGCCTTAAACTCATTTCCAGTTATCATCTCATACAGCTTTATGTATCTTTTGCTTAATTCTACCACAAGTTCTTCTGGCGCTTCTGGCAGTGTCTCATCCTTATAAGGATCACAGTGTTTCTTAAACCACAGCCTTAGGAATTCCTTATCAATATTCTCTGGCTCTTCGTCCTTTGCAAACCTTTCTTCATAAGTATCTTTTATCCAGTATCTTGATGAGTCAGGTGTATGAATCTCGTCTATTAAGAATATGTTTCCTTCATCATCATATCCAAACTCATACTTTGTATCTACTAAGATTAATCCGTTTTTAGCTGCAATCTCTGTTCCTCTTTCAAACAGCTTTAGGGCTTTGTCTGAAATAAAATCCCATTGCTCCTGAGTCATTAGTCCTCTTTTAACAACTTCCTCTCCTGAAATCTTCTCATCATGCTCCTCTGATTTTGTTGTTGGCGTTATAATCGGCTTTTCAAACTTCTGATTCTTCTTCAAACCTTCAGGAAGGACATTGCCGCAGAAAATCCTCTCACCTTTGCTGTATGCTGTCCATGCAGCAGTGCTTGTAACTCCTGTAATATAACCTCTTACAACCATCTCTACAGGAAAAACCTTTAGTTTTTTACAAACAACAACATTTGGATCTGGAACATCAATAATATGGTTTGGAATTATGTCTTTTGTCTGCTCAAACCAGAACTTAGATGTCTGCGTTAAAACCTGGCCTTTGAATGGAATCTCTGCAAGAATCCTGTCAAAGGCAGACTGCCTGTCAGTTGAAATTAGGAATAATTTGTCTTCTGCTTTATAGACATCCCTTACCTTTCCTTTTCTTCTTTCACCTAAACCAGGAAAGTTGGTTTCCTTTAGAGTAAACTTCCTCTGTTCTTTTATCTGTTCATCAGTCATCATTTTATCACCAAATCAATTTTTATCAAAAATCACTTATCATCAAAAAAACAATTAAATCTGAAAATTCCTTTCTTCCTCATGCAATAGGAATTTTCATCCGCTTACCTTTCTTTAGCAATGAGTGAGGATGATTTTTGCTTTAACCTTTGCATCAAGCAAAAATCGGATTTATTTTTCGTTTCTATTGATTTTTTTAAATTGATTATTTTTATTGACTATTTCTTTACTTTCCACTGTTTTCTAGCTTCCTCTAATTTCTGAGTATACTTGCCATTAAGATTCAGTATCTCAATAGCAGCTAAAGCAGCGTTATCTCCCCTGTTTAAACCAACCCACAAGCCATGAGTAGAATGGTCCAGCAGATTAATCGCTGCCTCTGCTTTATCGTCTTCTTCCAACAACATTGGACAATAAATACAAAGCTCGTTTTTCTGTTCTAGTGGTTCATCAAAATAAACAAACTCCAGGTTAATTCTGCCAGAGTCCACTTCTGTGGATTCCTTGTAGTTAACTCCAAATGCATCCAGCATAGTTATAGCTTTTTCAACAGCCTTTGTCTTCTCATCAGCAATAATATTAACTCCTTCATATTCCCTTAACATCAGCATAGCATTATTTGCAGCTATCTCTGCTTTATCCACACCAACAGCTAAAACAGGCACGCCTGGAGGCATCTGAACAATAGATAATAAAGAATCTAAACCCAGATAATTTACCTGGCACGGCACTCCAATTACAGGCCTTATTGTTTTCGCAGCTACAGCACCTGGCAAAGCAGCCGCTAGACCAGCTCCAGCAATAACAAGAGCATGCTCAACAGCCAGTATATTATCAATCTCTGCAGGAGTGCGATGAGCACTGCATATTCTTAATTCGTGCTCTATCTTATTCTCCTTTAGGACATTAATTACCCTACTGTAAACCTTTTCATCTGATTTAGAACCAAATATAACAAGTACTTTCGGCATTAAATCACCCCATGTTTTCTTGATTCAATTTGTTTTATATAGATTATGTTATCAGAGTAACTTTATTTCCTGATAATTCTCATTATACAGCAATTTTTTTGCAATTTCCTTTGCAAGCTGCTCTGAATCAACAAACAATGCCCATAAAACACCTTTTTCCATGTTTTTTATTTCCTTTAAACCAAGCCTATCCTTTAATGTTGATAACAAGCCTTCACATTTATCATCTTTGTCTTTGACTAAAACATATTTTGCTCCTTCTTCTTTCTTTAATTCATTTGAAAAGGTGTTTTTATTAGCATTAACCAGAACATCAACCTTATTAACTTTCTTTGAGAATTTATCAACATCACCATCAATATCAAATTTATAATAAATCTGCCTCTTTAGCTTCTTGATATCGTAACCAAGCCTTTCTAAAGTATGGAAAGTAGTTATTGCTGTTGTGTCCGGTATTTTCAATCCAACGAAAAGTTCTATTTTAGCCATTTTAATCATTGTTTCTCATCATTAGGTTCACAATAATGTTCACATTTAGTTGTGCGCTTGTTTGTTTTTATCCCATTAAACTCATTATTTAATAACAATTAAATCCGAAAATTCCTTTCACCCTCAAGCTAAAGGAATTTTCATCTGCTTTAGCTGTGTATAAACAAACACAGCAGATGATTTTTGCTTTAATGTTTGCAGTAAGCAAAAATCGGATTTATTTTTTGTTTTCTATTGATTTTTCAAATTGATTTATTTTTTTAAATATTCCCTCATCGATTCAAAGATCTTTAATCCAGGCCCTCTGTTTTCTGCTCCAGAGTGCTTTTCAGGAACCTGATGTAGCCAGCTTGCACGCTCAGGATGAGGCATCATTGCCAAAACATTTCCTTTTTTATTGCATATTCCTGCAATATTGTATATTGATCCATTTGGGTTTATTGGGAATTTGTCCTCTACATTCCCTTCTCTATCGCAATACCTAAACATGATCTGGTCATTATCCTGCAGGTTTTTGAGTAAGCCCTTTTCTATTGTTGTAAAACGGCCTTCACCATGAGCAATTGGTATTGGCAAGATATCATTTTCATCAAAAGTTAAGTTAAAAGCTGTTTTTTTCTTTGTGATTGCTTTCAAATAAGTCCATGTACAGTAAAAGCCACTAACCATTGGATTAATATTGGGTGCTAAAGCCATCTCTATTTTGTCTTTCAAACCAGGAATCATGCCTGTTTCAACCAATACCTGGCAGCCATTGCATATTCCTAAAACTGGTTTTCCTTGTTTTGCCTGCTCTTTTATCTTCAACATTATTGGGTCTTGAGCTGAAATAACTCCTGCACGAATCCTGTCTTCATAAGACCAACCACCTGGTAAAACAAAACCATCATAAGATTCTAAGTTAACACCCGCATTCCATCTGATAATCTCTGCTTTCATGCCTGCTTCAATTACAGCCCTTGCTGTTTCGTTCTCGCAGTTTGTTCCTGGGAATAATATTACTGCTATTTTCATTTCATAGCCTCTACAAAACCTGTTGTCCAGGCCTTTTTCAAGTCACTAATGCCTAAATCAATTATCTTTTCATTATTCTTCGTAATAATCAATGAGTCCTCATCAATTGTCTTTCCAAGCTCAATCAATTCAACCTTATATTTCTGGAAAAGCTTCTTTAATTTGTCAACATTAGTATCATCAACCTCTAGGATAAAGCCTGATGTTTCAGAGAATAATGCTTTATCAGTTCTTAGTTCTGATTTAATATCAATCTCAGCACCAATATTGCCGTCTGCTTCACCACCCAGAATCATCTCCGATATTGTTGCTGCTATTCCACCATCAGATATATCATGGCAGCTCAATAATAAGCTTTCATTTATAGCGTCGATAACAGAATATATTGCATTTCTTTCCTTTTCAAAGTCAATCTTTGGAATGTTTTTTCCAATCTTGTCATTTATCTGGTAACAAACAGAACCACCAAGTTCATCCTTGCGTTTTCCGATCATGAATAGGTTGCTTGAGGTTTTCTTCAGTTTCATTGTTATTGCTTTTGTATAATCCTCTAAAACACCGACGCAAGCAATAATTGCTGATGGATCAACTGATTTTCCTGCAACTGACTCGTTATAGAAGCTTACATTGCCTGAAACAAATGGTGTTGGGTCTTTGGTACCTTTTACATATATATTCTTAGCTGCATCTGCGATTCCTTTTACACTTTCAACAAATTCGTAGAATGCTTCTGGCTTTTCTGGATTTCCAAAGTTCAAGCAGTCAGTCATTCCATATGGAACAGCGCCAACAGCAGCAACATTACGCATAGCTTCTGCAACTGCATTTATTCCAGCTAAATAAGAATCAATCCTGGCATACATTGGATTAGAATCAACACTCAAAGCATATCCTATTTTATGTCCTGGAATAGGCGCTTGCACTCCAGCATCTGCTTCACCAGGCCTTATTACTGCAAGGCCCTGAACCTCTGTATCATAATGCTTGTACACAGTTGCCTTTGAAGCAACATTTGGATGTGAAAGCACTCTTAGGAATGTTTTGTTATAGTCTCCTGGTTCTTTTAGCACAGGCTCTTTGAAGTCTTTCTTTGGTTTCTTTTGCTCGCGATCATAAAGTATGGCAGAAGTAACAGCATTGACAGGAGCACTGCAGACTATCTCTCCATTATATCTCATGATATAATCCTTGCTTTTAGTTACCTTGCCAATAACAGTTGCTTGAGCACCCTCTGCAATATTAGGCAATTCAAAGTCTTTGTTATATATCTCCAATAATCTTTCTGTAAACTCTGGTGGACAAATCCAGGTAAACCTTTCCTGTGTTTCTGAGCATGCAATCATGTATGGCGGGATGCTCACTGAGACATGGACCTTGTCCAAATCAATCTCAGCACCATATCCACCAGAATCGCAAAGCTCTGAGCTAGAACACATTATTCCGCCAGCACCCATATCCTTGAAGCCAACCTTGATTCCTTTTTCTCGAACTTCCTTGAAAACAGCTTCAGTTGCCCTTATCAGGACATTCTTCAGGAATGGGTCAGGAACCTGAACAGCTCCTTTGTTGAATTCTTCCTCTGCTTCATCAAGGATTAAGCTCGCAAAAGCAGCTCCGCCAAAGCCAGAATTGTCAGTTGCTTTTCCAACAATAATTATGTCATAGCCGTCTGCATTCTCTGGTGCTTTGCTGTGGATTATTTCCTTTTCCTTAACCAAGCCTAAACTAACAACATTAACCAAGCAATTATCATCAAAAGAATCATTGAAATACACATCTCCTGCAATATTTGGTATGCCAATTGGGTTTGTGTAGCCGGCAATACCATCAACAACAGCATTAGCAATATACCTTGTTCTATCCTTGAACTTCCCATAGGGATTCCCAAACCTTAAAGGATCAGCAGTTGCTATTATTCTTGCACCCATGCAAAGAACATCCCTGACAATACCGCCAATGCCTGTTGCAGCGCCTTCGTACGGCACGACCTGGCTTGGATGATTGTGGCTTTCATGCGCAATAACAATCCCGTATCTGTCTTTGCCAATCTTGGTTAGATGAATTATACCTGCATCTTCCTGCGGACCTTGAATTACTGTTGGCCCTGTTGTAGGCAGATATTTCTTAAGAATTGCTTTACTGCTCTTATAGCTGCAGTGCTCTGACCATTCTGTATTAAGTATATGAAGCTCTGTTAAGGTCGGATTCCTTCCCAATAATTCAGCAACCTTCTTTGCTTCAGAAATCTTGAGGGAAATTGCATTTTTCTGCATGAAGGATGACAGCTCTTTATCTGACATACCTTTAACATCAATTGTTTTTACGTCTACATCACCCATTTTTACCAAGAGAAAACCAAAATAAAGAGGATATATAAAGGTTATGATAAAATCATTCGTATATTTCGCCTACAATATATATAGAGCCAGCCACTAAGATTAAATCATTCTTTTTCGCTATTGATTTTGCATATTTAAGCGCTTTTTTTGGATCATTGATTGTTTTATGATCTTTTTTCAAGTATTTTGCAAGCTCTTTTGGTTCTGTTGCCCTTGGAACTTTTGCTTTTGTCAGGATTATTTTAGAAGCAAATGGCTCAAGAAGTTTTAACATAGCTTCTTTGTCTTTATCTTTTAATATGCCAATAACCAGGATTATTTTTTTCTTTATTTTCTTTAATTCATTAACTAAGGCTTTTACACCATCAAGATTATGTGCACAATCAACTAAGATATTATTTTTAATATACTCAAACCTGCCTGACCAATATGCTGTTTTTAATCCTGAATCAATATGGCTTTCTGTTATATTCAGATTATAGTGCCTCTTTAACACCTCAATTGTTTCCACAGCAACAGCTGCATTGAGCTGTTGAAAGCCTCCATTCAAACTTAATGTAAAGTTCTTCTTTTTGTTAACCAAAAACAACTTACTGCTTCTATCCTTAGCAACATTCTCAATAACCTTCAGCGCTTTTCCATTAGCAGCTGTTATGGTTGGAATATTCTTCTTTATCACGCCAGCTTTTTCATAAGCAATGTTGGCTATATTCTTTCCAAGATATTCAGTATGCTCCTTGCCGATATTGGTTATGATACTGACTAAAGGCTTTATAACATTGGTTGCATCCAATCTTCCGCCTAAGCCAACCTCTAAAACAAGAAAATCTACTTTTTGCTCTTTAAAGTATAGAAATGCCATTGCAGTAAGGATTTCAAAAAAAGTCTGGTCTTCCCTGTATTTCTTAACAATTGCCGTTAACCTGGCAATATCCTTGTTTGATATCTTCTCTCCATTAACCAAGAATCTTTCATTCAAGTCTTTTAGATGCGGGCTTGTATACATCCCAACCCTATAACCAGCTTTTTCCAGTATCGAAGATATCATTGCACAAACAGAGCCTTTTCCATTAGTCCCTGCAACATGGATTACCTTTAGTCCTTTGTGAGGATTTCCTAGTTTATCCAACAATCTTGTTATGTTTGCCAGGCCTAGCTTTGTTCCAAAATGTTGCAAACTGAAAAGGTACTTTGTTGATTGTTTGTGATTCATGATTTTGGATAGTATTTATACATTTAAAAAGGTATCTAGAAAAAATCAAACCAACGGCGAGGGCGAGGCGGGGGTTGTCCCTTACGGGGTGCCGAGTAGGCCGAAGGCCGTCCGAAGCCATTGGTTGGTTTGATTTTTTCTTAAAATAAGTAATATTTATAAATAGTCTAAAATTCCTCTTAATAAGGAGATGTGGGCGTTGCTTGCCTGAATCCTAAATACTAGTAAAGAGTGGAGGCTAACCAAAATGGGAATGTATAAGTACATTAGAGAAGCTTGGAAAAATCCAAAGCAAAACATAGAATTCTTAAGATCTCGTATGATGGAATGGAAAGCTGAACCAGCTACTATTAGGATTAAAAGACCAACAAGGCTGGACAGAGCTCGCTCATTAGGGTATAAAGCAAAGCAAGGTTTCATCATAGTAAGACAGCGTGTAGACAGAGGAGGAAGGAAAAAACCTAAGTTTATGCGAGGAAGAAGACCAAAACGTATGAGCAGAAGAAAAGACTTAAAGATAAGCTACCAAGTTGTTGCAGAGCAGAGAGCTGCAGAAAAATTCCCAAACCTAGAAGTTCTTAACTCATACTTTGTGGGCAAGGACGGAAGACATTATTGGTATGAAATAGTAATGGTCGATAAAGCACATCCAAACATTATTGCAGACAAAAACATAAACTGGATTATGCAAAAGCAGCACAGAGGAAGAGTTTATCGCGGCTTGACAGCAGCTGGAAA
>JAHWIC010000021.1 GCA_019322805.1 Candidatus Woesearchaeota archaeon | reverse complement strand
CTCCTCCGCCACCGCCGCCTCCACCGCCACCGCCGCCTCCACCGCCACCGCCGCCTCCACCGCCACCGCCGCCTCCACCGCCGGTTGTAGTAGCACCTCCACCTACACCGCCGCCAGGAGTGGTAAGGCCAAGGTATTCACTGCCTTGTGTGGATATAACCTATACAGAAAGAGAGGTGCCATTACAGTTAAGCCTAAATGCAACAGTCGATCCAAGGCTGATACCAAGAGGCTATGAGCTTGTTGTTGATCCTTTTAACCTTGACTGCTCTGGTGAATCAGTAGCTATCACAATAAGCATACCAGAGAACTTTGTTGATGTGCAGGCTATGAAATGTAAAGGAGGAATTTGCCTGCCAACAAATGTGACCACTGTTAGAGCTTTAAGATGTGCAGAGACTATTGTTAAAGAAATTGAGCGTGTAACAAAAGTTATTGAGCCGGAAGCAATGCCAATTGCGATAACTGAAGTAGAGGCTGATATAACCTCTATAACAGAAGCTTTGAGAACTGGAAATTCAAGCATCAGCTTTAAGGGCGAGCTGCTTGAGAGCTTAAAGGCTAAATTGGCTATGCCAACCAAGTCTATTGAGGAGGCAGACAACCCTTCATTGCAGATTACAGGAACGCCTCTTGTCCTGACTTTAGAGAATGCAAAACCAGGCTTATCAACAGAGGTTACTATGCCTTATATCCCTTCTGAGACTTTTGAGCCTGATAGTATTGCCATATACGTGAAATCTGAGGATACATGGCTTTATATTGGAGGTGAAATCAATGAGACAAGCCAGACAGTAACTGCGGTTGTAGAGAATGTTACTGGTTACTTAGATGAGAATGAGCAGCTTGTTCTGGCTGCAATGGGCATACTTTGCACTTACTGCCTGAACACAAGCTTTGAGCTTATTTATGAGCCTGCACAGGAGGCAAGAGAAGCTATGCTGCTTATACACGGTCTTGCCTCATCTCCAAGGATTTATGATGATGTTGTGAATGATATAAGGCTGACTAATCAGCCGTATAAGGTATATGTTTTAGGCTATCCTTCCTCTAAATCAGTTGATGAAAATGCTGCTGAATTAATAAGTCATCTGCAACTGCACTCTAACGAGTTTGATACACTGCATATTGTTGGCCACAGCCTTGGTGGTTTGATTGCTCAACAAGCCCTCTATAACACTTATTTGGAGAATGAGGAATATCCTGGGAAGTACACTTACTTGGATAAGATAGGAAAGGTTCTTCTTATTGGAGTTCCAAATGAAGGCACCCCCATTATAAAGACCTATGAGAATCTCTTTAGAAGCCTTATTAATGAAGAAGAAGGGCCTAAGCTGTTTAATGTAAATGCAAAGATACTTGATGATTTGGCAAAAGGAAGGGTAACTCCAAGGCTGCCTGGTGTTGAATATTATGTGATAGCAGGAACCAGGGCTTATGAGTTTAACAGGCTCCTGATTCCTGAAGAGATCGGCAAGACTGATGGAATTGTTCCTGTTACATCTGCACAGCGTGTCGGTGACGAATATATAAATGACTCATGCAGGGATTACTGGGAGCTTGCTGTAACTCACACAAACCTGGTTAATAATGAAATTTCAAGGAAGCTGATTGAGAAGATTGTTGCCAGAGAGATACTTGCTGCTGAGGATATTGTTGAGCTAGGCACACAGAAATTCTTTGATTTAGATGTTGTTGATTGTGATCCAACAGATACCTATGTTATCATAGGTAAGCCTATCTCTATTGAAGCTGTTGAAGACCCGACTGGCTGCGCTTGCGGTAATAGAGTTTGCGGTGTTGGTGAGGACATATATAATTGTCCAGCTGATTGCGTTGTCTTTATGACTCCAAGGAGGGTTGCCGGGTGGTCTATAAGCCTATTGTTGATTATCATCTTATTTATTGTCTGGTGCAAAAAGAAGAAGAAACGCTGTATTGAAGAGCTTAAAAAGAAAAAGAAGGGAAGTTTATCTTGCAGGATTTGTTCAAGGTATTACAAATGCGAAGATAGGGTTAAGATACTATGGAATAAATATATTTTAGTGGGAAAGAGAAAGGAACTCTGGCTGAAATGCAAGAAAAGAATAAAGAAGATTAAACTCTTAAGATTCTTTATATGCTGCGAAGAGTGCTGGTCAAAGATTATGAAGAAGAAATAACTTTCAGGAAGAAATCCTGGTTCTGTTTGAGTTTGTAGTCGGCAAAGGTGTGGTTAAATTCTATAATTTTTCCATGCTCAAAACCAAGGATCTTATGCAGGAAAATTCCGTCTCCAATTCCTGTTTTAAACTGCCTGTTCTTCAGGCTTGCCATAAATACCCCTTCTTTAGAAATATAGCCTGGGTCAATGTTTATTGTTCTCTTTCCATTAATCCTAAATTTATCTTCTATTTTTCCAGTTGCTGTCCTTATTTCTGCTAATTCTTCATTGGTTGTTGTTTTTTTAAATGATATGAATTTCTTTTTTAAGCCGGCTCCCATTTCTTTTTCATAGTAAGTTGTAAAATTAAAGTTATATCCTGGGCTTTCACTATCAATATCACCAAACAAATTCTTCAATTCAGCCACAGCCTTATCGCAGGTTTCTTTATCCGAATACATCACAGCTATCAACAGCTTCATTTTAATCATTGTTTCAAATCACTAGGTGCACATCAATAAAAAACATAAATAGTTGAAAAATAATTCTGATTTTTGCTTGATACTCTACATTAAGGCAAAAATCATCCGCTGTCTTAAACCAAAGCAAGCGGATGAAAATTCCTTTATCGCAGTTATGAAAGGAATTTTCGGAATTAATTGTTTTTAATTCCAAATTAAGGTGGTAAAACACAACCAAGTGCACAACTGGTTGTGCTGTCTGAAAGTACATCCAATGATTTTTTATTTAATGATAAATCTTTTTCTCTTCTTAACTCCAATCTTTGAGGCTGATTTGGCCTTTTCTTTTCCTTTCAGGAACCCTTGCTTTATCAATATCTTCTCCGACCTGTTTCTTGATATCGATAGCAACCTTTCTGCCTAAAATCTGAACTAATTTTGCAACATCAGCTTTTTTTACGTCTCCAATGCTCTTTATTTTATTCCTGTGCAAAGCTCTAGCCCTTACCCTTCCGATGTTTTTTAGTTTCAATAGCGGCAGTAGCTCTTCTTTTACTCCATACTTTAGCCTTAATCTCAGCTTTATAACCTCGCTTATCAGTGATTTTAAGCGCAGGATCCTTGAGAGCTCTTCTGCTGCATACAAAAGCCAGTCAGCAGTCTCGAGTTTAACGCGCAGTTCACCAGGCCTTACATTAAATTCCTCAAGAATGGATTCCTCATCCTTTTCGTCTATCCAGTTCTGAAAGAATAAGGCTGTTTTTACTGACTTAAGAAAGTCTTCGTATTCAGGCTCGTACATTGATGGCTCAGATTCAAGTATACGGTCGTGATATGTTACCAGTGATTCTTCAATCTTCTCATACTCCTTGGTTCTTACTTTCAGCATAGGCCGGATCTCTAGAGTATGCGATATCATTTGCAGGAATGAGAATGCCTCTGCCCTATTATGGGCTTTTCTCAAGCAATCAATAAAGAAATGCGCTGTCAAAGGATCGATGTAAAGCTCAGCAACCCTTTTCCCAAGAATTGTTGCTTTATACTTTTCATTCCCAAGCTCATCAGCTGACTGGAATTCCTCCTTTGTTGATTTAAGAAACTCCCAATCCTCTAATAATGCAAGCATTCTTGTGATAATCTCTTCAAGTTTTTCCATATCTGTGAACTGGTAAGCCCAGAATGTTTTTTCAAAAAACTTAAGAATGCTTTTCCTATCATTGATAAAGTCAGCAGCAATCAATGACAGCAGGTAAGTCCTGAGAACAGGCTCAACTGCAAGCTTTGAGTAAATATCTTCCGGCTCTCCTAAAATATACCTTTCATGAATCTTTTTTCTTTCTGCTTCAGTTGCAGCTATTGCAATTGCCTGGCCTTCTTTGTCATAATTTGGTCTGCCGGCACGGCCAGCCATCTGCAGGTACTCTAAAACAGGTATAAACTCCATTCCACGATGACCATAGCGGCGCAAATCCTTCAGGATTGCACGAAACGCCGGCAGATCAACTCCTAAAGCTAGAGTTGGCGTAGCGCAGATTATCTTTGTTATTCTTTTTCTGAATGAGTCCTCGATTAATTCCTTTTGTTTATGAGTAAGGCCAGCATGATGGAATGCAATGCCTTTTTTAATGCATTTAGCAAGCCTTTCACATTGTTTTGTTGGCCTTGAGAGCACTTTTAGAACAGCTTCAGAAAGCTCTTCAAGTTTTTTATCGCTTGTTCTAATCTTTTTAGAAATCTCCTCTGCTGTTTTTTCAGCAGAACGCTTTGTGTTTACGAATATCAGGGCCTGTTTACCTATGTTTATTGTGTCTAACGCAAGGTTTATTGAAGTGTCATCAGTCTGGCCTTTAATCCTTATCCTTTTGTCCATAGAGCAGAAAAAGAAATATGAATTTAAATATTTATGTCTTTGTTACACACTATATGTTTGATATGTTGTACTTGTCGTTGATGTTTGTGTTGGTTGCTGAACCTGCTGTTGCGTCTGCGTTTGTTGCTGTGTTTGCTGCGTCTGCGCTGCAGGCGATGTGATAACCACTGGTTCTAATGTTTCCTGTTTTGGTGGCTCTAATACATCTATGTACCATTTAACCTTTAAAGAGTAATCGCCGTCAGATATAATAACTGTCACCTCTTTTTGTCCAGGAACAGTAAATGTTCGTTTGTGTGCAGGGCTTCCTTTGAATTTATCACGCCGGCTGAAACTCCACTCATAGCTTAGCTCATCGCCGTCAGGGTCATCAGCAAAAATCTGGAATAAGACAGGGCTGTTAGCATAGACGCTAAACCTGCCCATATTAGGAGTTAAATTCAATACCTTTGGAGGCCTGTTTGTGTTATGCACAACTATTACAGCATCTTCACTTGCAGTTAAATCACCATCAGAGCCTGTAAAAGTAAGGGTATACTGCTTTGCCTCATGTTTTTTTGTCTCCTCATAGTCAGGCATCCATCTAAACACATCTTCATCAAGACTTGAGCCAGATGGCGGGTCCTCAACAGATATAGTGATTTCATCATAATCAGGGTCGTAAGAAGTAATGCCGAATGATAAGGCTTCACCTTCATTTACATCATGCTTTGGGATTTCATCAAGGGTTGGTGCCCTGTTGACATTCTTTACAATGATTACCAAATTCTTCGCAATAGTGCATTTACCATCAGAAGCTGTTAGGGTTACTGTGTAATTGCCTGCATCTTCATAGCCTGTTTCTCTTATAGGCTTATCCATCCAGCCGCTGTACTTCCATGATATTCTGTCATTATCAAGGTCATAAATATTCGGCTCTAAATGTACTGTCTCAAGCTCATTCACTATTATTGGCCCCTTATCTTCAATAACAGGGGCTCTGTTGTCATCCAAAACCTTTATCTTTACTTTTTTAGTTATACTAAATTCATTACTTTTAGCGATAAATCTTACTTTTTGGGTTTTTCTAAGCATATGGAATTTATCAAGGAGTTTTGTGAAGAAATTTGTTTTTTTAACAAAATCCCTGTGAGGAGTCCATCTAAATATATTATCCTCAAATGTGGAATCCTCTGGCGCATTAACTGCTGAAAAGGTTATTTCCTCTTCATCAGGGTCATTACCACTTAATGTAATGACTACTTCTTCACCTTCGCTTACTACCCTGTTAGCGATAGGATCAATTGTTGGCGGTCTGTCTATGTTATTAACTGCTACATCTATTCTTTTTGAATATTCAAAATCCCTGTCCATTATCTTTATTGTTACCAAATATTCACCAGCATCATCATAGGTGGTTTCCCAGAGATTATCGTTGCCTATTGGCTCTGATATCTCATATTCAAGATCGTATGCTTCAAAATCTGGGAGTTCTAGATATACTGACTCAGTTTCGTCTACTTCGATATCGGTAATACCATCTAGGAGTGTTCCCCTGTCAAAATCCTCAATATCAACAGTCCACTCCTGTATGGTTTCTAATGCGCCGTCAGATACTATTACCTTTATAATATGCTCTCCCTCATCAAAATAGTCTGCAAAGTATTCAAGTTTCTGGCCAAAACCAAGAGACTCATCATCAAAAAACCATTCATAGGTTAACTCATCTTCATTTATGTCAGAAGCAGCAGCCTCAAAATGGAGGAATTTTCCTTCTTTAACAGATACTAGCGCTTCATCCGGGAAGAACTCATCTATTTCAGGGGGTTCTTCCTTCTTGTTAACAACGATTATAACCTCTTCTTCTGTGATGAACTGGCCGTCAGAAGCAGTGACTGTAACAATATACTCTCCTTCATCACCATAATCTGTCTGCCACTCTCCCTCATCGTTTAGGGGATAAGTATAAGAATATTCCAGTTTATCTCCATCCGGGTCTTCAAAAGCAGGTTTTAGCGCAACGAGCTCAGTTTCTTCCAAGGTTATAGTAGATAGAGAATAAGCTATTGGCAAAATAATAATTAGAATTAATAGTAAGACTGCCCATTTTTTATCCATTAACCCAACCCCCACTAAAAACAATTAAAAAAATAAAAAAGAAATTATCTCTGTTCAATTCCTAGGAACACAGGTGCTCTGTTAACGTTTCCGACATCTATGTTTATTTCTTGGCTTACTGGAAGGTCACCATCACTTACAGTTACTGTTAATGAATATGCGCCTGAGTCATCGTATGTTGTGTACCACGTAAACACGTTTTCTTCCTGTTCAAATAAGTCACTGTCTACTGTATAAATAAGTTCGTCTCCGTCTGGGTCAGATGCTTCTACAACAATCACTACAGGCTCGTTTTCCATTACAGCAATATCACCAATCTCTGCCATTTCAGGCTCTCTGTTTACATTCTCAACTGTGACAGCCCATATCTGTGTTGTCTCAAGCGTACCATCTGTTATCAATAACTTGACAGTATGTGAGCCTGCGCTGTCATAATCTAGGTTGTAAGCGTATGATGTGGTGGTTGATGCGTCTTCGCCATCAACCTTCCACTCGTAATACAGCTCATCGTCATTAAGGTCTGATGCAGATACGCTGAATTCAATAACATTATCTTCCTTTATATCCAGCGTTGTTTCTTCTGGGATTGCGCTATCAATTACCGGTGCTTCCTCTCTCCTATTTACTATTACCAATACGTCCTGTGAAGCAGACAGATCTCCATCAGAAGCAGTTATAGTTACTGTGTATTCCCCTTCATCTCCATAGGTGGTTTGCCAAGCGCCTTCCTCATCAAGAGGTGATGTGAATGTGTAAGTTAAAGGATCACCGTCAGGGTCAGTGGCAGCAGGCTCTAGGCTTACAAGGTCTGTTTCCTGTACTATTATAACAACTGCTCTTTCATCAATTTCTTCATCAACAAGTTCAATAACTTCTTCCTCAACAACCTCTTCCTCTACAATCTCAATGATCTCCTCAACTTCTTCCTCTTCTTCAGCAGGTCTTCTGAAGATATCAAGGAGGCTTTTTTCTTCCTCTTCTTCAACCTCCTCTATTTCAACAAATTCCTCTTCAGGCTCTTCCTCTTCAACAACAATATCCTCCATACTTATCGTAGAAACATCAGATTTGCCGTATATGTCTTCATAAACCTGGCATCCACTCAACAAGAACAAAGCTATCACACCGATTACAAATAAATTTCTTTTAAACATACTAACACCTCCACCTTTTGTGTTTTTAACTATTTTTATCATTCTAAAATGGGAACTTCTATATAAACTTTATGGTAGTCAAAGCTATAAAAGTGGAATTTTGTTTACCACTGTTTCCGACGACAAAAATGGAAGTTTTTCGTAACTAGGTTAAGATGAATAGTAAAATTTGGTTAAAAAATGTGGAAAGAATGGGCCCGCCGTGACTTTCAACCTGCAAGTCTTTATAACTTAACGGTGTTTGAACACGGGACCACTCGATATCTGATTATTGATTATCAGTCGAGCGCGCCACCAGACTATGCCACGGGCCCAATACAACAAGTAGAACTATAGCTGTTTTATAAAATTTTCTAAATAAGTAGTAAAGAAAAAATATAAAACGCCTCTGGTCAGATTTTCCCGCCATAAACCTCTTGCGAGATTTAATGCGTCTCGAACTGACGACCCCGTGATTTCTCCACCAAAACTAGTGTAACAGTCACGTGCTCTACCTGCTAAGCTACAGAGGCATTTTTCAAGTTTGAGAACTGATACTATATTTATATATCTTTCGCTGTCTAAGTTTTCCTTTTTTTGAGTGCCATGGATATGATTATTACAAATATAATTGCTAAACCTATTATAATCGGCATTGTTGGGATTAGCTTTTCTTCAATTAACCCGACCGTCAATACCTTTACGTTTTTTTCATTGTAGAAATTCACCTCTTTTGCAGTCGGCAATGACGGTATTATTAATGCAAAGTCTGTCTCATTTACTATAACAAGGCCGCCTTGTGTTCTGTTGTCCAGGTGGATATCAGTGTAGTGCTCTAATGGAACCTCAAATTTGAACGAATATAATACAGCATCATCTACCGAAACAACCTCTGCTTTATAGCCTATATCTGGCTGTATTTTTCTGTCTGGATAGTAACCATACGTGTCTATCTTGTCTATAACAGAGACCTCTCCTCTGTCATAATGCAGATTTAGGATTGTTATCTTATCTGCACATGCGAATTGCGCAAAAAGCAGCAGCATTATTATTAAAATAAGCTTTTTAGTTTTCATCTTTTATACACATCTAGGTTTTCTGTTATTGCCTTTTCATTAATAGGGCCGTAGTATTCTGCTGAAAGGCTTTTCATTAATGAGTTTTTCGTTCCGCGATAATAGCCGTCTGTTGAGCACCCTTTGAGGCAGTCAGTTCCTTCAATGCCAGACCATTTTGAGCATCTGCTGTTATCGCAGTTTGGGTATCTTTCTCCATCAAATTTTATTGCTAAATAATAATCATCAACATACTCATCAGCTAAATCAGCAAAGCTATGGCCGAATTCATGCATTAGTACAGAGGGCTTATCAGCTGTATTTATGTTTGCTATATTCGCGATGGCGCTTGACCTTATAGGCATTATAAAATCCTTAATCTTGTTTCTGTCTATTAGGATAAAGATAAACTCATGAGGGCATCTTGAAGCAAGCCTCTTTACCTTGAAACTATTGCATAGAACATAACCTTCGAATGTGCAGCCTAAATCCTGGAAGTCATCGACTATGTAGAAATTAAAGTTATCTCTGTGCGAATGAAACGGCTCAAGCTTGAAGAAAACATCATTTATGTAATCATAAACATCATTCTTAAATTCCTCTGTTGTGCCATATGCTTGGCCTAGGAAAACAATATCAATTCCTTGGTTTGGTTCTGAGGTATAGAAAATAGATGTGCATTCTTCTATCTCATCCTTCCTTGCTGGAGTCCCAACAAGTGTAGTGCCGAACTGGCTCAATAACCTAAGATTAATCTTTCCATTAATCACCCTTATGCATAATGGACTCTTGGGAACCTCAAAATTTTCAAGTTTTTCTGCCATGAAGTCCTCTAAAGGCAGGATGAAGAAGTTGGATTCAGGATAGTGCTCTAAAAACACCGTAAGTTCGTTGTTGACAAATCTGTCTGTTTTCTGTGACTGGTCAACAAAGCATACAGAGTTTACTCCCTCGGGCACAGCTATGCTTCTATCAACATGACTTCCAAAACTTTGCTTGCTTTGGGTATCTATAATACCTTGAACACTTTTAATGAATGTTATAACCTCTCTTTCCCTTGCTGTTTTTGCAATATCCTTTATATAGACGAAGCTAAATGATAGGATAAGAATCAGAAAAATAGTTGCTATGGCATACATAAAAGGCCTTGCTGCTTGTGCTCTTGGCATATAATCTTATTTAAGTAGTTAATATTTAAATTTATTGTTTAACCCTGCCTATAACACTTCTTAACATATGCCCAATAACTTCAACATCATAGAATTTGTTTAGTTCAAGCCTTTGCTTAACCCCGACAATCAAGGGGTAAGTTCCAATCTGCCTTCCAAAGGTTGTTTTGCCGTCATAGATTTCCATTCTTACATTCTTTAGAAAAGTTCCTTCTGGAACAAGCTTTTTTAGCATTGGAAAGTCTATGTTCTGCCTTATCTCATTTCTCCATTTCCAATAGAACTTCTTGTTTTTCTTAATGAATTTGTTTCCAACCGTATTATATATAGGAGTTCCTTCAAAGATATCAACCTGCCTTACATTGATTCTTCTTATCAACAAGCCTTCGTCCATGAATCGTTTTAGCCATTGAACATTATGGTCATTAGTTGTTTTGCTCTCCCCAATTAAACCAAATAATAGATTAATTCCAGGCAGGAATTTCTGCATTCCGCTTTCTCCTCTTTCCCGGCCATATTTATTTAATATTCTTCCAGCCTCGTAAGTGACCTCTGGATCAGCATTAAGGTTATTTTGCTTTACAACCTCTGGATCAAATGATTCAACACCAAATGCAGCTATATTGCCTGCTGTGCAATACTTAACAATTGCTTTTGTTATCTCTATTCCTTTTTTTGATACAACATTTACAGGATTTACATTATCAATGTGCAAAACATTTGGGTTGCATCCTTTTCTAATTTCTTTGATAATACCGATTGCCTCAGGGTGAGAGTAATAATCAGATTGCTTTCCTAATCTGAAATATTTCACACCAAGCTTTGTAAATGCTTTTGCCTCTTTTAAAATATCCTGCTTTGGTCTGAATGAGATCTTATTCTTTATCGGCTCTGTACAAAAGCTGCAGTGCTCTTTTCTTGAGCATCCTTTTGAGGTTTCTAATTCAATAATTCTTAAGCCAGGTATTTGTTTTATTATCCCTGCTCCTTTGACTGCAAAATCATCTATTTCTTCATAGCTGAAGTTGAAATCTTTTATTTCATTGAAGTTTGATAAGTCTGCTTTCTCAAAGAATTTACCTCCTTCAGTGCTTGTTCCGTACACAGCAGGGCCTGTTAGTGTTTTTTTACAGTTCAATTCCTTTGTTAATTGGATAATCTCTTTTAATGTGCCTGGGACAGCACTTAGATACTTTCCAGGTGTGTGAACTCCAGCTATTATGATTAATTCAGTTGTAGAATTCAGTATTTCTTTAGTTTCATCGGCACTCCTTGTGGTGTTATATCTTTTTATATTTGTTTTTTGAATTGATCTCTTTTCATTGATTCCTTTAGAATTTCTTAAATCATCAATAGTGATGTATTTTATTGATTTATTATTTTGGTTTAAATAACCATAGATATACCTTGGATAAGTTCCTAAATAAGGCGGAACACCAAGTCCAGCTGGTTCGTCTGTATAACAGTCCAGGATGGTATATGCCATAGAAGCAGTTTAATGTTTTCTAGTTATTAAAGCTTTACTTGGAGGCCTTGACGATTCTGATAGTACGCCTAAAATAGCTTATTGCTGTTAAAATACTGGTTATCATGGTTACGAGCAGTATATGGAACTTGAGACTGTTGTTTATAATGAATGCTATTATTGTAACTACCTGCAGGAATGTTGTTGCCTTTCCAAGCTTGTTTGCTTCCCAGTTAGCTTTTCGTTTTTTGTATATAATGAATGAGCCACAGAGAGAAATAATATCCCTTGAAAGGATCCACAATCCATATATAGGAAAATCGAATTTTAGGGTTATTGCTATAACCCCCAGGGCAACCATAAACTTATCAGCCATTGGATCAAGGAATTCTCCAAATTTTGTAATCTGTTTTGTATATTTTGCTATCATTCCGTCTATCCAGTCTGTTAATGCAACAATAATGAAAATAACCAGCCCTGGAGTGGCTTTTGATGCGAGCAGCAGAACAAAGAATACTGGAGAAAATACTATGCGAAGGATTGTCAATACAGTTGGAAGAGTTAAGGTCTTTTTCATTCTAATCCGGTTATAGCTTATTGCATATATTTAAATTTAACTAAATTCCCTGCAAAAACAAAATTTTTTAAATAAAACAGATTCGTTATGCTTATGATAGGCAAAATTGCAGTTTTTCTTTGTTTATATATATTAGTCAGGGGAGCGCATCTGTTTTATGTTTATAGAAAAGGGAAGAGAAACCATAAGATAATGAAGGGAGCTGAGCCATTCTTCTATAAGAAGGGAAAGAAAGGAGCGCTTCTTATCCATGGCTCAACCTGCTCGCCAAGTGACCTAAGAGATCTTGGCAAATACCTTGCAGATAGGGATATAACCGTCTCTGCTCCTTTGATAAAAGGCCATGGCACAAGCCCCTATTGTCTTGCTGTTACGAGCTGGAAGGATTGGGTTAGATCTATGGAGGAAGCATTAGAAGAACTTAAGAAAGAAGTTGATAAGGTCTATATTGCAGGCACTTCTATTGGAGGGAACATTGCCTTGTGTCTGGCTGCAAAGCACGATGTTGATGGACTTATATCTCTAGGCACTCCAATATATTTCAGAAGGAAGAATTTCTATAAGCGCCTTGCTTTTTTTGTTGGATTATTCAAGTCATTCCAGCGCAAGTGGTATAAGAGGATAATTGATAATGAGATACAGGAGAAAAGAGTTGGTTATGATGTAATCCCTGTAAAAATAGTGAATGAGGGTCTTTCTCTGGTAGAGGAATCAAGGAGGCTATTGCCGAAAATAACAGCTCCTTCATTGATAATGCACTCTACAAAGGATTTTGGGGTTAAGGAAAGCACTGTTAGTTATCTGCTTAAGAATATTGGCTCAAAGAAAAAGAAGGTTATCTGGGTTAAGGATGCTTACCATGTCTTTATTATAGATAAAAACAAAGAGGAGTCTTTTAGGGAGATCTACAGCTTCATAAAGGAGAATTAATATGAAAAAGAAAGTGCTTATCCTGGAATGTCCTGTGACCACAGGAGGAACAGGCCATGAGGTTGCGGCACTGTCCATAAAGGAGGCGTTAAAGGCAGTAGATAAAAATATAAATGCTCTCTGCGCATGTCCTGTCAAAAAAACAAGAACTGCAAAGCGTATCTCTTCTGCTTATTCGAAACTAATAAACTATGCTCCAAATGTTTTTGGTTTTTTGCATGAAAGCAAAATGGTTGCAGATATGGCCAACTACCTGAGGAACAGGTTTGGAGATTATAAGCAGTACAGGAGATTAATATCTTCGTTTAAGCCTGATGTAGTAGCATGCACCCATGCTTATCCATGCTGGGCTGTTTCATCAATAAAAGAGAAAGAGCAGTTGCAGGTTCCTCTTATTGGAGTTGTTACTGACTTCCATATGCACCATTATTGGCCATTGAATAATGTGGACAAGTATGTTGTAGCTACAAAAGAAGCCAAGAATGAGCTGATGCAGAGAGGAATAAACAAGGATAAGGTTAAGGATTTGGGAATTCCAATACATCCTAAATTTTCTGGGAAAAATAGTAAGCTAAAAATTAAGAAGCGTTTAGGGCTAGGAAACAAGCCAACAATACTTGTGATGGGCGGCGGCCTAGGAATAGGTTCGATGGAAAGGGCTGTCAAATTACTGGACAGCATGGATGATATCCAGCTCATTGTTGTTTGCGGAAAAAACAATAAATTAAAAGATAAATTATTGAAAAGTAAATTTAATAATAAATTAATTGTTAAGGGATATGTAACAAATATGGATGAGCTGATGGATGTTTCTGATATTGCTGTAACAAAGGCAGGCGGTTTAACTGTGTCAGAGTGCCTTGCAAAAAATCTGCCTATGGTTGTTGTAAACCCAATACCTGGCCAGGAACAAAGGAATACTGATTATTTAGTTAAATATAATGCAGCAGTAAAACCGAAAAGTGAAAAATACCTTATACCTGCTGTCGAGAAATTATTGAATAAAAAAAATGAGCCTGGGAAGATCGCAAAACCAAATTCAGCGATTGATATAGCGAAACTTATAGTAAACATACCAAAAAATAGCAAATCCTAAAATGATATACCCAATAGCTAACCGCACCCTATTTGCTTTTCTGAGGTTATTTGTACGGAAAGTTGATGGATTGAATAATGTTCCAAAGGATAAGCCGGTTATAATGGCTGCAAATCATGATAGTTATCTTGACCCGCTGCTTATATGCGTTGTTATACTGCCCCGGACCAATAGGAAGATACATTGGCTTGCAATGAAAGGAAGATTCTGGAAGTATTTTGGGGATAGGATCGCAAGGAACTGGGCTGGCTGTGTTCCCCTTGATGAAGGCAAGAAAAAGGCTCTAAATGAATTAACAGGTTTCTTAAAAAAAGGAGATAACGTAGGCATATTTCCTGGCGGTCCAAGAAGTCTTAATGGAAGTCTGACGCGCGGCAAGACCGGAGTTTCAAGATTGGTTTTGGGAGCAAAGGTGCCGGTTATACCTGTAGGCTTGGTGGGAACCTATGAGATAGCACCTGGGGAAAGATTAATTCCTAAGCTGAAAAGAGCAGACATCAAAATCGGAAAACCAATATATTTCAATAGGTACTATAATAAAAAAATAACCAAGAAGATATTAAGAGAGATTGTTGGTAGGGTTATGAAAGAAATTGCTAAGTTAGCAAATAGGGGGTATGAGCCTTAATGAAAGTACTTGTTATAGTCCCCTGCTACAATGCAGGAAAATTTATTGAAGATACAATCGCTGACATAAAAAGATACCAGAACAATATTTTAGTTGTAGATGACGGCAGCACTGATAACAGCTATAATGTTATGAAGAGAGTAAAAGGCATAAAGATACTTAGGCATAAGCAAAACAGAGGCAAGGGAGCAGCTTTAAAGACAGGATTCAGATACGCAATTAAACATAATTTTGGCGCTGTTATAACAATAGACGCAGATGGCCAGCATAAGGCTTCTGACATACCTAAGTTTATTGAGAAAATCAGGAGATATGACATAGTGGTTGGAAGCAGGATGCATAATGTAAGGAATATGCCTCTTAGAAGGATAATTGCGAATGGTATTTCTTCCTTTATTGTTTCATTGAAATGCAGGCAAAAGGTGCCTGACAGCCAGTCAGGTTACAGGCTGATAAAAACAGATGTCATTAAGGATGTTAAGCTTGAGCAGGACGGCTATCAGATGGAAACAGAGCTTCTGCTTAAGGCGGCTCCTAAGGGCTATAAGATTGGCTGGGTTCATATTAAGACCATCTATGGCAAGGAAGTTAGCCATATAAATCCATTCAAGATTACATGGAGGTTTATAAGGGTTATATTCCAGAAAAAATGAAATACGACATGCATGTACATACAAATTACTCTTTATGCAGCAATCTGAAGCCTGAGACAGTACTTAAACTTGCAAAAAAGAAAGGGCTTGATGGGATTGCTGTTGCAGACCATAATGAAATAAAGGGGGCTTTAAAGGTTAAGAAACTGAATAAGGATAAGGATTTTGAAGTTGTGATTGGTTCAGAGATTAAGACTGACAAAGGAGATATCCTGGCTTATTATATAAACAAGCAGATAAGGTCAAAGGAGCTGTCTGATGTTCTGGATGAGATAAAACAACAGAATGGCTTGGCAGTCATAGCACACCCTTACAGGCTTCTGCCTCATTTGCGTTTCAGATGTCCAATACAAAAGATAAAAGATAAGGTTGATGGCGTAGAATGCCTGAATTCAAGAGCATCTTTTTTGGCTAATAACCTGGCTTTGACTGTTTCGGATAAGCTTGGTATTGCAAAGCTTGCAGGCTCTGATGCACATTTTGCTTTTGAGATTGGCAAGGCATTTACTGTTTTTGATGGCGACTTAAGGAAAGCAATTAAAAATAAAAAAACAAAGGTTGAAGGCAGCTCATTTACCGGCTTTATTGGAGGAACAATGAGCTTTTTTTTGAAACGAATAAATTTGATATTTAAACAACCTTATGGAGGCTGATTAAGAATGGCAGGTATAGGTTTTTATTTACTAATGTGCTTTTATTTTATGATCCCTGGAATGGCAGCTAATATGGCTCCAGTTCTTGTAAAGGATATTTTAAAGAGTTTAGCAATTCCTGTTGATATGGGGAAAAAGATTGGGAAAAAGAGGATCTTTGGAGATAATAAGACAATAAGGGGGGTAATTTCTGGTATTTTATTCTCGCTTATATTCATTTATATACAGTCTCTTCTGTACAGGTATCCTGCTTTTAGGGCGCTTAGCTTTTTTGATTATAGCTCAAAATGGTTTCCTGCAGGCCTGCTTTTTGGTTCTGGTGTTATGGCTGGCGACTTAACCAATAGCTTTATCAAAAGAAGGGTTGGCCTAAGGCCAGGCAGGTCTTTTATACCATTTGACCAGATTAATGCTGCAATAGGGGGCTTGATATTTATTTCGCCAATATACTTGCCTCATCCTCTTACATTTATCACTGTAATTATCCTGTCATTCTGCTTGCATATAGGATTTAACCTCTTAGGATATTATTTGAGGCTAAAGAAAACTAAGCTTTAGGATGACTGCTATAGCAACATAGAAAACATGGCTTAATACAATCCAGAAACTTTTTGCTTTCTTTCTTGGATCTGTTAATATGGTTCCTGCCGGAAGGCCGTATATGAATATTAATGAAGAGATTATTATCTGCATGCCAATGACTCTTGAGGATAAGTAGAAAACTATTGCAAGCACGGCATATATGATATAAGATATTATGATTGGTTTTCTTTTACTTTTCTTTAATTTAACAGCACTGCAGTAGCAGAGAGAACCAAGTATTATAAACAATATTGCTGTGATAATCAATTCTGGCATGAGTTTGTTGACGAAAAAATAATAAAATAATCCCGCAAAGATAGAGATAAAACAAATATGCTTTAATATCACAAAATACTTTCTTCCTGGCTTTAATTCCTCTTCTGTTGAGAAGGCTAACAGCATTCCAGCAACTAAGCCAAGGTAAGTCACGATTGCAGCTAAAGAATAATTCAATAAAGACATTTTATTCTATTTTATTTACCCTTCTTTTATGCCTTTCTTCTTGGCTGGCTTCAGTTTCTAAGAAAATCTTTGTTAATTTCTTTGCTGTTTCTGTATCAATGTCGCGAGCACCAAGACATAGGACATTTGCATCAGTATGCTCTCTTGCTGCTCTTGCTGTGTACTCGTTATGGCATAACGCAGCTCTTACGCCTTTTATTTTGTTTGCAACTATTGACATTCCAATGCCAGAGCCACAGAGGAGAATTCCTTTATTTCCTGAAGAAGCAGCTTCTTTTGCTGCTTTTTTTCCATATTCTGGGTAATCAACTGGTTCTTCAGAGTCTGTTCCTAGGTCTTCTGTTTCATGGCCTAATTGTTTTAGTTCTTCTTTTAGTTCTTCTTTTAGTTTGTATCCAGCATGGTCTGATGCTATTATTATTTTCATTTTAAGATTAAGTTTGTGGGTCTTCTTTATATAATTTTTTCTTTATAGTCCAAATAACTCTAAATCCTTCTTGAAAGCAGGAACACCGTCGTAATTATCTATTTCTTCCTTTGTAACCCATTTGAAGTCAGTGTTTTCATGGCAGAGCTTTACATCTTTGCTCTCAGTCTTGCACAGGAATACTGCAATAATCCATCTTTTTTTGTTTTCTTCATCAACAACCTGCAGAATCTTTGGACCGCCATCTATCTTTGCATCTAAGCCTGTTTCTTCCTTTATTTCCCTTAGTACAGACTCCTCTGCTGGCTCAAATTCCTTGACAAAGCCAGAGCAAAAGCTCCATTTGTTTGGATAGTTATAGTCATTAGGGGCTTTCTTTAGTATCAATATCTTGTCGCCATTAGTTACAATGCCGGTAACAACGAAAAGGGATATCATTTTTTAAACTCAGAATGCCCCCATTGAATCAATAAATCAACATTTACATTAGGCACATCGCAGGCACCAAAACAAGAGCCTGAATAGATCAGAATCTGAGCATTTGTGTTTTTTTCTAAATAATCAGCTATCTCATTTGCCTTTGGCTTTAAGCCGTCTGGCAGCTGAATGCAGACTGTTTTTGCTTTTGAGCTCTTTATTTCTTTTACTGCTTTGTCTAGTTCTAGGTTGTATTGCATCAGAAGTTAGAAAGAGGGATGTTTTAAAAATGTTGTTATTGTCTTGCTGCGTGAGCTTCTATAACAAGATCATATAATCCTGTATCGCTTGGAACTGCACTTGAAGGAAACCTATAAGGTGCGCCTGCTACCGGCTCCTTTCCGCCATTAAGATGCCTTACAGCAGTATCAAAATCGCGCCAGTTTTCAACGCTTCCTATGAACCTTTGCCTTAGTGTTATTCGGCCGTCGCCTCTTACCGGTGTTACTGAACCAACAAGATAAGCATTTTTTCCAACTACAAGATAATCTATTCCGTCAACACTAACAGGATCATATTTTCTTTTGTTTGAGACTTCTACATAAGGTGCTAGAGCTCTTCCTGTTGCTGTTTTTATTCCGCCAACATCTGCGCAGAAACCAACTACTCCAAGTCCAGCAGCTACAGCAGTGCCTATTGCTAGATAATCCCCTATGCTTTTTCTTTCTGCCATTTTATAATTTATTCTTCCAAGAACAACTCATCCATCTCAAATGAACTCAGATCTTTTTTATTTAGCGCTTTAGCAAATTCTTTTTTTTCTTTTTTTAGCTCTTCTGTCAGTGACTCATCGTCCATTCTGAAACCTCAATTGTCTTATTTCTTCTTCTAATTCAGAAAGCCTGAAATCAAGCTCTTTTATGTCTTTGTGAAGTTCATACTGCTTAGTATCAATAGATACAATCCATTCAGAAACGCAGTTCTTTAGCCTCTTGAACTGATCCAGTATTCTGCTGAATTCAATGTTTTTTAGTATGTTCATCCTACTATGGTAGGAAAATAGCTAGTATTTAAATCTTTCGGTTTTATACTACTTTAGAGTGATGAAAAGATTTATAATAATAACGATATTCCAATCTTGTATGGGACTTGCAGATGCTGTATTTGAATCAAGGCTACCTAACTCTGAAGAAATTCTCGAAAAGGTAGCAGAGAGGGTTAGGTCGCAGTATGACAATGGCTTACAACTTGATTTAGATGATGTTTTAGGCGGCAATAATTTTGATGATGGTATGGATTATCATTTTAATGATAAAAGAGATGCAGTTATGGCATGCTTTGTTGCAGCTTATTATAGTGGATTAGTTATGGAAGATGATGATGAAACCGCATTTCAAAGAGGAATAAGGACTTACATGGGTTCAGCTAAATTCGAATATGGGGTTATAACATTTTTTATTGGAGCGACTGGTGGAGCTGTACTTACTGGGAGTTTTTTGGGTGGCTTTTTAGGCGCACTGTTGGGTGTGCTTGGTGGGCACATTTGGTGGGGAAGAGAGGAATCCCTTAGAAAGATTGCAAGTGCATATGCTAATAACCCATATAGAAGAAAAGGTGAAAGTTTTAATCCTGATAAACTTATTATTGAAACAGCACGTAAATTAACTATGGACGATGCTTATGTTAAGGAAGCATACGGCAAAAGTTAAAAACTAATCTTAATTTCAAAATATTATGACTTATTACGACGAAATATCACAAGGCTATGAAGAGCTTCATGGAGAAGAGCAGCTTAAGAAGGTTGAATTGATTAAACAATATCTTAAGCCAAATCCAGAGGATAAACTCCTTGATGTTGGCTGCGGAACTGGCTTAACAACAGAACCATGGTCTTGCAAAAGATTTGGTGTTGATCCTGCTCCAAAGTTAATTGCTAGAGCAAGGCAGAAGGATAAAATAAAGTATAAGATAGCTCCTGCTGAAAAGATTCCTTATCCTGATGATTATTTTGATTATGTTATTTCTATTACAGCTATACAGAACTTTGAGGATATTGAGAAAGGTTTGAGTGAGATTAAAAGGGTTGGTAAGGATAAATTTGTTCTTACATTTCTAAAGAAATCGCCGAAGGCTGAATTAATTAAGAGTAAAATCAAACAACTGTTCGAAATAAAGAATGAGATAGAAGAAGAAAAAGATTTGATATTTCTGGCACAAAAATCATCAATTTAAAAAATCAATAAAACGAAAAATAAATCCGATTTTTGCTCTCTTCTTTTGTTTAAAGCAAAAATCATCTGCTTCTGTTTCTTTAAGAAACAGAATAAGATGAAAATTCCTTTATATTGGTTGTGAAGGGAATTTTCAGATTTAATTGTTTTTAAGTTTAGATTAAAGTGATAAAAAACGAGCAACTGCACAACTAATTCCGAATGCTGAAATTTAACCTAATGATAAGAAATCAATGATAAAAATAAAAAATAATTAACCAAGGAATCCTTTTGCTTTCAACAATTCAGCATTAAGGATTCCGCCGCCTGCTGCTCCTCTAACTGTGTTATGGCTAAGGCCGACAAACCTTATGTCAAATACATTGCAGGGCCTTACTCTGCCTACAGTTACAGCCATTCCTTTGTCATTATCTCTGTCTAATTTAGTCTGAGGCCTGTTATCATCTTCTAAGTAGATAATTGCTTTCTCAGGTGCAAATGGTAACTTAAGCTCTTGCGGAACTGAAGAAAATTCATTCCATATCTTCTTGATTTCTTCTACAGTTGGTTTTTTGTCACCGAACTTAATGCTAACACATGCCATATGGCCGTCACTAGCTGCAACTCTGTTGCAATGAGCTGATATCTTTATTGAGTCATCATTTACAAACTTGCCATTTTCAATCTTACCTAGAATTTTCAAAGGCTCTTTCTCTGATTTTTCTTCCTCTCCGCCAATGTAAGGGATGACATTGTCAATTATTTCAGGGAATGTTTTGAATGTTTTTCCAGCTCCTGAAATAGCCTGCATTGTGGAAATAATCATTTCCTTAACTTCATACCCAGCCTTAATCAGGGCATAGATTGGAGTCATGTAGCTCTGCAAAGAACAGTTCGGCTTTACTGCTACAAAACCTTTATTCCATCCATTGGCTTTCTTTTGCTCAGGTATTATGTTAATATGCTCATGATTAATCTCAGGTATTAGCATAGGCACATTGTCTGTCCATCTATGTGCAGAGTTGTTAGATACAACTGGAATGTCATTAGCAGCATACTCATTCTCTATTTTCCTGATTTCATCTTTGCTCATTTCAACTGCAGAAAAGACAAAATCGCATTCCTTTGCTTCATCTATATTAGAAGCATCATGAACTACTAGGTCTTTTACTTTTTCAGGAATTGGTGTTGGCATTGCCCATCTGCCTTCAACAGCTTCTGAATACTTTTTACCAGCTGATCTTGGAGATGCAGCTACATAAACAACATCAAACCAAGGATGATTCTGTAATAATCTTACATAATTCTGGCCAACCATTCCAGTTGCGCCAATTACTCCTGCTTTTAGTTTGTCCATAATAATTCACCAAGTCAGCAGAACAAGAGGCTATTTAAAAACATTGCGTTACAGGAATAACAAATGCATCTTTAAGAATCAATTTAAAAAATCAATAAAAACAAAAAATAAACGGAAATCAGGGATTTCCTAGTTGCGCTCGCTTCGCTCGGCAACAATCTGATTTTTGCTTTCTTCTCTTTTTTAAAGCAAAAATCATCTGCTGCTGTTCCTTTAAGTGCGCATTAAAGGAAAGAAAGCAGATGAAAATTCCTTTAACTTGAGACAGAAAGAAATTTTCATAATTATATATTTTTTCTAATGATAATTTTTAATTGATATTTACTTCTTAACAGCAGAGCCAACCATCGAGCCTACTGAGATCAAGCTTGCTGATAACACTGCCCAGTTTGCATCAACAATATAGCCAAGTAATCCAGCCCCAAACTTAACAATTGCCAGAGCTATCACAAAGTATATCAGCCCCATCACTATCAATATGACAGATGCTACAAGTCCAACAACCAAAGACCCAGCTGCTCCAATACCTTTCATTATCCTTGCCATTTTTCAACCTCCTTAAATAATGCCAACCTGTTTTTCTTTTATTATGTTTAATATGATCCTTGTGTTTGTGCGCTCAACAAAGTCAAGTGTTTGTATCTTCTTTAGAAAGGAATCCATCTTTCTTCTGTTAGGGAATCTTGCTAAGATAACTGCGTCAAAATCACCAGTCATATCATAAACTGCAAACACGCTTGGGTTAGTAGCAATCTGCTTTTCAACTTCTATTAATTTTCCTTTTGCTATCCTTACTTCAATCATAACCTCAACATCATAGCCAAGCTTTTCATAGTCAAGTAAGGCGGTGTATTTTTTTATGATGCCTTCTTTACTCAGGCTATTTACCCTATTCATTATTGTAGCAACAGAAACACCTGTTTTTTTAGCAATCTGCCTGTAGGATAACCTTGAATCATCAAGAAGTACGCTTAAAATGTTCTTATCTAAATCGTCTAGTTTCATATAATTGATAAATATCATACATATATTTAAATTTTTCGGTTTTTTTGTATATTTGTTTAGTTTTTATTGAAATTCTTATACTTGATGTTTAAATTAACATTTGTTTAATACATTTGATTAGATTTCTAGTTATATTAAACATTTGTTTATCTTTTTAGTTATTTTTGAGCATTTATCACTTAATTTTTAGGAAAAATATATAAATGATTTGATTTCTTATGCTTTTTGGTGATATAATGAAAGAAAACCTAACAAAGCAAGTCTTAGATAAGGCAGCAGAAGATAATGTGAAGTTTATACAACTGCAGTTTACAGATCTGCATGGTATGGTGAAGAGTGTCAATATACCTGTTGAGAGGCTTGAAGAGGCATTTGAAAAGGGAATCTGGTTTGATGGAAGTTCGATAGAAGGATTTACAAGGATTTGTGAGAGTGACATGTTTTTGAAGCCAGACCCTGAAACTTATGCTGTTTTGCCATGGGAGTCAACAAGTAAATCAACTGCGAGGCTTATATGTGATGTGTTTACACCAGATGGCAAACCATTTGAAGGTGATCCAAGGTATATACTAAAGAGAGCTTTGGCTGAGGCTGAGGAACTTGGCTTTGAGTTTAATGTAGGCCCTGAGTTAGAGTTCTTCTTGTTTAAGCCTCAGGAAGGCGGAGAAATAAAACCAGTTACGCATGATGTTGCAGGTTATTTTGATTTCTCTCCAAGGGACTTAGCTGCACAGGTTAGGAAAGACATTATCTTTGCTTTGGAATCAATGGGCTTGGAAGTAGAGATGTCGCATCATGAGGTTGCACCAGGACAGCATGAGATTGATTTTAAGTACGGCCCTGCTTTAAAGACAGCGGATAATGCAATAACTTTTAAGCATGTTGTTAAATCAATTGCAAATAAACATGATCTATACGCGACATTTATGCCAAAACCTTTGTTTGGTGTAAATGGCTCAGGAATGCATGTCCATCAAAGTCTTTTTGACATAAAGACAAAGAAGAATGCATTCTTTGATGCTGATGATAAGTACAAACTGTCGGATATTGCTAAAAGCTTTATTGCTGGCCAGCTATCCCATATAAAAGCAATGTCAGCAATAACTGCACCAACAGTTAATTCTTACAAAAGATTAACACCGGGTTATGAAGCTCCAGTATATATCTGCTGGGCTCAGATCAATAGGTCTGCTTTAATCAGGATCCCAAGGTATAGTCCTGGAAGAGAATCTGCAACGAGGTGTGAGCTTAGGTGCCCTGATCCAAGCTGCAACCCCTACTTAGCATTTGCAGTTATGCTTAAGGCCGGCCTTGAAGGTATAAAGAAAAAAATGACGCCAGCTGAGCCAGTTGAAGAGGATGTATACGAGTTTGATGAAACAAAGCTGACAAAGCTTGGCATAGAGACCTTGCCTGCTTCATTAGGGGAAGCAATGCTTGCATTAAAGCAAGATAAAGTTGTGCAAGAAGCGCTTGGACCACACACTTATCAGACCTATATGCTGGCAAAGAAGCAGGAATATGATGATTATAGAATCCAGGTAACAAAGTGGGAGCTTAATAAGTATTTTGAGACAACCTGATTTTATTTTATTTCTTTTTCTCTGTATATATTAAGTATCAGCCTTGTTCTTGTGTTTTCAACAGCTGGATGCTGCTGTAGTTTTTTTACAAAATTATCTAACTGCCTTCTTGTGTGGAATCTTGCTAAGACCTCAGCATCAAAATCACCGGTCATGTCAACAACCCTAAATACATTTGGGTCTGCAACCAATTTCTTAGCTAGCTCGTAGAAACCGCCTTTCTTGATTTTTACGTCGATCAATACCTCAATAACATAACCCAGTTTTTCATAATCAACAATGATTGTTTTTTTCTTTATTATTCCAAGTTTTTTTAATTTCTTTATTCTGTTGTTTACTGTGCCTAAAGCTATTTTGCATTTAGTTGCTAACTCGCGGTTCGTAATATCTGCGTCAAAAAGCATAAGGTTCACAATTTTCTTATCGATTTCATCTATTTCTTTGTTCATTTTTTTGTTTATTTCTGTTGAGAAAGTGAACTAATTTATAAGATTTATCGTTTTTTTGCTATTTTGTTCAGGAAAAGTGTAGAAATTTATTTAAAATGATGAAGCGATTTATTAATAAAATGCCGTCATTACAAGAAATGACTGAAGAGGAATTAGCAAGACAGGACCTTATAAGGGAGAGGTACCAAGTAGTCTTAGGAATAAATTTTAGCAGAAGGCCTGAGACCGAAGGAGAAGGGTACCCTTTAGCTGGTTTAGATGATGCATTGGGAGATTTAGGATTGCTTGGCTCGGAGGTTTACAAGGCATTAGAGCACGCCAATGAACAGAGAACGATTCTGGATTATGCAAGACCTGATCCAAGGAAAATATATGAGGCGCCTCCTAATGGTGAGAGAAGACCTTGCCCTCATGTTATTGTTGTATTCGACCAGAAAGATGAACCATTGGCAAGGGCAGCCTTATGGATATCTTCTCCCACAAATGGAGGGGCAAGGCCAGTTGGTTATAGTGCTGTAGCGCATTTGGAGTTTGGTATGGAAAGCCTGGATGAACACGACTTGACCCTTCCTCCAACAGTAAAAAAATTATGCGGTGAAATGGTTTTGAGAAGAAACATAGCTTATGGTGGCTCAAGACATTATGCGGTGTTGTATGACAAAGAAAGGCCTGTTGGAGAAAACCTAGTAGATGAGATTGCTCTACAACATATTGCACCAGGAATACAATTGCCCAAAGTTTACGACTAATACTCAAACCCAGAACTCTTTATTATCTCTCTGTCTTTTGTTATTAACAGACCTTCAACATTTTCCAGGCTTTCAATTAATTCCAAACCTTTTTCAGGTCCAAGAACAAAGACTGAAGTAGCTAAAGCATCTGCATCTAATGCGGTGTCAGTTACGATTGTTACAGATATTAATTCTGTTGCAGAGTAGCCTGTTCTTGGATCAACAATATGATGGAATTTCTTATCTGGCTCAAAATATCTTTCATAATCACCAGAGGTTGCAACTGATTTATCATTCAGCTTTATTATAGCAAGGTACTCATTCTCTTTTC
>JAHWIC010000039.1 GCA_019322805.1 Candidatus Woesearchaeota archaeon | reverse complement strand
GCAACAATCTGTGGAAGAATCCCGATAGCAACCCTGATTGATATATGCAAAGGCCTTGGCGCAAAGAAAGGGAGATTACTGCATTATTACACTTCTGGAGATATAATTGGAGATTATGGAAATGCTGTTGGTTATGGAGCTATAGTGATAGAATAAACTAAAATGCTAAAGAATTCAACAAAGAATACAATAGTTTCTGAGAAAGCAAGGTACTGCAATAACATCTTCTCCAAGGCAACTGGCTTAATGTTTTCTAAAAAACCAGATAAGGCTTTGATCTTCGATTTCAAAAAAGAAAAAATAATATCTTTGCATATGCTTTTTGTTTTTTACCCAATTGATGTTATTTTTTTGAATAAGGACAAGAAAGTAGTTGAGATAAAAGGGAATTTCAGGCCATTTAGGTTTTATATACCTAAGAAGAGGGCAATGTATGTTATAGAGGTGCCAGAAGGGTCGATAGAACGGTCAAAGACAGAGTTAGGAGATAAGATATTAATAAGATAGGATACACACAATGTATGTATAAGGAAAAGTCAACAAAAAATAATCAATTGGTGCACAAACACTGTAGTCAAACAAAGTTTGTCTTCATGTTTTTCATCACAGGATTGAGTTATTGTTATTAATAATTTAAATTAAAAAATAAAAAACACAACCAAGCGCACAACTAGTTGTGAAACCTTTTCTACACCCAATGATAAGTTCTAATGGTGATTTAAAACAACCAAGCACGCCTTAATGGCAATATTTAAAAATACTGAATAAATTCTATTCCCTTAATGGGGGCGTAGTATAACCTGGCTATCACTGCCGGCTCCAGTCATGGAGCGATGAGGCTTTTGCCGATGAATTAACCTGGTTGATACCGGTAAATCTGGGTTCAAAGTAGAATAAGTGTAACTTATGCTAAGGAAGTCCCAGCGTCCCCATTTATCTTTTCTTTTTCTTAGAACCCTTCTTTCTTATGCTCGTTCCCTTACTGCCTTCCTTCATAATCCTTTCCTTAAGCTTTAAAAGCCATTTATCACGTACAACTAAGGCAGTTATTACCACAGCTGCGATAATTAAACCCGCAACAATATACCATATATAATTTGAGAAAAATCCGGACAAAAGCTCCTTAATTCCTGCAAAGCACATCTTGATTAGGTATGCTGCAAAATAACCAATACCCCCTAAAACAATTATCCCTGCTAGGACCATGTAAGCCCATTTAAGAGCTGATTTTACCTGCTCTGGTCTTTTCCTAAGGAATCTGTTTAGGTGTATTCCTGTTGGTATCAGAATAGCTATTAGAATCACGCCAGCAATTAGATAATAAAGATAATACTCAATCCAGTTTAATACCCTGGCTATCTTATCTGGTAAATATTCTTTTCTCAGCTTTATCTTTATCTCCTTGGAATATTCAGCACCATTGGCATTTGCATTTATTATGACATCATAATCGCCCTCTTCAACACTTTCATTAATGTCAAACACCAGTTTCGGGTTTGCGGTTTCTTCTTTTTCTAATGGCAATGTTCTTGGTTCTATATCAATCCAGTCTGGAGCTGTTAAGCTTAAGAGATATTGTACTTCCCTTAACCCATTATTTGTTATTTTAATAGGCAATTCTTCTGCATTGTACCTTATTTTATTATATCTTGGAACCTCTAATACAGTATAATAGAATTTACTTTTAGGGATTATTTCCATAGATATTGTTTTTTCATCCTCTATATTCTCATGATCCTGCGAGCTTGCCTTTATAGTGATTCTCTCTGTTCCTTTTTTGTTGCATGGGGCGTCAAGGTTTAATACAGCCTCTTTT
Organism: Candidatus Woesearchaeota archaeon; assembly: GCA_019322805.1. Classification (GTDB taxonomy): domain Archaea; phylum Nanobdellota; class Nanobdellia; order Woesearchaeales; family JAHWIC01; genus JAHWIC01. The sequence goes on along the minus strand of JAHWIC010000039.1, from coordinate 6,446 downwards.
TTGCTGTTAGCGTCAATCTCCTGAGCATCATAATCAATAGAAACCCAGCTAGGTGCTTCCAGGTATAGGTTAAATGATTCATCATAATTACCTATATTTTTGATGCTAAAATTATATAGAGATTTTTCGCAATTCGAAATCATGGCCTCTTTTGGCAGCTCCACATCAACCTTAAAACATTCTTCTACATCAAGAATTATTGTTCCTTTTTTCTTTATATTTCCTCTTTGAGAGGTTATATATGTTGTTAATGAGTATGTTCTTCTGTCCATAAACTTGGGTTCAAGATTTATGAAAATAGCCCCTTCTTGGAGTCCATTAAGTATAGCGCTATTTTGTGTCAAGCTTGCAAATCCAGGGCCCCTTAAGCTTATTTTGTATGAGTTTGGAACGTCTGCTTTATTCTGGATAATAACCGGCAACTGTTTTACATCCTCTTCACATATCTTAAACCTTCCATTAGCTACTTTTATAGGCTGGCCCTCTACATAATAATCCCCAAAAAATAGATCATAATCGTAATTTTCTATTATATTCAGTTGTATTGGCAGCTTTACTTCCTGTCTGCTGTTTAAGGCCCTTACAATTATATTAAGATTGTAGCTACCAGTTGTATCGCAGTCTGCATTTATGAAAGCAAACAACTCCTGGCTTGTTGAAGGGTTAAGTGTGACTGGATTTTGGCTAAAGGCAGCATATTCACTAAGCTTGTCAACCCCCAGGTAATATGTTTCGGTATAAGTCCCAATATTCTCAATACTAAATGAAAAACTTGCAGGCTTGCATGGATCTACATTTTTTACATAGTCTGTGGAGGTTACCCTAAGGTTATTAGCTGATACTATTGGCAATAGAAATAGCAACAACACGCTTACAATCATGCCTTTTTTGTACATTTTCTATATCCCTCCTAATGAGATATACAAACAAAATAGAAAAAAGAACGGATCAAAAAAGAAAAAAATTTAGTAATAAGTTTTGTTTTCTTCTTCACTGAGCTCTTCTTCGCCTTTTAGCTTGTTGAATCCGATTATCAAACCGAGGATAACCAATAAAACAACAAGGACAATAAGTCCGACCTCAAGGCCTTTCTTTACTTTATCTGCGCTACTTGTGGTTGTTTTACTGCCGGCTAAAACATTAGCTTTTAATGGAGCTTGCTGCAAAACTTCGTTGCCGCTTTTTATAGTTACTGAGAATGTATTTTCTCCAGTCGGAGCATTCTCCTCTGCTGAAACAAAGATATAAGCAGCTTGTGACTCACCAGGACTTGCTACCAAGACATTGCTTGGACTTACTCTGAAGCTAGCCCAGTCAGCACCATCAACCTCTATTGTATAAGCCTTTGATAAGCTTCCTGTGTTTGTTATCGTTACTGGATAAACAACACCAGCTCCGCCTTTCTGAACATCCTGCACATCAGGTCCTATTGTGATTATGGTCTTTTCCTCTACAGGCTGTGTTGAGCTTGCTGCTTCGTCTGCAACAATATAGATTGATGTTTCCTCTTCTGTCTCCTCATCGCCATCATCATATTCAACCTCTACTTCGACAGTGTATTCTCCGCTTCTTGCATCAGATGGAATTCTTAAATAAATCTCTTCAGTTGTTGTTGAATCATCTGCTTCTATCTCATCTATATAATCAGTTGCTGAGATGCCTAGTTCTGGTATACTTACCCTAACCCTAACACCTTCTTCGTCATGATCACCATAGTTCTTTATTCTTACTGAGGTAAGCAATGCTCTGCCAGCCATAACCTCATTTTCAGGTGAAATTATTATATCCCTTATAGCCACTTCATGGCTTGGTGCCTCGACTTCAAGGTCATAGTCATTATAGAATGTTGCGCCGTTTCTTCCTTCAACCCTGACTCTTAATTGATACCTGTCTTGATCCATTCTTTCTCTTAATTCGAGGGTAAGGGTTTTTACATAGGTTACATTAGCTTTCATATCAAAGACATCTGTGATATCATCCATAATATCGCTATGGTCATAGCCCCTTAGATAAGCTTCAACCTGAACGTCAGAAAGATCTTCATCAGACATGAGATGAACCTTAACTTCAAATTCATCGCCACGTTCGACTCCTCTTATAATAGTTGTACCATCTCCGAGATAATCATCGTCAAGCTCTACATCAGCATATATTGTAGCGCTTGCAATGCCTGAGACAGCCAGTAGTCCTATTATTAGAACTGCTAACGCACTAAGCAACTTCATAACTTTACTCATTTTTTCTTACCCCCAACTTACATTGGATCTTGAATTTTATAGAGGCTAATGCCCCTTTTCTTACTCTTGATAGAGTAATATTGGCTTCTTTATAAATGTTTCGGTTTTTTTAGGATGGTTCAGTAGTTACACATAATAACCATTATTAAGTGAAACTTTACTCAATTATTATTGGTCTGTGTACTACTCTCCTTGTTTTGCTGTTGGACACGACTATCCTTGCAATGTACTCGCCAGGCGCTACATCATCAGGCATATCTAAAACAATCTCTCTTGTTTCTCTGTCTCCTTTATCTAGGTCAAGAGGACCAACTCTTTTCCATATGCCTAGTTCTGGAATAACTACTGATATCCTTGCGTCTTCGAGGTCTTTGTCACCAATATTAGACAGGCTAATTGTTGTTCTTAGATCATCACCAATGTTTATGAATCCGTCATCACTCATCCTTATCCTATCCAATTTTATTATGTATCTTGGCTTTGGTTCTTCAACTAAACTGATGATTCCATAAGTACTGTTTACTATAAATGAGACTGATGCTGAGCCAACGTTTCCTATCATATCGCTTGCATAGGCTGTTAAGGTATAAGCTGCATTATCCCCAAATATCTGATTTATTGGTGCATAGTAGTCTATAGGCGCACCATTGTTTATTGTATACCATATATGACTTATTCCAGAAGCGTCTGAAGCAGTTATGTCAATGGTTAAGTTTGTGACAGTGTAGACTATTGGCTGTGGGCTGTTAATTACAACTATTGGAGGGATTATATCAGGCGCAAGCCCCACACTTATTACAGCAGTATCTGTAGAAGAGCCGCTGTCATCATCAGTTACCCTTAATCCTACATTATAGGTACCTACTGTACCGCATGTATAGGCGGGATACTGTCCAGCAGTTTCATAAATAGCATCATCATTAAGATCCCAGTCAAAAGTGAGTATATCACTGCCAGGGTCTGTTGCAGAGCCTGTCAAGGTAATTACTTGCCCTTCATTGCATGAATAAGGACCATTTGCTTCTGCTGTAGGAGCAATATTATTTACAGTTACAGATGCTGTGTCAGTTGAGGTAGCACCTACAGCATCCATTACCTCTAATACAGCTACACCACTATAATCATCATTATAAGTTGTGCTTGCATCAGCTGTTGACGCCCACACAGTGTCATAAGTGCCGTCATTATTGAAATCCCATCTATATTGATAAGGTGCTATGCCTCCAGATGCTGAACCGCTAAATGTGTTTATTGCAAAGCCTTCTTCCCCCATATATGGGCCATTAGCATCAACCAATAGTGTTGGTACACTTACTAGAACAGAACTTGAATCATAAGCTACTCCACCATCATCGTCTGAAACCATTAGGTTTACCTGATATGTTCCATTTGCACTGCATGCAAATATCACACTTTGACCTGGAGTTTCATATGTGCTGTCATTATCCAAATCCCAATCATAAGTAAGTACATCTCCTGTTCCAGGGTCTGTTGCAGAACCTGCAAGTGTGATATTCTGTCCGATAATACATGAATAAGGACCATCTGCATTTGCTGTTGGAGCTGCATTAGTTATTGTTACATTTGATGCAGCAATTGCTATAACTCCTAAAGAATCATTTACCTGCAGTACAGCTACGTCATTATAATCATCAGGATATGCATAACTTGCATCAGGTGTTGAACTCCAAGCAGTATCCCATGTACCATCATTATCGAAATCCCATCTGAATTGATAAGGGAATAATCCGCCTGTTACTAAGCCATTAAATACAATTAAAGAGCCTTCTGTTCCACTGTATGGTCCATTAGCATCAAGTGTTATGTTTTGTGCACCTACAAATACATAGGTTGAAGCTATACCAACACCACCATCTTCGTCACTTGCACTGAAATTGACTGGATAAAGGCCATAGTTTATGCAAGAGAAGTTTGCATTTGCTCCAGTTATCTCATAAACTCCATCATCATCGAGATCCCATGCATATGAGATTGTATCATTACCAGGGTCTGTTGCAGAGCCTGTTAGTGTAATATTCTCTCCCATTGTACATATATAAGGGCCGCCTGCATTTGCAGTCGGAGCTACATTTAGTATAGTTACAGTTGTTGTGTCATTTGCAAGATGTCCAACAGAATCATTTACCTGTAATGCGACTGTTCCTGTATAATCATCAGGCCATGTGTTACTTATTGTATTTATGGAATTCCAAGGAGTGTCCCATGTGCCGTCACCATCAAGATCCCATCTATAACTATAAGGCTGATAGCCGCCAGCAGCAGCTCCATTGAAAACAACAGCAGAACCTTCATTACCTACATAAGGTCCTTGTGCATATGCAGCTAAACCACTTACAACATTGATTGTTGCAGTAGCAATATCTAAGCCACCATCTTCATCGTTTACGCTGAGGTTAACTGCACTAAGGTTTACATCGCATGTATAAGTAGGATCTTCGATATTTGTTTCATAGATTCCATCGTTATCAAGATCCCAGGAATAATTAAGTACATCATTAACTCCTGCTGGATCTGTTGCAGAGCCGTCTAATGTTATGCTGTCTCCATCCATACAATAATAAGGGCCGCCAGCATTTGCAGTTGGAGCAACATTCAGTATAGTTATAGATGTAGTAGCATTTGCTAATTCACCAATAGAGTCGTTTACCAGCAATAGGGCAGTTCCACTAAAGAAATCGTCATTCCATGTATTGCTTATATCTGGTGTTAAAGACCATGCAGTGTCCCATGTGCCGTCATTATCAAAGTCCCATATATAATAATAAGGCACTGAGCCGCCAGCAGCAAAGCCGCTGAAGTTTACAGCAGAACCCTCATAGCCAATATATGGTCCAGTGGTAGACGCTACAATAGGAATATCATTTACAGTGACAGTGAAAGTGTCGCTTGTGCAGTTATTAACCGCACCGCTATCATCGCAAACAGTTACTTCAACAAGATGGCTGCCTTTTAGGTTGTTGTTCGTAGGGAACGTCAATATTCCATTATTATCAATTGCACCGCCAAGTAAAGTTATATTTGAACTAAAGCTTAAGATATCATTTGGGTCAGCATCACTTGCATTAATATCATAAATAAGGGTAAAGCCTTCATCAATACTTTGGTCTACTAAAGCTGGATTAAAATAAGGAGCATCATTAACAGCATTTAAATTTACAGTTATGCTTGCAATATTGCTGTCTAGGATTCCATCATTAACAGTATAATTAGCAGTTATGTCAGCACTTGAATTGCTTAAGGAGGTTAAACCAACAGTACATACCCCACCAGCACATGCGCATGATGTGGTTTCAGTTCCTCCAACTACTGCACCAACTATGGTACAGCTTGTTGCTGAGTCACCCTCAACATCAGTATAATTTAATGTAACAATAACCTCAACATCCTCATCACCACCGTCAACAACATCATATGCTACAGGGGCATCATTAACAGCATTAACAGTCACAATAACATCATCAGAATCACTTAATGCTGAAAGAGTATCATCTGTAGCAGTAAACGTGATTGTTTCAACACCATTCCAGTCTTGTGTAGCAGTAAATGTAACAACATTGCTTCCATTAATAGCTACAACAACGTCTGTATTACCTGCATAACTCCAATTAATAGCATCTCCATCTACTTCAGTTATATAATCATCCAAATCAATTGAATTATCGCTTGTATCTTCATCAAAGCTTACATCAGGAATATCTAAAACATCAGGGGCATCATCAACTGGGTTTACAGTTACTGTGATGCTAGCTATATTGCTGTCAACATCGCCATCATTAACAATATAATCAGCAGTTACATCAACAGTTGAATTAGCCAAAGTAGTTAAGCCAACTGTACATACTCCACCAGCACAAGCACAAGCAGTTGTCTCAGTCCCACCAATCAGGTTTGAGATTATACATGTTTCAGCCTGATCGCCAGCATCAACATCACTATGATTCAAGGTTACAATTATTTCGGTGTCTTCATCAACATTATCAACAACATCATATGCTACAGGGGCATCATTAACAGCATTAACAGTCACAATAACATCATCAGAACCATTCAGGCCAAAAGGATCAGCTGCAGTAAATGTAATTGTTTCAATTCCATTCCAGTCTGCAACAGCACTGAATGTGACTGTGTTATTTTCGTCTATAATTACCAAAACATTACTATTGCCGGCGTAAGTCCAATTGATAAGAT
>JAHWIC010000004.1 GCA_019322805.1 Candidatus Woesearchaeota archaeon | reverse complement strand
GAAAGAGCTAAAGACAGAGAAGAAGGAATGAGCTATAGCTTTGATGTTCCTTTAAGCGCAACTTCTTATGACTGGAATGTTCAGTGTTACGATGATTCAACAATACCTAATGAAGGAGTTAGTGAGATAAGGACAATAAATGTTCAGTCTCCAGACACAACACCTCCAGCAACAATAACAGGCTTAACATCAATATCAAAATCAACTGATTATGTATACTGGGAATGGACAAATCCAATTGATGGAGACTTTTCCGAAAACATAGTATATATAGATAGTGTTAATGAAATAAACACCTCAAATAGTTATTACAATGCTACTGGCTTGTTTGATGATACTGCTTATACTATTACAGTGCATACAAAGGATACCAATGGCAATGTGAATGATACTGATGTTAATGATACAGTCACTACACTCGGCGGCGATACTACACCGCCAGTGATATCAAATGTAAGGAACACGAGCGTGACTAACCAAACTGTGATCATAGAATGGGATACTGATGAGATGAGCAATTCTTCAATCAATTATGGAATAACACCTGCTCTCGGCACAATAAGTGAGACAAATGTGTATACGACTGCCCATGTAAGACCCCTTTCATCTTTGCAGGCTAACACTACTTATTATTATAATGTAACCTCATGTGATCCTTCAGGAAACTGCGCAACTGATGGTCCTTATTCATTCAAGACACAGGAAAATATTCCACCAGCTCCTGGCGGATACCTCCAAGTACTTTCACAAACTCCAGACACAGATGTAACAAAAGACGATTTTTTCAGTTTCTCAATAGATGTAAAATGTAATAATGGCACATGCAGTAATGTTGTCTTAACCTTAGATCCTTGGGAAGATTATAATTTTACAGAAGAGGAGATAGCGCTGGCTCAGGAAGAGCTGAATAAAATAAAGAAAGACATAGAAGACAATAATCTTGACTGGAATGCAGATTTAACACCGGCATTTGTTGATTATGTAAGAAGAGATAGAAAAGGGGAAATTGTATATGTAGAACCTATTGGAGAAGAGGAGCTAGCAGGCAGTCCAATAACACAAGAAGATGAAAAAATATTACCTTATTATTTCGACTGGAGAAATGCTTATGGAGAAAATTGGGTTACTTCTGCAAAGAATCAAGGTGCTTGTTCTTCTTGTTGGGCTTTTGGTGCTGTTGGAGTTGCAGAAGCTGCATTAAACATATACAACAGATGGCCAAGCTTAATGCTAAACCTTTCAGAACAGGATATAGTGTCATGCAGTGGAGCTGGAGATTGTGGTAGTGGAGGTAGTGACAATAATGCATTAGCTTATATCAGAGATACAGGTATAGTTAATGAAAGTTGTTTTCCTTATACAGCAAGTGATGCACCATGCGGTAATAAATGTGCAGATGGAAAACAATACCATATTCAGGATAAATTAACTATTGTTGAAGGAGCAGATGGTGTAGACAAAGAAGCAGCTATTAAAGCTCTGCTTAAGTACGGTCCTTCTACAGCACAAATTAATGTTTATACAGATTTCTTCTCTTATGTTAGTGGGATTTATGAGCCTTCAACCACTAATACTATTGGAGCTCACATCATAAATGTTATAGGTTATAATGAAACAGGAGATTATTTCATTGTTAAAAACAGTTATGGTACTGGCTGGGGAATGAATGGCTCTGGTTATATAAAATCCTGGGTAATACTTAATGATTCAACAATATTCAACAGACTCAGGTTTGCTACAGGAGCAGACCAGCTTAACAACAAAGGAGTAATACCAATGAATTCTGGCACTCCTTTCTATACAATAACGCAGAATCCTTATGATTGTGGAAATATGAATGAAGGAGAAACCTGCAGTGTAGCATGGCAGGTAAATGCTACTGGATTTCATTTGTCAGACTGGGATTTCTTTGTGATTATAGAATCTGATGCAGAGAATTCAACAAGTCAAAATTCCACAATAACTATTATAGGAGATTACATACCTGTAATTGAAAGTATGGAATGTGAAAGCAAAGGTACATGGAAGAACTGCAGTTTAATAGAATCAGGAACTGACTTAACAAGAATAAGGGTAAATGTTACAGATGAAAATTCAAATATTCAAAATGTTGGAGTAAGGCTAAAGGAAGATGGCATAATTATTGCAGAAGGTTCTGGCGCTTATAGCTCAGGATTTTATGTCTATGATCATGCAGACAAACCAATGGATTCTAATAAAGATTACAAGATAGAAGTTGATGTAAGTGATGAAACTTATTCCATTAATGGCTTTGTTTCATTTAAGCCAACAGTAGTTTGTATAGAGGACTGGCAACTACAATACGATGCATGCCAGACAAATGATCAGCAATTAAAATATTATATTGATAACAATGCTTGTGGAACAACTAATGATTTGCCAGCTGATAATGGAACTTATGTAAGCTGTAATTATTGTTCTGAAGATATTCAAGGTCCATTCACAACAGCATGCACTATATTTGATAACCAAACTCAATACTACACAGACAACAATTATGCAGCTTGCTGTGCAGTAACTGGATTAACTTCTGATTGCAGCATTGATAATGGAACTTATGATAATCAGACATTAGTTTGTGATTGCTGTACACCAAACTGGGTTGAAGTAAATACATCATGCCAACAAGATGATACAATTACAGGTTATTATGAAGATTCAAATAACTGCTATGCACAGACAGGATTAGCTTCAGATAATAATCCACCTGCAAATAATACTTACACATGCGATTACTGCACTCCTAATTTAATTAACACATCATGGACTGCTTGGACTAATATTTCTTGTTTGCCTGACGATACAATGAATCAGACAAGGAACAGAACCCAGTACGATTCTAATTATTGCGGCGAAGTAAGCAATACAACTTTTGTTGAGTATAGAGCAACTGAATTCTGTGATTATTGCACACATAATCTAGTAAACACTTCCTGGAGCAGTTGGTATGATATAACCTTATGCCAGACTGATGATACAATAGAGCAGGAAAGAAATAGAACTCAATATGATTCAAATTCCTGTGGAGAAGTTTCTAATCAAACCTTTTTTGAATATCAAGATATAGCATGCGATTACTGCACTCCAGACTGGCAGCCATACAACACAAGCTGTCAGCCAGATGACACTTTAACCCAGTGTTATTTAGACTCAAATGACTGCTATGCAGCAACTGGTTTAAGCTCTGACAACAATCCGCCAGCTAATCAAACATTCAGCTGCAATTATGCTAATGATGCTCCAGTCTTAGACCCAATATCAAACATAGTTGTTGATGAAAATGACTTAGTTCAAATCACACCATCAGCAACAGATATAGATGGAGACACATTAACATATTCATTTGAAAGCCCATTAAACTCAAGTGGAGAATGGCAAACAACTTATGCTGATTCAGGAAGCTATGATGTTAATGTTACAGTTGATGATGGTAATGGAGGAATAGATTGGCAATTAGTAAATATATTAGTCAATGATGTCTTACTGCCTGACTTAAGGATAAGCTCATCAAAAGTCCTAACACCAACACCAGCAGCAGGCTCATGGACTACATTCCAGATAGTATTGGAAAATATAGGAGATGTTATTGCCGGTAATATATACTGGATTCTAGATACAGACTCAGCAGAAGACAATCCAAGCTTTGGGCCTTTTGATTTAGATCCTGGAAAAACAGTTGACATCTACCCTGTTGTAAAATATACTTCAGCAGGAACTTATGCTCCTGTTTTTACTGTTGATTATAACAACACAATACAGGAATATGATGAAACTAATAATGAGCAAACAATTAGTCTGGTTATGAGTTAATAAAAAACTTTATTTTAAACCCTTCTTTTTGGTTTAGTACCAATAATCTACTTTAAGCTGCTTTTCTGTTAATTTTTGTATATTAAAAAACCATAAGAAACCAAAACCTTTATATATAACCTAGTATAGGGATTAGTATATTGGCAAGTACTAAAGTGATTTACAGCTTTATGTTAAAACCTAGATTCTTGCTGTAAATCAGGGGGGGCTTTGGTTGCGCTAATGAGAGAAAGAGGAGAAATAGTGGAGTCCCCCAAATATACAAACAATCATAAACAATATTTCTGCAGGGGTCAAAATCTAATTTCTTCTCGATATTATATTCATAATTTAAAAAAAATGGAGAGGGGTTTCTAAAAATGAAAAATAAACTAAACCTTAAAATAATGGTTTCTGTTGTGTGTGTTATCATCTTATTCGCAGCAGTTGCAGGCGCTGCTGAGGCTGCTGCTGAAGAAGAGGGCTTTATAACAATACTGATAAACTTTCTTATAGATATTTTTAGCGGAGGGATAACTGGTGCTAGTGTACTCGATGATCCTGCTCTTATTGGGTATTGGAATTTTGATGAGGGAAGTGGCACTATTGCTTCTGACTTATCAACCCAAAACATAGATGGAATTGTTAATGGAGGAGCAACTTGGATAACTGGAATAAAAGGCAACGCTTTGAGTTTTGATGGAATTAATGATTATGTTCAAATACCTGATGATCCCGTGTGGGATACTGGAGACTATCTAACAATCTCACTATGGTTCAGAACAAATACAGTACAAGGTTCTTATAATAAACTGTTAGTCCATGATAGGGATTTTAACGAGCAAAGATATTACATAGACCCATCTACCAGCGGTGGTATTAGATTTTGCGGCAGTTATTGCACACCTTATAGTGTAAATCTTGTAGATGGTGAATGGCACCACGTTGTTGGTGTATTTGACAGATATGCATCTGATTACAAATACAAGTTATATATCGATAATTCTCTAGCAGCAACTACTCCTGGTGGCGATGTGGGTCTAGATGAAGGCGACAAAGGAATAACCATTGGAGAATTTGCTAATAACTATTTTACAGGCGACATAGATGAAGTAAGGATCTACAGCAGGCCTTTGAGTGAAGAGGAAGTAGGGGCACTATATGAAGATTGCATGATTAATGTCAAGTGGGATAGACCTCTTTTAGATTTAGGCTCTGTATTAAAAGACTCTGGCGATTTACAAGGTAGGGCAAATGTAATTGCAACAGGAACAAATGATAATGTTAACATAGCCTGTGTTGCTGGCGGAGACTGCGCTGTAATAACACCTGGTTGGACTTCTTATCCGAGCATGACTGATCAAAGCGTATCTCTCATGTTCACATGCCTTGATGATAATGAAGGCTCTTATTCAGCAACATTCCAGGTAACCTCTGATCAGGATGCTTTACCTGATGAAATAACTGTGAGTTGTGAAATAACCCCGCCTACTATTGAATGGGACCAGCCTAGTTTAGATTTAGGCTCCGGGCAAATACACAAGAACGATTTACTTGGCAATGCAGACCTAACAGCAGTAGGAACCCACACTAATATTAATGTGGAATGCATTTCAGGAGACTGCCTTCCTGCAGAGGGCTCTATAATGACTGTTTGGTCATATCCCCCCTCCATGGCTGATGAAACCCAAGCCGTTACATTCAGATGCTCTGATGATTATGAAGGAATTTATTCAGCAACATTCCAGGTAACTTCTAATCAGGATACAACCCCTGATCAGATAACTGTAAGTTGCGCTATATTCTCGCCTGCTGTTGAGTGGGATAAAACTAACCTGGATCTAGCTGGGCAACCCGGGACTACTCCAACAGACACTGCAAATATAATTGCAACAGGGCTAAACCCTAATGTTGCTGTAACATGCTCAGGAGACTGCAGTAAAATACAGCATGATTGGACTACTAAAACTATGGATGGTGAAACCCTTCCAGTTATATTTACCTGCGATGGCTCAACCGAAGGCTCTTATTCAGCTACTTTTGGCGTAGTTTCTGGTGCAGATACAACTGCAGATACACTGGCTGTTAGCTGTGATATAGTTGCTGAGCCTGCACCACCGTGCGGAACAACGCTAACAGAAAGCACAACCTTATTCGGCGATGTAGGACCATGTAGCACATCATACGGTTTAGTAATAGGAGCAGATAACGTTGTTTTGAATTGTGCAGGACGTAAAATAACCGGTGTTCCTGGTGCCTATATACAGGGCATTTATATTAATGGAAAAAATAATGTAACAATAAAAAATTGTGAAATCTCTGGTGTTTATAACGCACTCCACATATTTGGTACGGTCTCAGACATTACTATATCCGGTAACACCCTAATCGATAATCAGGCAGCTAGTTATGGAGTATTCATTTCGAAAAGCTTAAACGGCGTAATCAAGAATAATGTAATAAGCAACGGTGGCTATGGAATTCGCCTTGATGCAGGCTCAAGCCAAAACCAGGTCTTAGACAATTCCATAAGCAATATTGGTAGTATGGCCCTTTATTTTGTCCAAGCCACAGACAACACAATTACAGGTAATACTGTAGTAGATAGTGGTTATGGAATCTGGCTCTACAACTCAAACAACAATTTAATTTACAACAATTACTTTAACAATACAGTTAAAAATGCTCAGGATGTGGGTGGAGTCAATACATGGAATATAGCAAAAACCTATACAGCAGAAGGAAATATAATAGGGGAAGAATACCTTGGTGGAAACTACTGGAGTGATTATGCTGGAGAGGATACAAATGATGATGGACTTGGAGATACGCTATTGCCATATAATTCAAATGGCGACATAGCAACCGGTGGAGATTATCTGCCTTTGGTTATGGAAGTTGCAGGTGCTCCATGTACAGATAACGATGGAGATGGATACTTTATAGAGGGTATGGTGCCTTGTGGTACAGAAGTAGATTGTAATGATAATAATCCAGCTATAAACCCTGGAGCAACAGAAGTTTGTGATGGAATAGATAATAATTGTGATGTCGATATTGATGGAGCCAGCTCAGGTTCTCAGACAGGTGTTGATGATGACGGAGATAATTATTGCGATGGAGCCCTTGGTGGAGATGATTGTGATGATACTGATCCAGCTATAAACCCGGGGACAGGACTTTGTGAACCAGTTGTAGAAAACGTTGCTCTTAGTCCAGTTGGAACAATTCTTGCAGATAAAAATATCACTGTTTCTTACACTTTAAAAAATACTGCTGCCCAAGGAATAATTAATTGGAACAGGGATGGAAGTTCAATCATGGCTGTGAATATGCCGTTTGAAGGGCATGGTGGTGATGAAAGTACAACAGCAGTTGATTATTCTGGTTATGATAATAATGGAAATGTCATTGGTGCAACCTGGAATCCAACAGGCGGCTATGATGGCTTTGGCGCTTACGACTTTGATGGTAATGATGATTACATAAGCATACCCTCTTCCAGTTCATTGACTTATATTAGTCATGAAGTAACAGCCTCACTCTGGTTTAGTACAAGCACCAGCCAGGCTAGGAATATGCTGATTCATGGTGACGATTCTTTCTATTACAAATATCACTTAGACCTGACAGATAATTCCCGCAAAATTTCCTTCTGCGTAAAGGAAATACCCCACGGCGGTCGTTGTGCATCTTATGATACCGGGCAAGCAGGATATTATTCAACAGGTGAATGGCACCATGTTGTTGGTGTGTACGATAGTGACGCTCCTGATGGCTACAGAATTAAATTGTATATAGATGGAATCCTGCAGGGCCAGAACTATGGAGGGGGTGATTACCTAGCAAGCTCAACTTACCCGCTAAGCATCGGAAAGTATGGTAATGCCCATTTCACAGGCAGCATAGATAAGGTGAAAATCTACAACAAGGCATTATCAGCAGAACAAGTAAAAGCCATTTTTGAAGGCAGGGAAGACCTGATTGTCAGCCAGGAAACTTACGGAGGAGAAACCTGGGAGGCCTGTGTAACCCCAAATGATAGAAAAAAGGATGGCGTTCAGGTTTGCAGTAATTCGGTTGAGATTTGTGCAGACAATGATGGAGACGGTTATTATGCACAAGAAGCTTGCGGCATACCAGTTGACTGCGATGATACCAATCCAGATATAAATCCAGGAGAAACTGAAATTTGTAATGGCATAGATGATGATTGCGATGGCTCTATTGATGAGGATATAACATGCTGCGGGGATACTATATATAGTGATACTGATTTAACCCAGGATTTGGTCTGCCCATCACATGCTATTTTTATAGGAGCAGATAACATTGTTTTGGACTGCAAAGACCATAGTATAACTTCAACCACCAGCTCCCAAAATGGCGTCTTCATTAATGGCCATAATGATGTAACAGTCAAAAATTGCAAAATTAATAACTTTGCATTCGGGATTAATGTTATTTACGGTTTATATAATACACTTACAGACAATACATTAGATGGTTGTTCATATGGAATCATTCTTGGAGGTTCAAACAGCACAACCATCACAGATAATGTGATAACCAACAGCAATAGAGGAATCAGGTTATACCTGGGCAGCTCAGATAATACAATCACAAGCAACATAATAGAAGACTCCCCTGTTACAGGAATCAGAATTGAGAACTCGCAAGACAACCTGATTTACAATAACTACCTCAACAACACCAACAATGCTTATGATGATGGGGCTAATGATTGGAACACAGAGAAAACCTATACAGCAGAAGGAAATATAATAGGAGAAGCATTTATTGCTGGAAACTACTGGGCAACCCCTGCTGGTGACGGGTATTCAGAGATATGTGCTGATTTCGATCCTGATGCTATCTGCGACTATAAGTATGAAATACCTGGGGGAAGCAATAATGATTTTCTGCCTTTGACTGTGGAGGGTGGCGGCGCTTCTTGCTCAGATGATGATGGAGACGGAGTTTATAAGGAAGGGGGATGGTGCGGACCAATTGATTGTGATGATGGCAATGACCAGGTCTACCCCGGAGCAACTGAAGTTTGTGATGGAATAGATAATGATTGCAATGGTGCAACTGATGAGGGCCTTACTCCACCTTTAAATTCAAAACAACTAGGAGTTTGTGCCGGCTCAACACAAACCTGTGACGGTGTTAATGGATGGATAGATGATTATTCAGGTGTTGCTTACTATGAATCAACTGAAGCAACCTGTGATGGTAAGGATAATGATTGTGATGGTTATGCTGATGCATTAACACCTGGGGTCCAAGTTGGTGTTGATGATGATGGAGATGATTATTGTGACCATAACCTAGGCACCACTTTGTATGCAAAAGATTGTGTTGATGATACCACCAATGATCCAGCAGTCTGCTCTGGAGTAACCATAGGTCTATGTGAGAATATTGACTACTCTATGTGCGCTTTCTGCAGAAATCCAGGAGCAACTGAAATTAGTGATAACATAGATAATGATTGTGATGGAATGCCGGATTATATGGATTCTGATTGTATCACTAGATGTGGCGATACTATATATCAGGCAGGGGCAGTTGTAAAACTAGACCAGGATTTATTAAATTGTCCAGGGGGTGGTATTGTTATAAACACGGATAATGTTGTTCTAGATTGTCAAGGTAATAGTATTACTGGAAGTCATGCAGGTTATTTTAATGGTGTTTCTTCAATTAACTATAATTCCAATACAGTGAAAAATTGCACAATTTCTAATTTTTATTCCGGCATTCATCTTGAACATAGTTCAAACAACAATATCATAGATAATACAATAGGTTCCACAGCACGACAGAATAGGGCAATCCACATAGGAGAAGAGTCTTTTGGCAACAATATTATAGGCAACAATATAACCGGCGACTTATACTATGGAATTCAGATGAAGCAGGGTTCACATAGTAATATAATTACAAACAATACACTGGAAGATACCAAGTCTGGTGGAATCCTAGTTGAAGGCTACTGCTCGTTAAATACTATAACAAATAATATTATAAAAAACCCCGGTGTATGGGGAATCCGGCTTCTTCTATACTCAAATCAAAACCAGATCAAAGACAACACAGTTGAGTATAGCTTGCATGAAGGAATTTTAGTGGACCCAGGTTCACAGCAAAATATTTTAACAAACAATCGTGCTTGCTATAGCGATCAAGCTAATGGAGGTTATTACGACATTAACGACCCAGGAGAGTCTAATACATTTACCGATAACATTTGCGGTAGTGCTTCAAGTGGCATAAGTTGTTATAGCTGCCATTGCAGGAGCACAATCACATCAGACCTGTACCTAACAGAAGACTTAGTTTGTCCAGACGATGGTATTACTGTAGGAGCAGATAATGTTATTCTAGATTGCCAGGACAATAGTATAATTGGAAGTGGTACTGGTACTGGTATATATGTTGACGGCAGTGACAGCGCCATAGTAAGGAATTGTAATATAGATAACTTTGACTATGGGCTTATTGCCAAATCTGCGATTAGCGGCTCCATCACACAGATTACAGCAGAAAATAACAATTATGGGATAATGATTGATGGAGGCTTAAGCAACAGCATTTACTACAGCACAGTTAGATATAATCAGAACGATGGATTTAGTTTAATAGGGGGCACAAAGTATAGCAATTTATATGACACTCATGCATGCTTTAATGCTCAAGCAGGTGGAGGTTATTATGATATTAACGACCAGACTACGTCCACTACATTTTTGACTACCCCTGTCTGCGACATAGCTTCAAGTGGAGTAACTTGTGACATGTGCGGTGCAGAAAACGTTGTTCTTAGCTCAACCTATGGAACAAACACAGCAGATGAAAATCTTACTGTTTCTTATAATATAGCAAGTACAGTAAGAGGAATAACTGACTGGAGCAAAGATGGAAGCTATACAATTTTGAACCTGCCTTTCGAAGGACACGCAGGTGATGAAACTGCTACAGCAATTGATTATTCCAGCAATAATAACAATGGAGCTGTTGTTGATGCAACTTGGAACCCAACAGGCGGCTATATTGGAGGAGGTTATGAGTTTGATGGAGTTAATGATTATATAAACATACCAGACTCTTCAATATGGGACACTGGGTCAGAGTTAACAGTTTCGCTGTGGTTTAAGACAGACACCCAACAAAATACTGGTTATATACTAGTTCATGAGGAGGATTTTAATGAGGAGAAATATATGATAACATTGGGGGGTAATTCCGGAGATATTTCTTTCTCTATAAGGCATGATGAATTTAGTACTCGCAGTGCATATCACAATACCGGGCAAGCGGGATATTATTCAACCGGTGAATGGCACCATGTTGTTGGGGTATTTGATAGATACGCATCTGGTGGCAGGCTTAAATTATATGTTGATGGAATCCTAAGCGCAACTAACCCGGGGGATGATGCTGACATACTCGAAGGTGACAAAGGGATAACCATCGGAAGATACGGCGGTCTCTACTATTTCAAAGGCAGCATAGACGAAGTAAAAATCTACGACAAAGCCTTATCAGCAGAGCAGGTCAAAGCCCTCTATGAAGGCAGGGAAGACTTAATCGTCAGCCAGGAAACTTCTCCTGGAGAAATCTGGCAGGCTTGCATCACTCCAAATGATGGAACCAAGGATAGCACTCCAGCCTGCAGTAATGGTTTGCAAATTGAGTTTATTTGCGATGATTCAGATGGAGATGGTTATGGAGTATGCCCAAATTGCGGAATAGCAAATACATGTCTATATGATGGTAATGACTGCGATGACGATAATGGCCAAATTAATCCAGGAATAGCTGAACTATGTGATGGAATAGACAATAATTGTGATGGAAATTATGACGAAACCTTCGATGCAGATGGAGATACCTATACAACCTGCGGAACAAGAACAACAACAGGAGAGAGCGCAGCACCAGACTGTAATGATAATAATCCATCAGTCTACCCTGGAGCAGCTGAACAATGCAATAATAATGTTGATGATGATTGTGACGCTTTAATTGATTGTGCTGATGGTGACTGCTGGCAAAATACTCCTCAGATTACCAGCTGCTGTGAATTGCAGGAAATGCGGCAGGATCTAGCTGGTAATTATGTATTAATGAATGACATTGACTGCTCTGATACAGTTAGTTGGGACACTGGTTTAGGATTCGAGCCTATCGGCACTTTTACTGGAAACTTTGACGGCCAGAACTATAAGATAACAGGGCTTTACATAAACAGGACTGCTACTGGCAATGTTGGTCTGTTTGGTTATGTTTCCGGTGCTGAGGTAAAGAATGTGGGCTTGGAAAATGTTATTATTGAAGGCAGTGTAAAGGTTGGTGGATTGATTGGTTATAGTGTTGGTAGTACTATCAGTAATTCCTATGCTACTGGCAGTGTAAGTGCTGAATGTACAGTTGGAGGTTTAATTGGTGAGGTTCATTCAGGTAGTGTGACTGATTCTTACTCTAGTAGTACAGTAACTCAAAATGATGATGCTTGCGGTGCTGCTGGTGGGTTTGTTGGTTTGAATAGAGGTTCTATCTTCAATTCCAATTCCACTGCTGATATAACTGCTCCTACCTCTTACCACTGTACTAGTACTGGTGGTTTTGTAGGGTCGAACACTGGCACAATGGATAATTGTCTTGCAGGGGATGTTAATGTAATTGGTCGCCAGGGTGTTGGTGGTTTTGTAGGCACGAATACAGGCAGCATAACTAATTCTGATGCCACTAATGTTAATGTAGATGGTTTTTACACATATATTGGTGGTTTTGTAGGAGACAATAACGGTGCTAGCGCTGTCCTCACTAATACATACACTACTGGTTATATCGAAGGCCCAAGCAATGTTGGCGGCATATTTGGCACTAATAGAAACGGAGGTACTATTGACAGCAGCAATACTGATGTAACTACTGTAGTTATTGGCAGCGAGAAAATAGGCGGCCTAGGTGGCTATAATGGTGGTACTGTCAGCAACTCTTATGCTAAAGGCAGTATAAGTGCTCCAACTGCAACCTCTGTTGGCGGTATGATTGGCTATAATGACGCTATTGGTGTTGTTAGTGATTCATACACCACTGTTGATATAACTGGCAATGACCAGGTTGGAGGCGCAGTTGGAACTAACCTAGGAACACTAAGCAATTCATTCTCTCTTGGCAGCGTAACCGGTACCACTAATGTTGGCGGCTTAGTTGGAAGCAATACAGGCACAATTACCAATGATTACTGGTATGACAACCCAACTGATACTGCGGATAGTTGTGTAGGCAATGAGCCTAGTAGTGCGTGTGACCAGAATGAAGAGGACTTGGTTCATTTCTATGACAATGACAATGCTCCAATGGATACCTGGGACTTTGTTGATGCATGGGAGCCAACTGTGTTTGGCTTGCCTGGTTTAGGCGACGTGCCAGAACCTCCTTGTGCAGATGAAGATAATGATGGAGTTTGTGATGAGCTGGATAAATGTGTTAATGTACCATTACCTCCACCATCAGCAGACTTTGTAGAGCTCAGGCCTGACCACCATCAATTAGAAGGACAGTTTGGCTGGGGATGCACTTGTGAAGAAGCGCTATTCTGTAAGCCAGGAGACAACAATGGTGAATATAAGTATGGCTGTACACCAGGAACAGAGAATGTCTGGCTGTCACAAACAGGATGGAGTACTGACTGCCAGGCTAATGGTGTAGTAGCAATGGCAGGGGAAGCAAAACCTCCTTTAGAGAACACAGACTCTGACATGGACGGCATTGTTGATGCGCTTGACCCTGATAATGACGGCGATAATATTGAGGATGTAGCAGATTCAGAGCCGGATTCAAGGGCAGAGCAGACAGGAGATTATGGAAAAGGCAAGCCAGACTGGTGGTGCGAAAATCACCCAGGCAAGTGTTGAGGTGTGAAAAATGAGAAAAGCAATCCTAACAACAATCTTCATCATGACCCTAATAGCGCTAGTTGGATGCAAAACAGAAGTGCAGGAGCAAGGAAGATCAGCAGACAAGGTGGACTTTATCCCGGAGATTAGCATTGATGACTGCCTGGCTCAGGTAAAAGCCACAAACCCAGAGATGTCAGCACAGGATGCAAGCGACAACTGTTACAGTATTGAGGCAGTAAATCAAAACAATAAGCGTTTATGCGAGCAGGTTAGTGAAGGTTTTAGAGCTAACTGTTTGGCGCAGTTTGGATAAATTCTTTTTTTATTTTATTTTTTCTCTTTTCTTAGGGTTTATTAGTTTAAAAACAATTAAATCTGGAAATCAATATGCCTTATCATTAGAAAAAATCAATAGAAAGAATTCAATAAAAAAATAAATCTGAAAATTCCCTTCACAACAACTGTAAGGGTTATAGTAAGCGAAATTATTATATCAATAGTTTCGCTTACTAAATAGTAAACGCAATTTTTCATAAAATTGTTGCGTTTACTAAATTTTCGTCTTATTCTGGTTCTTAAGAAACAGGAGTAGATGAGTTTTGCTTTATAGCATACTTAAGGCAAAACTCAGAATTTTTTATTTTCGTTATTGAATTTTTTAATTGATGATTTTTCGTTATTGATTTTTTAGAAAAACTTAAATATTACTTCTAATACATCACACTTTTAAAACCGAAACATTTATATATTAGTTCCTATGGATTACTCATTATATGAAATCCATAGACTTAGCTAAAAGATTGGAAGGGCTTCATACTATAAAAACCATCCAGAAAGAGCTCAAAATTGCTAGGTCAACTGCTATAAAACTAATGTGCTTTTTAAGAAAACAAGGGTTTGTAGAAACATCTGGCGGAGGAAAACAGCCCAGGTTTTACAGAATAAGCCCTATAAAAGTAAAGAAAGCAGGATACCCTGGTCTTTATGATATGATCAATAAGTATTCGCCTATAAAGATAGCAGAGCCAGTTAAGCATAGAATCATGGGCAAAAGGATTTCAGTTGAGGAAGCATTAGTAAGAGCAGTTGAAACAGGAAAATTCAGGGTTATTCTTGCTTCTTTGGCTTTATTCAGGCATATCAAAAATTGGTCAAGATTATATGAGATAGCAAAACAGCATAATGTTAGAAGAAAAGTAGGAGCATTGTACGATTTAGCGAGATTATTTATAAAAGTAAGAAGAATGGACAAAAAAACAGAAAATAATCTGCTCTCATCAAAAGACAAAGACAAATATATAATACCAGAAATGAGCTCAGAGGATTTTGCAGATATACAAAAAAAATGGAAAATTTATATACCCTTTACCAGATATGATTTAAGAAGGTATAAAGAATGACAACAATAAAAGAACAGCAGGAATTATTCACAATCCTGGGCAGGAGCCTGAAGAAAAAACTAGAGTGCTATTTAATCGGAGGCTCTGCAATGCTTGATTATGGGGCTAAGGATGTCACTAAAGATATTGATATTGTTTTTATTGATGAAAAAAGCAGGGAAATGGCAGTTGAGGCTCTTAAAGCGCTTGGATTTAAAGAAAGAGAGACCAGACTATTATATGTTGATAAGAAGAATACTCCAGTACTGCTCCAAAGGGCTGATGACAGATTCGATTTATTCAACGAAAAGATAATAGACTTTAGATTTACAGAATCTATGGCTGAGCGGGTTCATTCTATATATGAATACAACAACCTTATAGCTAAGATTGTTTCTCCAGAGGATATAATACTGTTAAAGTGTGCAACAGAGCGAGCTGGAGACAGAATAGATGCAGCTAAATTAATAAGGCAGTTCAATATAAAATGGGATACCATCATAGAAGAGAGTGCATTACAAATGAAGCTTATAGGTGATGTGATACCTTTGGAGCTTTATAATTTCTTTTCTGAGCTAAAGGAAGATTTGGGTATTGATATTCCAAAGAGGGTTATGGAGAAACTAAGGCTGATGAGTGAGAAGGCGCTGGAAGAAAAACTCAAAAAAGGCCATATCAAAGTCACAAAATACAAAGGAGGACATCACTCATAAAAACCCCAGAATATTTTAAACAATTGTTCATAAAACTGAGCATGCATTCAAAAAAGAGGTAAAATAAATGCCAGAACTAAAGAAAGTACTAAACTTTCCAACTATCTTATTAATTACAATAAACAGCATTGTGGGCACAGGAATATTCTTTCTTCCAGCTGTTGGAGCAAAGCATGCAGGACCTGCTTCTATAATCTCCTGGCTAATAATGGCTGTAATCTCTATATATATAGCAATGTGCTTTGGAGAGTTAACAAGCATGTTTCCAAAGGCAGGTGGTGTTTATGAGTTCTGCAAGCATGCTTATGGCCGTTTTGCATCATTCATAATAGGCTGGGCAACCTTAATAGCTGGAAACATAACAATTGCAATGCTTGTTGTTGGCGCAATTCAGTATTTATTGCCATTCCATGCGCCTTTTGTAAAGATTCCCTTATCCTTATTCTTCATTATAGTATTCAACTATATCGCATATAAAGGAATGAAGACAAGCGCAGTAATGCTAACGGCATTTGCGTTCATAACATTAACTGCAGTGCTCGGCCTTGCAATACCCGGAGCATTCCACATACAAACAGGGAATTTCATGCCATTTTTTGTGTTCCCAGCATCAGCCATATTTGTAACTGTCTTCTTCATTGCAGAAACATTCTTTGGCTGGGAAACTGCAACATTCCTGGCAGAAGAAACCAAGGACGGAGAAAAGGTAATGCCAAAGGCGTTAATCCTGGGAACAATAATCATAGGATTGATATCTATAGGTTTTGTAGCAACCTCTTTAGGCTCTATTGACTGGCAAACATTTGGCCAGTCATCGGCTCCTTTAATAGATCTAAGCAGGATGTATTATGGCGGCATAGGAGAGAGTATATTCACTATCCTTGTTTACCTGGCAATAATAGGCTCTGTTGCAGGATGGATTGTTTCAGCGCCAAGGCTTATACTTGCTATGGCCAGAGACAGGCTTTTCCTAAGCCAGTTAGCAACAATACATCCTAAATACAACACACCGCATCATGCAATCATATTCCAGACAATCCTTTCATCTATAATCGTATTTGCAGGAGCTGGCTCTTACAACACTCTCCTATTATTGCTTGTTCCTGTAGTATTATTAATGTATTCTGCAGTTATATTCAGCCTTGTCATGCTCAGGATCAAAAGACCAGATATCAAAAGGTATTATAAAGCACCATTAGGAAAGATTGGACCAATCCTTATTGTATTATTCAATCTGGCACTCATAGCTTACTGGGTTATGGATACTCCGGGAGCTGTTAGATTATTAAGCTTGGGCATATCATTCATCCTTTTAGGCATACCAGTTTACTTCCTGCTGGAGATGTACTACAGCCCACGAGCAGTGAGAAGGACTGACAATATACTTGCTTACTCAGCTCTGCTTTTTGAGGGCATACTCTTTCCGAAACCTGTCAGGCGCAAGGCATTGCTCCTTCTTGGCCATGTAAAAGGAAAGACAGTGCTTGAGTTTGGGTGCTCTGTCGGCACCTTGACAATGCACCTTGCTGAGGAGGTTGGTAAAAAAGGAAAGGTTTATGCAACAGACATTTCAGAGAAGGATATTGCAATAGCAGAAAAAAGGCTGAGGAAAAAAGGCCATGATCATGTAAAGGTCGTGCATGACCCCCAGCATATGTACCGGGTTCACCCGGATGTGCCGAAGCTCCACGCTGTTATTTCTGTCGGGAACCTCAGCTATGTAAGGAATCTTAAAAAGGTGCTAACCGGCTTAAACAAAAGGCTTGCTAAAGGCGGAAAAATCTGCTTTGTTGATTATGACAAATTCTTTGATGTTATACCTAACATTGAATGGCTTGCTGATGATAAAAAGATAAAGAAAATCTTTGAGGATGCCGGCTTTTACGTGGATGTTTTCAGGAGGCAGGGCTTTGCCTGGAAGTATATATTTATTTATGGGGCTAAGTTTAGGAATGTTTAAGATCTATATTGGCTTAAAGCAGATTCTACCTTTGGAAGCAAGTCTTTCATAACAACTGGCTTGCCTAGGCCGGTATGAGCGCCTGCCTTTACTGCATCAGAAATTTCCTCTGGCCTTCCTGTTAAAGCTAGAGCTCCTACCCTTAATCTCTTTGCTACTTCCAGGACATCTTTTCCTGACACATTAGGCATGTTTATGTCAGTTACTAAACCATCATACGGTTTGCCTGCTTCATGGGCTTCTTCTAACATCTGTATAGCTTCCTGTCCTCCTGAAGCCTTGTAAACATCATATCCACCTGCGCCTAGCATACGTGCTACGACATCTCTTACGGTAGGTTCATCATCAACAACAAGGACCCTTTTTTTGCCTGGAGCAGATTCCTTTTCTTCAGCATAAGCAACAGTTGCAGCCTCTGCAGATGCAGCTTCTCTTGCACCTACAGAATCTCTGAAAATATATTCATCTCCTCTTTTGTAAATATCTCCAATAAGCCTTCCTGAGCCATCTAGATACTGATCAAGCCTGTTTGCTTCCTGTTCAACTGTGGCACTATCTTCAATACTCAATGAAGCTATTCCATCTTTTATTGGTTGGAAAGCATCTGAAAGCATTCTCTGAGCAGCTAACCAAACATTTTCATAAAATGCAGTAGAGTCAAATGCGCCCTTATACCCCATACCTTTTATGACACCAACAATAGCATCTTTTTTTGTCTTAAATTCTGCAAGCTTTTTGCTGACCTCTTCTGCTGCTTGATTACCACCAAGCTTAGCAGCTATATCAATATAACCCATCAAACCTGTATTAATATTGTTTACAGTATGGTTAAATTCACTTGCAAAAGCATATGGAGAAGAAGAATCATCCAGTTTTCTCCTTAATTCTAACAGATATCCTGCTACTCTTGCATCAAGGTCGTTTGTTGACATTATGCATTAAGGGGAGGGGCCTACTATATAAATCTTTCGCTTTTTATTACTCATCTGTAGTAAATACATAACACAGAAAGGAGTACTCAGCAAGTATAAAAAAGCTTTAAATAGGTTTATCCACCAAGCGGAGAGAAATGAAAAAAATAATTTCGCTGTTTTTAGTAATGCTTATGGCCTGGCCGTTAGTGCTTGCTGAGGTAGGGACTGATGCAGTAACCATGAATGTTATGATCTCCGGCGGGGAAGAGGCAGAGATACCTGAAGAAATAGAGGAAGAAGCAGGAATAACCCCTGATAATCCCCTCTGGGGGCTGGAAAGGGCAGCAGAACAAGTAAGCCTGGCTTTAACATTTGACAAATCAGCTAAAGCAAAGAAAGGCCTTGCGCATGCAAGAGAAAGGCTTGTAGAACTGCAGGTAATGATGGCTGCAAGAAAACTAAGGCCTGCAGTAAAGGCGCAGAAAGCGCATAATGATGCAATGGAAGGCGTCAATAATGACATAGCCAGCCTGGGCAGCGCAAGTGCTGCGCAGGAGCTGGAAGATGAAATAGAATTTGAAGGGCTGCTTTATGATCACAGAACCATTATACTGGAAATAAACAATATGAAATTAAAGATGAAGGGCTTGACAGCTGTGCAGCAGGCGCAGCTTAATGGTGTAATAGCCTCTGTGGACAGCTCTGCAATGAGGGCTCAGCTTAGTGTCAGGGCAAAGAAGGATAAGACAAAGCTGAGGATAAAAGCCACAAATAACCTGAGCGATGAGCAGCTTAATGCCTTAGAAGAGCAGGCAAGGGCAGCTGCAGGAGAAGGCGCAAAAGCCAAGGTTGTAGGAAGGAAAGCTGAGAGCAAAGCAAAAGGAAAGCTCACTGCAAAAGGAGCAAGTAATGGTAAAGGGCAAAGTTTTGCGCCGGCAACAGAAAAAGGAAAGAACAGATAATCTTCTATTTCTTTAAAAATCACTTACCTACTGGCATCAGCCTGCCTTTCAACTTCAAGCTTCTTGGAAATTGCATTAGAGCTCTGGTTTAACTGGTAAGCGTTAATTATCTCTTCAGCTAAGAACTCTTCAATTGATTTTTTGGAGTTAAATGCTTTATGATAAGCGCCTTGCGTCATATGCCTCAGGGCTAGGTCAATCCTGCGCTGAGGCGCGCATTCAACTGCTTTTGGGTACCTTGCACCGCCATATTCTATAGTAATTATCTCTTCTCTTTGAGCAGCATTCTCAAGAGCCTTTACAAAAACCTTGATTGGGTTTTCCTTTGTTCTAGCCTCAATCAGCCTGAATGTTTTTTCAACAATATCATAAGCATTCTGCGCTTTGCCTGTTGTATGGTAGCTTGTCCTGTAGTGCTTCTTGCTTTTATGGCCTGCTACCATTATCTTGTTAATCAGCCTTTCAACAATAAACACCCTGCTTTTATGGAATCTGTTTCCAACATACCTTGCACCTGTCTTGGGAACTATTCTGGGCTCTAAGGATATATAATCCACTAAACCAGGATCATCCACCTTAATGCCTTCTGTTGGCCATCTGTTAAAAGCCTTTACATCAACCATTTTATTTTCGTGCCTTTTCTATCTTTCCCCTTAATAGGGCATTTAGACTTTGATCATTAACCTTTATAACCTGCCATCTAACACCTGGAATGTCTCCTTTGGATTTTCCTTTTGCGCCGCCAATGCACTCAATCATGACCTCATCGTGCTCATCAATAAGCTTTGTTGCTCCGTCGCCAGGGCAGAAAGAGGTAACCTGTTTGCCGTTCTTGATCAGCTGAACCCTCACGCACTTACGCATAGCAGAGTTTGGCTGTTTTGCCTCTAACTGAACCTTTTCAAGAACAATCCCTTTTGCCTGTGAAGCGCCTTTTAATGGGTCAGACTTCTCCTTTAATTTAAGGGCTTTACGAGTATATTTTGGATCCTTCCATCTACTTCTCTTTCTTCTTAGCTTCAGCTTCTTTCCTGTGTTAAGCCCTTTTGATTTCTTGCTCATTTTCAAGAAAAGGATTTGATTTCAATTTAAAAAGGTTACTATTAATTTGTTTATTTCACGACTTAAAATCAAAAAATCCATTCATCCTTGGCGGCAGACGGCCGCTTCGCGTCCTATGCGACACCCCGTAGGGGGCAACCCCCGTCGCATCTGCGCCATGAATGGATTTTTCCGTACGCATTAATTTAATAAATTTTTTTAAACAACTTTAATATCTTCAATACTAAAGTATCTCCTGACTATATCCTTAAGGAGATTGAGGTTCTTCGCGTCCCTTCCAATCATCAACCCTTTTGTTTTTGTGTCTGGACCAGTGATTGTAACAACGCCGTTCTCTTCATTAACATCTTTTGCCTGCAAGGGATAGATCATATTTCTGACAAACTGGCAAACTTCAGGGCTGAATTCAACAATCCTTATCTTCTTCCTAAGTATGCCCTCAAGCCTGTGGACATTAGAGCCATTCTTTCCAATGGCCTTCCCAATCTCATTAGGCTCTACAACAAACAAGAGCCTCTCATTAACAATGCAGTCTTTGAGCTTAGACCTAGTCAATGATTCGAATAGGGACATATATTTTAAGATATTGGCGTCGTATTTTATTTTCATTTAACTTTTACCTTTAAGTAATCCAAGAACAGAAATAGAATAAGGCTTCTTGCACAGCACACCAAGCTCGTCATTAGGATACCTTAATGAGCTGACACCTGCTTTTGAAAGCTTGCTGTAATGCTTTACATCTTCCTTAGTTTTGGTACGGCAGTTACTGGAAAGAAAAACCTTCTCAAGCTTGCCAAGCTTAAGGGCTTTAATGGTTCTCTCAGTACCAACAATGAGCTTTTTCTCAGCAATTAATTTTCTCAGCTCCAGTATCTTCCTGTCAACCCTTTCTTTCGCCATTTTACTCTTGTTTCTTAATCTTTGTGACCAAACCAGGCAAACCAGTGCCGATGGGTATTGGCTGGTTGAGCATTACATTCTCTACAACAGAATTCAGCTGGTCGACTTCTCCAATCAAAGCAGCATTTATAATATGCCTTATTGGGGTTTCAAACGAAGCTCTTGCAAGAACAGATGCCTTTTCACTCACAATGCCATATCTTGTTATGCCCTTTATACTGCCGGAAGCGCACATTGTATCAGCAACTAGCATAATATGCCTTATATCAACGTTTAAGCCCTGGCTTTCAATAACCTTGTAAACCTCATTTATTACAGCTTGCCTGGCTGCCTCTATGCCAAGCACAGCCTCTATCTCAAAGATATTGTTTGTTGTTGTGCGCTCGGCATCCACCTCAGGCAAAGTCAATATATCGGTCATGTTTGAGCCTGCAGTAATTATTATGTACTCTTCCCCTCTCCTGACAGGCAGTACCTGGGAGATGCCTTTAACACCCTTAA
Organism: Candidatus Woesearchaeota archaeon; assembly: GCA_019322805.1. Classification (GTDB taxonomy): domain Archaea; phylum Nanobdellota; class Nanobdellia; order Woesearchaeales; family JAHWIC01; genus JAHWIC01. The sequence goes on along the minus strand of JAHWIC010000004.1, from coordinate 44,871 downwards.
TGTGCAGCTCTTTTACCTTCTCCTTTGCTTTGTATATCTCTTTCATTGCCTCATCTTTGCCCCTGACTTTCAGTATGATCGAATCCTCACTTTGTTTCGCAGTATAGCCCTTTAATTCGCTCGATACTGATTTTACCAGGCTAGCCATTGTTATTCCTAATTCCTTGAGCTTGTCAATGTTTATCTTTACTTCGATCATGCCCTCTGCCATGTTTATTAGGAACTCTAAAGCCAGCTCTTTTAGTGTTGTTTCCTTTATAGACAAAGCAAAATCCCTTACGCCTTTGCCTGCTGAATAGGGCTTTTTAAGATAGATCTCCATCATCGGCGTTGAAAGCTCTTTCCTTCCGTCAAGGATTTCAATAATCCTGGGCAGACCCATTGTAACATTCATCTCTGCAACACCGGCAAAATGGAATGTGTTAAGGGTCATCTGCGTACCTGGCTCGCCGATGCTTTCAGCAGAAACCAGCCCAACTGACTCGCCAGGCTCAACATTAGCTCCTTTAAATTCCTCAACAGCCTTCTTAAAAATCCCCTCTACCTTAGATTGTGCAGTCTTGCCTGGGATATTCTCCTTCAAGCCTTCAACAATATTCTTTGGCAATTGTTTTTCATATTCTTTTGTCATTCTCAACCACTAACCGATTTTATAATCCTTTTTACATTGATAGAGCCGCCTTCAGACTTTGAAACATCAATTCCGTCCTCACCATAATTAAACTGGATAATCCTCTTGGCAGCGTCTCTGACAGTATTATCATATTCGACCTTTAGATCCTGCATAGCGTTTGCAAGCCTTCTATAGAGGTAGCCTGATTTTGGAGTTCTCAAAGCAGTATCCATCAATGAGTCTCTGCCTGTCATTGCTCCGAAGAAGAACTCTGCCGGGCTTAATCCGTTTTTGAAGCCATTGCTTATAAAGCCGTGTGCAACCGGGCTTAGGTCTCCTCTCTTAAAGACAGATAATGTCCTGTCAAAATAACCTTTTTCAATCCTTTTTCCCCTCATAGCCTGCTGGCCTACACAAGCAGCCATCTGAGCCAGGTTAAGAGGATTGCCTCTTGCTCCGGAGTCAGCCATAATCATTGTATGGCTTTTCTTGTCAGCATGAACAGCAACTAATTTGCCAGTCTCATTTCTTGCCCTGTTAAGAACCTCCAGTATCTTAAGCTCCAAGGTTTCCTTTAACGTCTTTCCAGGGAATGTTTCCAGCTTGTTGTTGTGATAGAGCTCTACGAGGTTGTCAACTTCCTTTCCTGCATTGTCAAGTGTTTCCCTTATCCTGACCTTTGCATCCTCTGGCAGGTCGGTATCACTGACAGCTGAGCTGAAACCGAGCTTTGAAAGTACTTCAATGCCAAGCCTGAATAGGTTGCCAAGCAACTCTATTGTAAATTCTTTTCCATATCTCTTGTGTATGTTCCTTAGCAATAAACCAGAGCCCTCTCCTAACAGATTCCTGTCAAGTATGCCTGAGACAAGCTTTCCATCTTTTATCACTACATAAGCATCGTTATCTATATTCTCTTCTTTACTTAATTTATTATCATAGTGTCTTGCTCTTCCGGTAAAATTAAAATCATCAGGTATAAGCACTGAAATGATCTCTTTGCCGCTCACAATCTTCTTGCTTGGAAGCTTTGAGAAATCTGTCAAGCCAACAGCTGACAATAAATCAACAGCTTCTTCCCTGCCCATACTAAGCTCTTTTGTTAGTATATAATTGCCTGAGATTGCATCCTGGACACAGCCAATTATGCTCAAACCATACCTAGGTGAGATGAGCTGTGTCTGCACCTCCATCAATACCTCTGCTTCTGCTCTTGCTTCTTCTGTCTGAGGTATGTGCAGGTTCATCTCATCTCCGTCAAAGTCTGCATTATATGGATGGCACACAGCCGGGTTCAGCCTCAGGGTCTTGCCAGGCAAAACCTTAACGCAATGGCACATCATGGACATCCTGTGCAATGATGGCTGCCTGTTAAACAAGGCTTTATCACCATCAAGCAGGTGCCTCTCCACAACATAGCCTGGCTGCAGCTCCTCTAAGCTTGCTTCCTTTGTTTCATCAGTAATCTTTTTCTTTTTGCCGTCAGGCCTTATGATATAGTTTGCTCCAGGATAAATTGCAGGCCCCCGCTCTATAAATTTCTTCAAATATGCAATATTCCATGGATTAACCCTCTCAGGAACTGTCAGCTTCATTGCCATTACAAGCGGTACTCCTACCTCATTCAGGTCCAGCCTTGGATCAGGGCTAATCACTGTTCTGGCTGAGAAGTTGGTACGTTTTCCAGCCAGGTTGTGCCTTATACGGCCTTCCTTGCTTTTTATCCTTTCGGTAATAGTCTTCAGAGGCTGCCCTGAACGATGCCTTGCCGGCGGCAATTGCGCTACAGAGTTATCAAAGAATGTTGTTACGTGATACTGGAGCAAATCCCATAAATCCTCCACTATAATCTCTGGAGCGCCTGCATTTATATTTTCAAATAATCTTTGGTTGATCCTTACAATGTCTCCAAGCTTATGAGTCAAATCATCCTCACTTCTTTCCCCTGATTCAAGGGTGATTGAAGGCCTCATTGTTACAGGCGGGATTGGAAGAACAGTAAGAACCATCCACTCAGGCCTTACATGTGCAGGATTCATCCCAAATATCTCAAGGTCATCATCTGAGATCCTCTCCAAACGGGCCCTTACCTCTATTGGGGTTATCCTTTTTTCATCTTCCAGGAATGTTGTTGGCTTGTCAAGTGTTATCTTTTTCTGCCTGCTTTTGCAGTACGGGCATTTATGCGTTGTTTTAAGGGATGATACCATATCCTTAACTGCTTTTCTTCTCTGCTCTATGCCCTGCTCGCTTTCAATAATATCAAGCTCTTCCTTAAACTTTTCAATCTTATTCTTAGGTATAAGAACCCTGCCGCACTCCCTGCATGTGCATCTCAGAAGATTCAGGACTATATTTACGAATTTTATATGGACTATCGGCCTTGCAAGCTCAATATAACCAAAATGGCCAATGCATTCCTTAAGCTTAGAGCCGCAGGTTTTGCATTTTAAGCCAGGATCAATGACCCCCAGTCTGATGTCCATTAGGCCTCCATCAACAGGATAGCCCTCTTTATCATAAAGCTCAGGCGTGACTATCTTGGCTGAGGCCATCTTCTTTATCATCTTTGGAGAGAATACTGAAAAGACAATCCTGTCTATCTTTTTATGTATGTATTTCTCATGCTCAAATACCCTTTCTTCTTCCTTTTTTTCTTTGGCTTTTTCCTCAGAAGATTCTTTTTCTTCCTTGGCTTCAGTTTTCTCTTCTTTAGCCTCTTTCTTGGCCTTCTCTTCCTTATCCTTTTTCTTCTCTTCTGCCATTTTACTTATATTTGCTTTTTAACAATAGTTTTGGATAGATGCCCAATGATTTGAATTCATCAAGTATAAGCTTGAATGCATAGCTTATCTCTATGTTGGTTATCTCTACATTATCGCCGCATATCGGGCAGTATGATTTGTCCTTGAATTCATCCCTAACTGCTATTATGCCGCAGTTCTCGCATAAAGGAACAACAGTCTTGTCAGAATCAAATCTTTCCTTTAGTGTCAGGGAAGCTCCATGCGCTACTAAAGCGTCTTTTTCCATCTCTCCCATCCTTAAGCCGCCTTCTTTTGCCCTGCCTTCAGTTGGCTGCCTTGTCAAAAGCTGTATTGGTCCTCTTGCTCTTGAGTGTATCTTATTAGCCACCATGTGCTTTAGCTTTAGGTAATACATATTTCCAACAAAGATCTTTGCCTGGAACTGCTCTCCTGTCTGTCCGTTATAGAGTGTTTCAGTTCCGTTCTCCCTGAATCCTAAGCTTAGTAATTCCTTCCTTAATTTTTCTTCTGGTTCAGCATCAAATGTAGTGCCATTAATGTATCTTGAGGATAAGCATCCAACCTTTCCTCCTACCAGCTCGATTAGGTGGGAGATTGTCATTCTTGACGGTATTCCATGCGGAGAGAATATAAGGTCAGGCACAATACCTGATGCGGTAAAAGGCATGTCTGCCTGGGATACAATCAAGCCAACAACACCTTTCTGTCCATGTCTGCTTGTAAATTTGTCTCCTATCTCAGGCCTTCTCTGGTCTCTTAACCTTACCTGCACCAGCTTGTTGCCTTCTTCATTCTCAGTTACCAGAATAAAATCAACAACACCCTTTTCCCCGTGTTTTGCAGCAATTGAGCTTTCTCTCCTGCTGCTTGAAGCTAAACTGTATTCTTCCAGAGAGCTTAAGAACCTTGGAGGGCTCGTTTTCCCGATTATGACATCTCCCTCGGCTATTTGAGCTTCAGGGTATATTATTCCGTCATCCTCAAGGAATCTGTAGTCTTTTTCAGATTTGTAGCCTTTAACATCCTTGTCAGGAATCGAGATTTCATCAACTAAACCACCAGCATACCTTAGCTCTTCAGCTATGCTTGGCCTGTAGTAGGTTGAGCGACCTAAGCCTCTGTCTATAGAGCCCTTGTTAAGGATTATAGCATCCTCCATATTGTAGCCTTTGTAGCTCATTATCGCTACCACAATATTCTGTCCTGCTGGATGGCTTTCATAATCACTTATGTCGTGGATTATTGTCTGGGTTATCGGTATTTGAGGGGTGTGCAGAATGTTAACATCCATATCCATTCTCACAGCAAAATTAGCTGCATAAAATCCTAAGGCCTGCTTTTGGTTCTTGCTTCCTGCATTCAATCTTGTTGACTGGTTAAAATTAGCATATGGAACGAGTGATGTGCATAAACCAAGCATAGCTAAAGGAGTTATCTCAAGGTGTGTATGCTCATTAGTAAGGTCTTTCTCAAAGAACGCAATTAATGCATTTTCCTCTTCATCTGCATCAAGGTACTCTACAACACCCTGCTTTACCAGGTCAGACCATGCTATCTCATTCTTTTCAAGCTGCTTCACATGCTTTTCTGTTAATAAAGGCCTTCCTTCCTTCACAACTATCAATGGCCTTCTTGCACGGCCTCTCAGGCATTCGATATGAACATGCTCTGATGATTCATCATACTTTACATTTACATTATCCTGTATGTTGCCTTTTCTTCTTTCTGAGCGTATACCCTCTATAAAAGAATTAGGCTCTTCGATCCAGCCTACAAATTTGCTGTTCAGATATACTTCGCTCATTTTACCTGCTTTAATCCTAGGTTAACCAGTTTCTTCTGGAGCTCTTCCTCATCTGAGTCATTGGAGATATTGCATAATAAGGACAGGTTCTTCCTCAACCCGATATTTGTTCCTTCAGGGGTTTCAATTGGGCATAGCCTTCCCAGATGCGTTGAGTGCAGTTCTCTGGCTTCAAAGTTTTCCTGTGACGCTGACAATGGGCTGACAACTCTCTGCAGGTGTGATAGGGTTTCCAGGAAGTTTAAACGCTGTATCCTCTGGCTTATTCCCTTTCTTCCTCCAACCCAGGTGCCTGTTGCCATGGACGAATATACCCTTTGTGTTAGGAGCTTTTCCCTTATTATGACTTTTATGCTCGGGAACTTGCCTCTCTTAACAATCCTCTGGAAGTTGTATAATAGGTCCCCAATCAGCACCTTAAGGTTAACTCTTATAAGGTCTGCAAGAAGGTCTCCCGACAGCTTTAATCTCTTGTTCATATAATGGTCTTTGTCGTCAGTTGACAGGTCTTCGTTTGAAACATTAATGTACTTTTTTATGATTTTGCATAGATTGTATGCTTTCAAGATTCTTTGCTGAGGCTCAACTCCTAAATGGGGAAGAAGGTATTTGTCGATTATCTCCTTCATACGCTCTATCCTGATCTCTTTTGTCTGGGTTATGCCAATCTTTTTAGCTATTACATCCAGTGCGTCATCAACCGTTTTTACCTCAACAAATTCCAACAGGTTTAGCAGGACCTCATCAAATTGTTTTTCAGTTGAGACAAATTTTACAATCTCCTCGTCTTTTAATAGGCCTAATGCCTTGATTATCAGGATTATTGGAATTCTTTGGACCCTTGTGAATGTGAGATAGAATATGCCGTCCTTCATCTTTTCTAATGTATGGGGTATCTTGAATGAGCCCCTTTCTGAGAAGAGCCTTCCCCTATACGCGCTTGGGCCTGTTGCGTTCTTTTCAACCAACAGCTTGTTGGCCGCCAAATCCTCAATGCTGATAAGCACCTTTTCTGTTCCGTTTATTATGAAATACCCTCCAGGGTCATTAGGGTCTTCACCATGCTGCACAAGCTCTTCCTTGTTAAGCTTGTTAAGATGGCAGGCCTTGCTTTTCAGCATTATTGGCAGGTTTCCAATCTGTGTTGTGAAGCTTTCCCTTTGCACATCGTTAATGTGTGCACTGACCTCAATGAAGATTGGGGCAGAATAAGTTATCTTTCTCAGCCTTGCTTCAACCGGGTACACCTTTCTCTTGCTGCCGTCAGCTTCAGTTATCTCAGGCTTTGTTACCCATATCTTGTCAAACCTTATCTTGAAGTTATCGACGTTGTGAGGGATAATTGTAGGAACAACCTCCTTGTTTTCTTCCACAATACTCTGCAGTTCCTTGTCGATAAAATTATTGAATGAAGCTATGTTTGAATCAACAAAACTCTGTTCTTCAAAATACTTTTTGATTAATGTTTTGCTGTATTTATACATTGATAACTCCTCTATAGAAAACAGCCTCTCCGGCTGTTGGGCTCTTTCTTACGATCTTTATTACATCCCCTGATTTTGCGCCCAGCTTTTGTATCGCAGGGTCGTTCTTTAGGATCTTTGGAAGCTCATTTAGTGTTATGTTGTATTTCTTAAGCACTGCCTCTTTTTCCTTCTCACTTAATCTCATGTGCTTTGGTATGAGAGAATGCTTGTCTATCTTTAGTTTTTTTCTGACCATTTTACAGCTTGATTATGAATGGGCCGGACGAGACTTTCGCAAAAGCTTACTGCTTTTTTTCGAACTCGCGACCGCCTCATCACTTTAGGCATTTTCGCCATAAAAGTGAGGCGCTCTCTCCCGCCTGCGAGGCTCGGATATAATCCTCGCCAGGTACCAGGCTGAGCTACCGGCCCGCGTTTTTCGTGTTTGAAAAAACGCCCTGGCCGGGACTTTCATGACGAATTATCATTAATAATCGGTCTTTTTGAACCCGGGTCGAAGCCTTTCTATGCAGCGACTTTAAATCGCGAAGCGATTTATGGCGCGCCGGACTCGACAGGGCTTCATGCTAGGCCGAACTACACTACCAGGGCTTACTGCATAGCAGACTCTCTCTAGACAGCTGGGACTATTTTATAGCGTTTTATCTAAAGAGAAATTGTCTTGCCATCGAAAGCCAGAATTAATTACCCCTTTATAAAGTTAACTGTTTTGTTGACTGCAAAACTAATAATCTTTATAAACCCCTATGCTTTACTCTTTGATAGTAAAATAGCTTAAAAATGCTTGAAAGATTCAGAATTCTAAAGAAGGAGAAGGAAGCAGGGGCAGCTTTCAAAACCCCAAAACACATAGCTATCACTACAAACGGCACTACCTCATGGGCTATCAAGCATGAGGTTTCCTTTGAAGAAGCCTTCAAAAGAAGCTTTGCAATTATTAACAATATAATAGACATCCAGGTAATCCATAAGATACCAATAATAACAATCTACCTAATGGCTGAAGAAACCAGGAAAAAGCCTGAAATCTTTTCACAGGTTGTTTCTGCTGTTACTGATCTGTTTTCCAGTTTATCTGGCAGTGAGCTGATTAATTCCAATAAGATAAAAGTATCTGTCTTAGGCAAATGGTATGACATGCCTGGCAGGCTTGTTGATGCAATTAAGAAGGTCCTTGATGACACCCGTGATTATGATTCATTCTTTGTCAATTTTTGCATTAATTATGACGGCAATGAAGAAATTGTTGATGCCTGTAAGCTTATTGCCAGGCAGATAACTGCTGATAAATTAAGCCCTGATGCAATAAATGCTGATTTAATTAAAGAGAACATTTACTCGTCTTATTTCCTGCCGCCTGACATCATCATCAAGAACGGCCGTGAAAGAACAACTGCCGGCTTATTACTTTGGGACTCAGCACATTCTCACATTTATTTTAGCGAGAAGAACTGGCCTGACTTTGATAAGGATGAGCTGATGAAGGCTGTTAAGGAGTATCAAGGTAAATAACTAAGTAATCCTTTATTTCTTATTTAAAAGATCAAACCAACCAATGGCTTTACTCGAAACTCAGCAATCTAATAACAATAAAAAAAACAAAATTCAAAAAAAACAGAAATAGTTTTCTAGTTTAGTTTTTGCAGGTTTTACTTCTTTTTCACATTAACTGCTTTTGGGCCCCTGTCGCCTTCCTCTACGTCGAATGTGACAGCGTCGTTCTCGTTCAGGGTTACACCTTCTCCTAGTGCTGTCTTATGCACAAAATACTCCTTTCCGTCGTCTCCGGCTATGAACCCGAAGCCTTTTCCGGCATTAAAAAATTTTACTGTTCCTTCCATTTTTTTCCTCCAAAAAAATGGAAGCTTGAAAATCTCTGATTTTCATTGTTTCCATTTTTTCCTCCTTATTTACTTGTACTTTTTCTTTCTTTATCTACTTTCACTTGGCATTTATCGCAGAACTGTTTCTTTGATTCGCGCCTGCCTACCACAAACCTCTCTCTGCATATCCTGCAATATTTGACTATGTTATATTCAACCATCCTGCTATCTTCTTCGGTTCCTCTTTTTTCTATTATCCTCTCTGCCCGTTTCAATATTGGCTGAACCGCAGTTTTTACAAAACCCGGTTGTAATTGACTTTGACTTCTTACCGTGTGAATAATTTGTCCGGGTGCCTATTTTCGTTCCTTTGCATTCTTTACATATCATCTTAAAACCTTCCTAAAATTTTGATCAGAAAAATCCTCACGCTGTTAAGAATAGATTGAATATTTCCGACTATTTAATGTGCATATCCCTGTCGTTTATAAATCTTGCTTTTTTTGACTTTATAATCTCATTTTTTATTAGAAACCTTTAAAAACCAACCTTAATTTCCAACTTTAACCAATGATGAATGATCTTCTCTGTGAAGAGAAGTGATTGAGGTAACAAAATCTTATATTTGTAACCTTGAGGAGGATTAAAATGGTTGATAAAGAACTAGATAGAATATACGAAGCTGTTGAAGTAGCAAAAGCTACAGGCAAATTAAGAAAAGGAACAAACGAAGCAACAAAAGCAATTGAAAAAGGAGAAGCTAAATTAGTTGTTGTTGCAAAGGATGTTACTCCGCCGGAGATTGTAATGCATATTCCTGTTATTTGTAAAGAGAAAGGAATAACCTGCATGGAAGTTCCCAGCAAGGAAGAATTAGGTGCAGCTGCTGGAATAGAAAGAGGCACAAGCAGCGTTGCTATAGTCCAAGAAGGGGAAGCAAAGTCAATAGTGAGGGAGTTAGCTGCTAAGGCTTCAAAAGGCAAAGAAGCAAAAGAAGCTCCAAAAGAAGAAAAACCTGAAGAAAAGGAAGAATCTAAAGAAGCAAAAAAAGAAGAAAAGAAAGCCAAGGAAGAGAAAAAAGAAGAAAAGAAAGAAGCTCCAAAGGAAGAACCTAAAGAAGCTCCTGAAGAAAAAGCTGAGAAGGAATAAAAATGCCAGAACAGCCTAAAAGACCTGAGGCTAGAAGACCAGAAGGTAGAGCACCTGAAGGTAGAAGACCAGAAAGGTCCAGAAGAGGAAGAAAAGAAGAAGAAAAGAAAGGAGCAGTAAGGTTCTCAATGGCATTCCCTGCAAGTGTTGAAGAGGTAGTAGGAAGAACAGGAACAAGAGGAGAAGCCATACAGGTGAGATGCAAGATATTGGACGGAAGAGATAAAAACAAGATCCTAAGAAGGAATGTTAAAGGCCCTATTCAAAAAGGTGACATCTTGATGCTTAGAGAAACAGAGATCGAAGCAAGGCAGTTAACAAAAGCTGGAAGAGGCAGCACTTAAAATGGTAAAATGCACTTTTTGCGGCGAAGTATTGAGGAAGGGAGTAGGAAAGATGTATGTGCAGAAAGACGCAAAGATAATCTATTTTTGTTCTTCAAAATGTGAAAAAAACCAGTTAAAGCTGAAAAGAAAGTCTATCACAACAAGATGGACAAAGAGGTATGAGAAGTAAGATGAAAAAACCTGAACAATGCTTAATCCTGGTAAAACCAGACGGATTAAAAAAATCATTGACAGGAGACATCCTTAGCATGCTCTCTAAGACAGAATTAATAATAGTAGGCGCAAAGATAGTCCAGGTTACAAGGGAACTGGCAGAGGAACATTACCAGCATTTAAAGGAAGAGGAATTCTTTGACGAATTAATAAAATACATAATGGGAGAATTCCACACAAAAAGGGTGTTAGCCTTAGTCTATCATGGAGAGGAAGCATGCAAAAAGGTAAGGGATGTAGTTGGTGCTACAAACCCGGAGAAGGCAGAGCCGATAAGCATAAGAGGCAAATATGGCAGGATAACAACCAAGGGTGTTTTTGAGAATGTGGTTCATGCATCTGAAAATCCAAAAGACGCTGAAAGGGAAATCAAGCTGTGGTTCAGGCCCGGAGAACTTGTTGAGACTATCTATCCTATCAAAACAAGAGAAGTCAAAAAACTGGAATATTTCTGGAAGGATAAGGAGTGAGCAACTATGGCAGAACGAATGGCTGACAGAGTACAGAGAATAATGAAAAACCCTGAGCAGATAAGGAATATCTGCACCTCTGCACATATAGACCACGGAAAAACAACCTTTACAGACAACCTATTAGCTGGGGCAGGTATGATGTCAGTGGAATTGGCAGGAAAACAGCTTGTCATGGATTTTCATGAAGATGAGAGAACAAGGGGAATAACAATTGATACTGCTTCTGTCTCAATGGTGCATGATTTTGAGGGAAAGGAATACCTGATTAACTTACTGGACACACCAGGCCACGTTGATTTTGGCGGCGATGTAACAAGGGCAATGCGTGCAATTGACGGCACAATAATCCTATGCTGCGCTGTCGAGGGTGTTATGCCGCAGACAGAAACTGTTGTAAGGCAGGCTTTAAGGGAAAATGTAAAGCCGGTCCTTTTCATAAACAAGGTTGACAGGTTAATTAAAGAATTAGAATTAACCCCGGAAAAGATGCAGGAAAGGTTCATAAAGATAATTGCTCATGTTAACAGACTGATTAAAGACATCGCGCCGCAGGAGTACAAGGAAAAATGGCAGGTTAATGTGCAGGAAGGCCAGGTTGCCTTTGGCTCAGCATTCCATAACTGGGCTTTATCACTTCCTTATATGCAGAAGACAGGAATCACTTTCAAGGATGTTATAGACGCCTACAAAAGCGGTGATGAGGCTGCTGTAAAAGAGCTTGCAAAGAAAGCTCCAATCCATAAGGTTATACTTAATATTGTGATAAAACACCATCCAAACCCCATTGAGGCGCAGAAATACAGGATTCCAAAGATCTGGCACGGCGAATTGGAAAGCGAGGAAGGCAAGGCATTGCTTAACTGCGACCCTAACGGCCCATTATTCTTTGTAATTACAAAGATAGTTGTTGACCCACAAGCAGGAGAGATCTCTGGCGGAAGATTATTCTCAGGAACCATGAAAAAGGGCACAGAGGTTTATCTGAACAGAGGCAAACAGCAATCAAGAGTGCAGCAGGTTTTCATATACAATGGCGCAAAAAGAGAGATTGTTGACAATGTTCCAGCTGGAAACATTATCGGCATCGGTGGAGTAAAATCCTTTGCTGGTGAGACAGTAACCCTGACACCAACAGAGCCCTTTGAAGAGATAACACACATCTTTGAGCCTGTAATTACAAAGGCAATCGAAGCTTCAAAACCTTCTGACCTGCCAAAGCTTATTGAAGTTCTAAGAATGGTAGCCAAGGAAGATCCTACAATCCAGATTGAAATCAATGAGGAAACAGGAGAGCATTTAATGCACGGTATGGGTGAATTACACCTGGAGGTTATTGAGAACAGAATCAAGTCAGAGAAAGGGGTTGATGTTAAAACAAGCCCTCCGATTGTTGTTTACAGAGAAGCCATAACAAAGAAATCGCAGGAGATAGAAGGAAAAACACCCAACAAGCACAATAAGTTTTATTTCATTGTCGAGCCTTTGAGTGGTGCCATGTACAAAGCAATCAAAGCCAAAGACCTGCCTCAAATGAGGATCAAGAAAAAGGATTTGGTATTAAGGGATAAGCTTGTTGAGCTTGGCATGGACTCAAAAGAAGCATTGAAGGTAAAGGATATCTTCAAGGGCAGCATATTCGTAGATGGTACTCGCGGCCTTGTCCATGGCGGAGAGGTTATGGAGATGGTCCTTGATATGTTTGAGGATGTTATGGGCTCAGGCCCTTTGGCAAGAGAGCCCTGCATCGGGGCAAAGGTTACTGTTACAGATATGAAGCTGCACGAAGATGCAATCCATAGAGGACCAGCACAGGTTTATCCTGCTGTAAGAGACGGAATAAGAGGTGCAATCATGACTGCAGGCCCTTTAATCTACGAGCCGTTGCAGATACTGCAGATAGAGGCTCCTGCTGAATATATGGGAGATATCTCAAAGCTGATACAGAATAAACGCGGGCAGCTGCTTGATATGCAGCAGGAAGGCTCATTAGTTGTAGTCAAAGCCAAAATGCCTGTTGGAGAGATGTTTGGGTGGAGCTCTGATTTACGCTCAGCAACAGGCGGAAGAGGCAATTCATTTTTAGTTGACCAGATGTTTGAAAAACTGCCTCATGAATTGCAGGAGAGAGTCATAAAAAAGATTAGAGAGAGAAAAGGATTGACAGAAGCTCAAGTTGGAGTATAAAATTGCCTTCGGCAATTTTATTTGGATCCTCCCCACTAGTACACAACTAAGGGAGCCTGTGTTTAATAGAAGAGAAAAACAATAACATTTATAAATGCTTATTAAATTCCAACTCGTGGAATTAGACTAAAAACAACAAAATTGGAGGGTTGAATATGGCTGAAAAAATACATATAAACTTGGTATTCATCGGGCATGTTGATGCTGGAAAATCAACAAATGTAGGTAGACTTCTATACGATACAGGAGCTATCGACGAACAGGCTATGAGGAAATTAAAGGAAAAGGCACAGGAACTGGGTAAAGCTGGTTTCGAGTTTGCTTTTGTAATGGACAATCTAAAGGAAGAGCAGGAGCGTGGCTTGACAATTGACCTTGCCCATAAGAAGTTTGAAACACCAAAATATTACTTCACAATAATTGATGCTCCTGGCCACAAGGATTTCATCAAGAACATGATTACAGGTGCATCACAGGCAGATGCTGGCGTCTTAGTTGTGGCTGCAACAGATACTGAGCTGCAGCCTCAGACAAAAGAGCACGTGTTCCTTGCCAGAACACTTGGAGTAAACCAGTTAATCGTTGCAATAAACAAGATGGATGCTGTTAAGTACGATGAAGCAAAGTTCAACAAGTTAAAAGATCTTGTATCTGGCTTGCTTAAGACAGTTGGCTATGACCCAAGCAAAGTTCCATTTGTTCCTGTAGCAGCTTTAACTGGAGATAATGTTGCAAAGAAAACAGACAAGATGCCATGGTCCAAAAGCGGAACTTTGTTAGAAACAATGGACACAATAGCTCCACCTGAAAAACCAACAGAGCTTCCATTAAGGCTTCCTATCCAGGATGTCTATAACATCACAGGCATTGGCGTAGTTCCTGTTGGAAGGGTTGAGACAGGAGTTATGAAGGTTGGCGACAAGGTTATTGTTGTTCCAGGAAGAGAAGGAAAAGGAGTTCCTGGTGAAGTCAAGTCAATCGAAATGCACCATGAGCAACTGCAAAAAGCAGAGCCTGGCGACAATGTTGGCTTTAACGTAAGGGGCATTGGCAAGAAAGACATAGCTCGTGGAGACGTACTTGGCCATGCTGACAACGTTCCAACAATTGCTTCAGAATTTACAGCTCAGATGGTTGTTCTGAACCATCCAACTGTTATCACAGTCGGCTACACACCTGTATTCCATATCCACACAGCACAGGTTGCATGCCAGGTAACTGCGATAGAGAAAAAGCTTAACCCAGCAACTGGCGAGGTTGTTGCAGAGAACCCAGACTTCATCAAGAACGGAGATGCAGCAATTGTCAAGATAAAGCCAGTTCAGCCTTTGGTGATTGAGAAGCAGAAGGATATACCACAGATGTCGCGGTTTGCTGTCAGGGATTCTGGCGCAACAGTTGCAGCTGGAATGTGTATAGACTTGGTTAAGAAAAGTTAATTTTTTATTTCATTTTTATTAAGGACTTGTTCCGATCATGGTGAACCGAGTCTTATCATGAGGTAGGTAGATGGTACAGAAGGCAAGAATAAAACTAGCAAGCATTGATATAAACAAGGTAAACGAAGTATCAGGCGCAATAAAGGATATTGCCGATAAGATTGGTGTAGATATGCGTGGTCCAATACCATTGCCTACTAAAAAGCTTCAGGTCACAACAAGGAAAGGCCCTGACGGCGGCGGAACTTCTACATGGGAGCGTTATGAGATGCGAATTCATAAAAGGCTTATAGACCTAGGCCTTAATGAGCGTGCCTTAAGGCTGGTTATGAGGGTTCATATCCCAGAAGGCCTTAATATAGAGATTGAGATGGTTGAGTAATTCTAAATCTTCTTTTCTATAGATAGTTAATAGATACCTAAAGCTAGGTTGTATTACCTATTTACTACTGCAAAGAGATAAAAGATAGAAAGCTTTATAAATTCCTTTTAACTCCTCCCCTATATAATAATTATATGGAGGATATTAGTATGGGATTCAGAACATATATTGTGGCTCTTGTCGCACTTTTGGCAGCAGCAGGTTGTGGCAAAAAGCCAAAGAATGTTATAGCTGAATGGCGTGATAGTGGTAATAATTCTTATTATTCTGTAGAAGCTGTTGATGAAAAAGCACGTAACGTTACAATAAAAACAAGAGATGCAACCTCAATATTAAGCGGAGACGGAGAAGACGGTGATCCAGATACTCTTGAAGTAACTGTAGGAAACGGCCCTCCAGGTTATTTTGGAGGTTCAGGCCAACCGCCACTTCCACCAGGCTCAAAACCTGCTTATGATAGAGCTCTTGCAGAAGCTCAAAGAAGGGCAGCTGCTAGGGCAACAGCATCAATTCCAACACCAACTGCTACACCACCTGCTCCTACACCAGAACCAGAACCTAATATACTTTACGGTCCAAAACTATTAGGAGATTCTGATAATGTTACTTTAGAATCACTTACCGATGGAACAATAAAACTTACACTTGTTAAAGGCGATTTAACTTGGGTTTTATATGATAAAGATAGAGACATGGTTCCAGAAACTGGCGAAAGAACCATAAGTGGTTCAAAACCAGGTTGTTTTGGAGGTCCAGACCAACTGCCACTTCCACCAAAAGCAGAAGGGCTTTACAGAAGAACTGTAGAGGCAATCAATACTGAATTATGTGGCGAGTTAGACGCATTTTATCCGGTTCCAGCAGCACCTGCACCAGGAGCACCAGCAGACCCAGCAACTCCAGGATCAGCACCTGCACCAGGAGCACCAGCAGACCCAGCAACTCCAGGATCAGCACCTGCACCAGGAAGTGTTTTCTTAGAATCAAAAGTTGATTATAAGGCTGCTTAAATTTTTCTTTTTTGATATAGTTTTATTCAAGAAGGCCTTAATATCGAGATTGAGATGGTTGAGTGATTCTAAGATTTTGCCTTTTTTAGTCTTCCTACTGTTCTCTTAAACGCTTCTATCTGCTTTTCAGTCAACTTGCCAAACTTAAGATAATTTAACTTAATGTCAGCAAGGAATGAATTTTGTTTATAGAATTCCTCAGGAATGTCAAAGAACTTCTTCATTTTTGGGTCTTTGATTTCTCCTTCAAGATACTTCATTTGGCATTCATAGCAGACTGCATATCTTTGTTTATGAGTGATAGTTACATAGTTTTTCTTGCATCTCGTGCATAATTGTTTGTATCTTATGACCATGGTTTTAGATTAATCCTTTTGTTTATATAATTAACTAAGATATATGGTTAAGACCAATAAAAAAATAACAATAGAAAAATAAAATTAAATCTGAAAATTCCTTTCACAACTACGCTCAAGGAATTTTCATCCAATTACTTCCCTTTAAGTCAGAGCATAAAGGAATACAGCGGATGATTTTTGCCTTAAGTAAGAGAAGAAAGCAAAAATCAGATTTTTTATTTTTCGTTCATTGAATTTTTTCAAATTGATCTTTAAAATTGATTTAACAAACCTTTAAATATAAATATAATACCACATTCCTTGATGCCGCGGTGGCACAACCTGGTACTGCGCAAGCTTGGAGTGGTGATATTAAATTTGCGAGACATTAAATCTCGAAGAGATTTATGGCGTTCAAAGCAGATTTATGGCATGCAATAAGCTTGTTTCCTTCGGGATCTCCCGGTTCAAAAAGATCAATGGTGAGGCATGAGCTTTGCTTGTTGCCTGACTTAACAAATACAAAAGAGGTGCCATTGACTTTGAAAGTCCGGGCCGCGGCGTTAATATCAGGGGTATGTGGTGTGATAAAATGAAAAATATATTTATCATCGTATTGGCGTTAGTCTTTCTAACAGGCTGTGCAACTGTAAAGATTAGCAGGGGGAACATAGAAGCTCTTGATGAGACTCCAACTCTTATGAAAGAGCCTGTTGAGCAGCCTGAAGTTGATGAACCACCGGAAGAACCGCCAAAAGAGCCACTTAAAGAAGAGCCAGAACCTGAAGAACCACCTGAAGTGCCTCAGGGGCAAACATCAAATATTGTGGGGGTGAATATATCCTCAGGTAAATTCATCCCAGGTGAGGTCGCCATTAAGCCAGGAGATACAGTTGAATGGACTAACCAATACGAAGTATCTATTATGATCAGCGGTCCAAAAGACACATTCAGCGCAAAACTAGGGCCTGAAGAGTCCTACAGCTATACCTTTGAAGAGCCTGGAAAATACAGCATCATAAAACTAGTAGACCCAATCTTCTTTGGAAGGGTTTTTGTTGAGGAGTAAGTTAACGTTTAAATAAGAAGAGCTCTTTCTTATACCTATGCCTTCATACCAGGTTATAAAGAATGCAGCATTAGGCAAGATTCCGCTTATTAGGGTAGATGAATCTCTTTTATATGGCTTCCTAATGGATTTAAAGCAAAAATTCAAAGCTGAAAAACAGCTAATAAAACTTCCAGAAAAAAAGAAAATCATCTTTGTAGGAGACACTCATGGAGATTATGACGCATCAAAAAAGATTATAGAGAAGTACTTGGATAGCAGCATTGTGGTGTTTACAGGGGACTATGTAGACAGGGCTTTTGAGGATTATGGAGATATCAGGAATGTATTATATCTCTTTTACATAAAATTAACCAAAAAGAACCTTATCCTTTTGAGAGGAAACCATGAAGATCCAAGAGTGAATGATGTATTTGGGTTTAGAACCAATGTATCGCAGGTATGGAGCCAAAAGACCTGGGCATTATTCAATGATGTTTTTTCATACATGCCTCTTGCAGCTGTAACCAGTAAGATAATTGCCTTGCATGGAGGACTGCCTAAGATTAAGAGCTTAAAGGAAATAGAGTCTGTTCCAAAAGGAAAGATTACAGGAGACAACAAAATACTTGACCAGGTTCTATGGAATGAATCATTGAATGAGCCTAAAAAGATAATCCAGGAATGGAATAGGGGAGTAGAGAATGCTGTCTTATACGGAAAGCTATTTTTTGTAGAAGTAATGGCTGATATCAATAAACAAACCCTTATCAGAGGCCATGACTATACATCAAAAGGCCTGTCTTTTAACGGAAGGTGCATAACCCTTTTCACATCCAGCACTTATGCAGACTACCCAAAAGAGTCAGTTAATTGTGAAGAGCCGATTAAAGGCCGCATAATTGCAGTTAAAGCTCCTGGTAAAGACATTAAGATTGAGAAGTTGCGCTCACAGCGAAAAAGTTAAATATGCGTCTGATGCAGTATTCTCAAGAGGTGAAAAATGGATCTAAAAGAGGCATTTCAGACAGCCCTGGATTTTGAGGAAAAAGGCCATAAGATTTATGAGGAAACCTCAAAAAAGACTGAAAACCCGATTGTTGCAAGAACATTCAGGTATCTTGCTGAACAGGAACTTAACCATATTGAAGAAATTAAAGGATATACGGAAAAAGAGAAAATCGAATTAAAAGGGGATAAGCTTGAGGATACAAAAAAATTCTTTTCAACAACTACAGAGGAGTTCAAGGTAAAAACAGAGCTAAGTGATGATGATATAGAAGCGCATAAAACAGCATTAGAGCTGGAAAAGAAGTCTTACGAATTCTATGAAAAACAGTTCCACCAGACAGATGATGAAGAGCTAAAGAAATTCTTTAAGTGGCTGATGGAGCAGGAAAATGCACATTATCATCTGATACAAAATGCTTACGAATATATTCAAAATCCAGAGCATTTCTTTGCTGAAGAAGAGAAATGGGTTGTTGAGGGATGAAAAACAACAAAAAAACAAAGATTTTCCTGGCAAATTGGCAGGACGAAAAAGAAGCTGTTATGCTCTATTCACAGATGGCAGAGCAGGAAAAAGAGCCTAAAAAGAAGAAAATCTACAGGAAATTAGCAAAGATTGAGTCAGAGCATGCAGGTATTTGGGAAGATGAATTAAAGAAGCTTGGAGTAAAGCCAGGCTTTAAGCCAAAAGCTAAAGCAAAGGTTCTAAGCTTTCTTGGAAAAGTACTTGGCCATAATGCCTTGCTTGATATTCTAGAAAAATCAGAAGGAACCGCTGTAAAAGGCTATACTTCGCAGATAAAAAAATTAAATGATCCTGAATCAACAAAGAAACTAACAAAAATCATTCCAGACGAAAAAAGCCATTCAAAAATATTGACAGAAATGGCTGGGAAAAAAGTCCCTATTACAGGAGAGAGATGGCATAAAGGCGGCGAATCCATAAGAGACATTATCTTTGGGATGAATGACGGCTTATTATCAACCTTTTCCTTAATAGCTGGTGTAGCAGGCGCAGCTGTATCAAACGCTATAGTCCTTTTAGCTGGCTTGGCAGGAGCTGTTGCTGGTGCAATCTCAATGGCTGCTGGTGCATTTGTTTCAGTTAAAGCAGAGAAAGAGGTTTTGCAGAAGCATATTGAGATGGAAAAGACAGAGCTAAAAACAATGCCAAAAGCAGAGGAAGAAGAGCTTGCCTTAATGTATGAGCTAAAAGGGATTACTGCAAAAACAGCCAAGAGAATTGCTAAGAGGATAATGTCCAACCATGATGTAGCATTAGCAACAATGGCCAGGGAAGAGCTTGGCTTAAATCCAGAAGAGCTTGGCTCACCATATAAAGCAGCATTAGCATCAGGGCTTTCATTTACAATTGGTGCTGCAGTTCCGGTTTTACCTTTTGTATTCATGGAAAGTTTGGCATTCAAGACTGCGATTATCTTGTCTTTATCTGGATTTTTCCTCATAGGTGCAGGAAGAACAGTTGCTACTGGAAGGAATCCATGGAGATCTGGCTTAGAGATGTTCTTGGTAGGAACAATTGCTGCTGTAATCACTTATTTTATTGGCTCTTTGATTGGCGGAGGAATTTAGATAAGAGGTGTAAAATGGCAAAACAAAATGCAATCTATAAATGCGGAATCTGCGGAAATATTGTTTCAGTTATTGAGGCTCATGATGGCAAACTAGTCTGCTGCGGTAAGCCAATGGCGCTTCTTGAGGAAAAAACAGTAGATGAAGGAAAAGAAAAGCATGTTCCAGTGATAGAAACAACTGACGCTGGAGTGAGGGTTAAGGTTGGCTCTGTACCTCATCCAATGGAGGAAAATCATTATATTGAGCTTATACAGCTTGTTAAAGACAGCAGCATAGTTATTGGCAAAAGGCTTAAGCCAGGCGATGAGCCAGTAGCTGAGTTCTGCCTTGCAAACACAGAAGGGTTAAAGGCAAGAGCACTCTGCAATGTCCATGGTTTATGGAAATCTGGATAAAGAGGTGAAAAAATGTTATCTGATATACCAAAAAATCTTAGCAAAGTAAACCCAGCAGATCTAGATAAAGAAATACTTAGAGTAGGAATCATAGCTGAGCTTGATGCAGTAAACCTTTATGAGCAGATGGCAGCTATGGCTAAAGACAAGAACATAAAGAAAATGCTTTTGGATATAGCAAAAGAAGAGAAGACGCATGTAGGAGAATTTCAGGCATTGTTGTTGAACAGAGACAAACAGCAAGTTAAGGAGCTAGAAGCTGGAAAAGAAGAAGTAAAGGAAGAAGTTGGGGAATAGGTTTTTATTGTTTTTAATTATTTCTTATCATGAGATTATGGAGCATCCATCCCGGATATCTGGACTGCAAAGGGCTTTTAGGTCTTTGGAGAGAGTCTTTGTTAGCTAAGAAAGTTCTTCAAGGCAAAACAAATAGGTATAAGAGTCATCCTCAGCTGATTAGATTCAAGAACCAAAAATACCCTGTAAAGGCTATTGACACTTATCTGCACCACGTTTATGAGGAGTCCTTGAAAAGAGGCTATAAGTTTGATAAAAGGAAGCTTGAAAAGAAATCTAAAATTAAAATAACTGTTAATGACAGGCAAATGAAGTATGAGTTCAGCCGTTTAAAGAAAAAGCTGAAGAAAAGAAGCCCGGATAAATATAAAGAATTAATGAAAACCAAAAAAATAAAGCCACATCCTTTGTTTATTGTTAAGAAAGGGCCTATTGAATCTTGGGAAAAGTTAAAATGAGCCTGATCAACCAAACAAATCAGCTAAAAAAATCAAAAATAAAGAATTTAATAGCTAAAAGAATAAAAGAATTCAAAAACTTAGGCAAGAAATCGAGCAAAGAGTGGTTCAAGGAGCTTTGTTTCTGCATTCTAACAGCAAATTCAACAGCAGAGAGATGCATTGAGGTTCATTGCAGGGTGGGGGATGATTTTTTAAGATTAAATAAAGCAAAATTAAGAAACAAATTAAGGGGTTTAGGATGCAGGTTCCATACTAAAAGAGCAGGATATATATCAGAATCAAATCAATACAGGAATTCATTGAAAAAGACCATTAAATCCTCCAAAGATGATAACGAAAGAAGAGAATGGTTAGTCAAGAATATCAAAGGTCTTGGTTATAAAGAAGCAAGTCATTTTTTAAGGAATATTGGCTATAATGATTTAGCAATCATTGATTTTCATATCATCGATTTATTATCGAAAAATAGGTTAATCACTAAACCTAGAACATTGAACAAAAATAAATATCTGGAAATTGAAAATTTATTAAGAGAACTTTCTAAAAAACTAAACATAACCTTAGCAGAGCTTGACCTCTATCTCTGGTATCTAGAAACAGGTAAGATATTAAAGTAAGCTTTAAAAATCAGCTTACTTTTTCTCTCCTTTATGCTCCTGTGGTGTAGTCCGGCCAAGCATAGAGCCCTCTCGGGCAACTGGTTATGCTCGGTTGACACGCAAGGTGGGACATAAAGTCCCACGTGCTCAGCTGACGCTTCGCAATCGGTTGCGGCGTAAGGCTCTGACCCGAGTTCAAATGCTTTTAAGCAGTGCTTATGGCTAGAAAGTCTCGGCGGGAGCATTTCTTATTTTTAACGCAACAAATTTAAACTAAGCTTATTTATTTCATCCTTATTGCCAGGATGGCGGAATCTGGTTTAACGCGTTCGCCTCGAATTTTAAGATAGAGAGCGAATGTCCGCAAGGACATGCAGGTTCAAAAGCTAATAATCGGCAAATTATGGCATGAAAGTCCTGCTCCTGGCGTTTAAAATCGAAAAATATAAATAAAGCTAAAATAATATTAATCTAAAAGAGGTGGTAAAATTGATAGATGACTGTAATTATAATAAGATCAGGCTTCTGCATGACTTCAGCAGGATTGTTTGGTACCTGGAAAAGCATGCTAAAGAGGATGCTGAGAAATCAGGCCATGTATTATGCAAGAAACTATGCCATGAGATCCAGGCAGACCTTGAAAAGCATATGGAAAAGCTAAGGCAGGCAATAGTTGGTTTGTCAAAAGAAGGGAAGTTTAAGTAAATTCACTCTTCTTTTTTTCGTTTATTCAATACCATAATAGCATCTAATGGAGAGTCTTTGACCTTACCTTTATAGTCAGCAGATAATCTTTCTCCTTCCTCTTCTGTGCACTCGATTCTTAAAATGCCGCTTTTTTGCAAATCGTCCAACACATTTCCATAAGTACTAAGGTGGGCTACCAGCACTTCAATATCTGCTCCTGGTCTTGTTAATATATTATACATGTCCAAATCTTTTTTTTCGAAAACAGGGTTAATCTGTCCATCCTCCTCCCATCTCAGTTTGGGATGTTTGGCATAGCCTCTTGTTAAGTCTACTAATCCATCGCAGTCAACACAATGGCCTCTCTTTGTATGCTCACCGCTATTATTTTCTGGGAGGTATACCCACCTATGTTCACAATCAGCTTCTTCACCCATAGGATTATGGAAGATAAAGAATTTTATAAAACTTTCTTATGTAACTACCTAAAAATAAGAAAAAAAGTGCCGGGGGCGAGAATTGAACGCGCGACCTCTAGATGGCTCAGCGCTTTTGAGATCATATCATCGGCAAAGGCCTCATCACTCAAATGACTTATGAGTCTAGCGCTCTAACCAACTGAGCTACCCCGGCATTAAGTAGAAAATAAGAAAGAGGGGCTTTATAAAAACTTTGCTATCTTCTCTTTAAACACGCCAATCTCTTTATCCTTGTATTTCTTTGTCTTCCAGTTTAACTTAATTCCGTCTCCTTTGAACCTCGGAATAATGTGGACATGTGCGTGAGGAACTAACTGGCCTGCTACCTTCTTGTTGTTCATCAATATATTAAAGCCTTCCGCACCTATCGCAGACGACATTGCTCTTGCTATTTTCTTAGCCTTGTTCATTAAGTCCCACAGAACCTCATCTGAAACATCCAATAAATTTTCATAATGTTTTTTAGTTACAATCAAGGCATGGCCTTTATTAGCTGGAGCAATATCAAGAAAAGCAACAACTTTGTCGTCTTCAAAGATCTTGGCGCAAGGGATGTCTCCTTTAACGATTTTGCAAAATATACAGTTTTCAGTCATTTTTTATCACCATTAATTTTAAATCAATAAACAAAAAACAATGAAAATTCAATCCGAAAATTCCTTTCACAACCACGCTCAAGGAATTTTCATCCAGTTACCTCCCTTTAAGTCAGGGCATAAAGGAATACAGCGGATGATTTTTGCCTTTGGTAAGGAAGAGAGCAAAAATCCGTTTTTTTATTTTCTAATAATATTTTTTATTGATTTTCAAAATTGATCTTTTCCTCTTATTTTAAAATTTATCTAATGGCTTATTCACCGCCATAAACCTTAATTCGTCTTTTGGAACATTTAGAACAGCAACAGTTTTCTCTTCCACAGTTGGATAAAGGGCACCAGGGTTTATCACGCGAGTTTTATTCACCCTTACATCCTCTTTTTTATGCGTATGGCCAGTTAAGACATAATCATACTGCCTAGCTTCTACTATTTTCTTTAGTTTCATCCGGTCTTTGCCGTGATAAGCAATAAACTTCTTTCCTTCATATACAAATTCATAAGTATCTTCAAAGAATTCTCCATTAATCTCTTGGATTTTCTTGTTTAACATCTCTACATCTCCATCACAATTGCCTCTAACGAATTTTATATTCAAACCCTTGAAGAACTGTACAGTGCCTGGAGATATAATATCGCCGCAGTGGATGACCATATCACATTCCATAGCCTTGAAAATATCAACAGATTTCTTTATGCCGAAGACATTCTCATGTGTATCTGAAATTATCCCGAGCATAATGGTAGCTGATTGAAACTAGTTTAAATAATTTTTGCAATAATAACTTTTATAAAGTCAATAGATATCTAAATACCAGAATGAGCGCAGATTATCAAAAAAGAGAGGCAAAGGCTGTTGAAGCTATAAAGAGTGCTATACCTTCTTCTTTAAAGCAGAATATGCTCAAGCAAAGCAAAGGTTTGTTCTGTGAGTTATACGAGAATAAAGTCTGCCCTAATCATTATATTGCTACTGCATGCGATGGTGTTGGAACTAAGTTAATTCTTGCAGAAGCAATGGGAATATACCACACTATTGGGATTGATCTAGTTGCTATGAATGCAAATGACATGGCTACTTTTGGACAGGTAAGCCCGTTTCTATTCATAAATTACATTGCATGCCAGGAAAAAATACAGGAAAAAGGCATTACAGGGGGGATAATAAAAGGCATTTCAAAAGGTTTATTGCAGTGTGATGCAGCAGATATCCTAAAAAGCTCAATACATATCAATTTAGGAAAAGGTGAAACAGCTTCTGTTGATGAATTGATTTCAGCAACAAAACCAGGTTATGGCTTTGATGTTGCTGGCGCAATGATTGGATTTATTAAGAAAAGTGCGCTTAACTTTAAGATTAGTCCAGGAGATAAAATAATCGCCTTAAAGAGTTCTGGCCCTCATTCAAATGGCTATACTGATTTAAGATTAAGGCTTTTGAAAGGTGATTTTGAGACGAGAAAACAGTTCAAAAAAAGATACAAAGGAAAGTATAAGCTAAATGATAAATTCGATGGAAGCACAATTGGAAAGCTATTATTAGAGCCGACAAGAATCTATGTAAAGACAATGGCTGCAATCTCAAAGAAATTCAAGGTTGTTGGTGCAAATAACACTGGCTATGGGTTAAAGAATCTAAACAGGTATAAGGGAAAGTTTGGGTTCAGAATTAATGATCCAATTAAGCCGCAGCCAATCTTTGAGCTAGTTCAAAAAGAAGCAAGGTTTAGCGATGAACAGATGTACAAGAAGTTCAACATGGGCATGGGTTTCTTTGTAATAGCTAAAAAGAAAGATGCTGATTCTATCCTTTCAATAGCTGAAAAATACAAGGAAAAAGCTAAGATTGTTGGTGAAGTAAAAGCTGCAAAACAGACAAGAACTGTGTTAGAAAAAGCTGGAAAAAAGATTGTTTTTGAGGGTTATTAACCACTTTCCCGAATATGCTAATTCCTTAAAATTCTTAAGATACAGCCTCTCTACCCCTAAAATTTAATCGAAAACTTTATAAAGAATGGAGTATTTTGAGGTGTATGTGAGGGTGGAAAAATCTTAGTTTTTTCGTCGACAAAATAAGGCAAGTTAGCCAGAGAAATACAATGGATGAAGGAAGCTATAAAGCAGAGCATATACAGGTTTTAGGCGGTTTAAGCGCTGTTAGAAAAAGGCCTGCAATGTATATAGGCGGCACTAGCTTAGACGGCCTGCACCATTTGGTCTATGAAGCTGTTGATAACTCTATAGACGAAGCATTAGCTGGTTTCTGCACTGAAATTCACATCATAATCCATAAAGACGGCCCTATCACAATTATTGATAATGGAAGAGGCATTCCTGTTGATATGCACCCAAAATTCAACAGGCCAGCTGTAGAAATAGTTATGACAAAACTGCATGCAGGCGGTAAGTTTGACAAAAAGACATACAAAGTAAGCGGCGGCTTGCACGGAGTAGGTATTTCTGTTACAAATGCATTATCAAAGTCATTGATTGTGGAGGTTATGAGAGACAATAAAATATACCAGCAGAAATATGAAAGGGGCAAGCCTATAAATGAACTGCAGGTTATAGGCGAAACACAAAAACGGGGAACAAAGATAACATTCACGCCAGATGATGAGATCTTTCCAGTCAGAGAGTTTCACTTCGATACCTTATCAAGCAGATTTAGAGAGCTTGCTTTTCTAAACAAAGGATTAAAGATAAGCGTGGAGGATGAACGCTCAGACAAACATCATGAGTTCTGCTATGAAGGTGGAATTGTTTCTTTTGTTGAATATCTGAATAAAAACAAAACTCCGTTGCACAAGCCAATTTACTTTAAGAAACTAAAAGATGAGGTTGATATCGAGATAGCAATGCAGTATAATGATGGATATCAGGAGAATATTTTCTCTTTTGCCAATAATATAAACACCCAGGATGGAGGCACACATCTATCTGGCTTTAAGACTGCATTAACAAGAACAATGAACAAGTATCTTGAAAAGATGAATAACGGCAGGAAGCTTACAAGTGATGATGTAAGAGAGGGCTTAACTGCGGTTATATCTGTTAAGATTCCAGAGCCGCAGTTTGAAGGCCAGACAAAAGCTAAATTAGGCAACAGCGAGGTTAAGGGTATTGTTGATTCTATTGTCAGCTCAGAATTAAGCACTTTTATGGAGGAGAATCCTCCTGTATCAAAGCAGATAATCGGCAAATTAGCCAGTGCAGCAGAGGCAAGAGAAGCTGCTAGAAAAGCAAAGGAATTGGTTAGGAGAAAAGGCGCTTTACACAGAGGCTCTTTACCTGGAAAACTTGCAGATTGTTCTGAGAAGGATCCTGCTAAATGCGAGCTTTACCTTGTTGAGGGCGACTCAGCTGGTGGTTCTGCAAAGCAAGGCAGAAATAGAGCATTCCAGGCAATACTGCCTTTAAGAGGCAAGATACTAAACGTAGAAAAGGCAAGATTAGAAAAAATGTTCCAGAACGAAGAAATCAGGACAATAATAACTGCCATAGGCACTGGTATTGGTGACGAATTCAAGCTAGCTGGAGCAAGATATCACAAAGTCATTATTATGACTGACGCTGATGTAGATGGAGCTCATATAAGGACTTTACTCTTAACATTCTTCTACAGATATGCAAAGGAATTGATTGAAGCAGGTTACGTGTATATAGCACAGCCTCCTTTGTATAAGGTTAAGAAGCAGAAACAGGAATATTATGTGTATAATGATGATAAACTAAAGGAATTATTGGCCCAAATTGGCAAGGAGGGCATTAATCTGCAGAGATATAAAGGCCTTGGAGAGATGAACCCAAAGCAGTTGTGGGAAACCACAATGAACCCTGAGAAAAGAACTCTGCTTAAGGTTTCTATAGAAGATGCTGTTGAAGCTGATAAGATATTTACAATCCTAATGGGCGACCAGGTAGAGCCTAGGCGTAGATTTATTGAAGAGCATGCTAAGGAAGTCGTTAATTTGGATGTATGATTTCTTTTAAATATGTTAAGAACAATTAAAAAACAACATTGGAAAAAATTCAATCCGAAAATTCCTTTTTACCCTATGTTACAGGAATTTTCATCTGCTGCCATTCCTTTCTACTCTAGCTTAAAGGAAAGTAAGCAGATGATTTTTGCTTTAAAGTGTAGAAGAAGGCAAAAATCGGATTTATTTCTAATTATTGATTTCATAGAAATCGAAGATTTCTGGGACACAAAAAATCTTCGATTTTTTCGTGTTTTCTAATGATTATTTTTATTGATGATAGAAACCTGACTACAAAATAAAAAGCTTTTTAAATCGAGGAGATTTTCTCAACTCAAATGCCTAAGGTAACGAAAGCAAAAAAACAATGGTATCAGATAGTAGCTCCGGAGATGTTTAGGGGCAAGAGTCTTGGGGAGGTTATACTCTTTAAACCTGAATCATTCCTTGGAAAAACATTTTCTGTAAATCTGATGAATGTCGTAAGTGATGTAAGGAAACAAAACATAAACATATTCTTTGAGGCTAGCGGGCTTAAAGAGGGCAGGATAAACACAAAGGTTGTTGGCTACGAGATGATGCCCTCTTCTGTAAAGAGGCTTGTAAGGCGCGGCAAGAATAAAATCGATTTATCCTTTGTCTGCAGAACCTCTGATGGGACTCATGTCAGGATAAAGCCAATCCTGATAACATTTTCCAAAGCAACAGGTTCTGCACGAAGATCGCTGGGCAAGAAGGTTGCTGAGGAGGTAAGCAAGAAGGTCAGGAAAACAAGCTTTGATGATCTGATTACCAACCTGATAAACCGCAGGCTTCAGCCGGCTCTTTATGACATATTCAGGAAAATATACCCTTTGAAGATGTTTGACATAAGGTCAATAAAAGTAGAAAAGGCAAAAAGAGGTCTAAAAGAAATTGAAGTGGCTGAAGAAAAAGAGGTACCAGGGGAAAAGAAGGAAGTTGAAGAAGAAAAGGCTGAAGTTAAGAAGCCTGAAGAGCCTAAAACTGAAGAAGTCAAAGTAGAGAAGAAAGATGCTCCAAAGGAAGAAGTTAAAGAAGAAACAAAAACAGAGACAAAAGAAGCTCCAAAGGAAGAAGTTAAAGAAGCACCTAAAGTTGAACCTAAGACAGAAGTTAAGAAAGAAGCTGCTGTTGAGGGTTAAGAGTTCTATTTCTAAATTAAAAAAATTACCTATGATAATGCCTAGGCCCTCTATGAGTTCCTCTGCCGTGTCCTGGCCTGCTATGGCCTGAACCATGCCTAGGCCCACTATGGCCTCTTGGTCTGCCATGGCCTCTAAAACCACTGTGACCATGTCCAAAGCCTACTCTTGGGCTTTCTCTCCATTTTATATGCACTCTTTCTATGTAAGGGGTTTGTTCTTTAGGTATTTGTACATCATAGTCCCTCAATACCCTTGAGAAGTTTTCATGGTCTCTACCACCAATAAGATTAATTGCAATGCCTTCTTTTCCAGCTCTAGCTGTTCTTCCTATTCTGTGGATGTATTGCTTGCTTTCTTTAGGTGAATCGTAATTATAAACATGTGAAACACCCTTGATATCAAGTCCACGAGCAGCTACATCAGTACATACAAGAACATGAGCGTTCTTTGAGTGGAATTCCTTCATTGCCCTGTCTCTTTGTGACTGTGAAAACCCTCCATGTATTGCCTGAGCATCCACTCCATTTGTCCTTAGGTTATTTGAAACAAAATCTACTGTTTTTCTTGAGTTGCAGAAAACCATTACAAGAGCTGCTTTCTCATGTTTTAACAAATGAACAAGCAAGGAGAATTTCAGATTATCCTGCACATCATAGTAAACCTGCTTTAATTTCTTTGGGTCAACATATGATTCTGCAGAAACCTTAACAGGATCTTTCATATATTTCCTTGAAAGCTCAGCCAGTTCTGGTGGGATTGTTGCAGAAAACAGCATTGTCTGCCTTTCCTTAGGACATTGGCTTATTATCTTCTCAACATCCTCTATAAACCCCATATCAAGCATTCTATCAGCTTCGTCTAAAACAAGGATTTTTACATTCCTAAGATCAATAGTTCCTCTTTGAAGATGGTCAAGCATCCTTCCAGGAGTGCCTACTACAACATCTGCGTCTCTTAGTTTATGGAATTGAGGGTTTATTGAAACTCCTCCATAAATGGCAATTACCTCTAAGCCCTTATGTTTTGAGAATTTCTTTAATGCCTTTTTAATCTGCTCTGCAAGCTCTCTTGTTGGTGTTAAAATAACAGCCTGGATACCTCTTCTTCTCTCAGTCTTCTGTATAATCCCTGAGCCAAAAGCCAAGGTCTTTCCAGAGCCTGTTGCTGAGCCTCCAATAACATCCTTTCCAGCAAGAATTAAAGGGATTGACTTTTCCTGTATCTCACTTGGTTTCTCAAAATTCTCCTCTTTTATCACTTTTAATATGTTTTCTAGTATTCCTAGTCTTCTAAATCTTTCCATATTTTATACCTCAATAAATTAAATCTAGTTAAGAAAAAGCATAATACGTTTTTAGTGTATATGTTTTTCTTGGTCGTTTAATTTGTATTATATTATGGTATGCATAGGTGGTATATAAATGTTTCGATTTTGTAACCACCACAAGATAACAAAGAATTTTGGTTTTTTCACTTTTTTTTCAAAAAATATTTAAACATCAAACATTTAACTCGTTTAGTGGGTGTTTTATGAAAAAGATATTGGTGATTTTGCTCTGTATCCTGCTTCTAGGCTGTGCTGAGAAGACATCTAACTCCATCACAGGGTATGCTATCAAAGATGCGCAGGAAATAAATTGTGCCGACTGTGACGATGGCGATAAGTGCACAACAGATATATGTAGTGGAGAAGATAATGCTTGTGAACATGTGCCAATACGCAGATGCTGCGGCAATGAGCAATGCGAGCTGGGAGAAACATGCTTTACTTGTGAAGAGGATTGCGGCAGCTGTTATACCATGGAACAGATGCAAAAGGATATCAACAAGATATACGGAAGGAAGATCATCTTTACAAAGAATAAGGTTATTGGAAAAACCTACGGTGAGGTTGCTAGTACGGATTATGATTTCTATGATTCTACGTATGTAACAGTTATAGAGATAAAAAACAATGATAAGTTCTTCTCAAGTCTTAAGGATTTCCAGGATTTTATAGAAGGGATAGGTAAACGCAGATTTGAGCATTTTGAGTCCAGGCTGGCTGAGCAGTATTCTGAAGACGAATACGAGTTTATAACCAACTACACAGTTGAGTTAACAGGGACTCTATCAGGCGATATAGCAGGTTATTCCTATTGGGCAAAGGCATACAAGGTATTCTATTCCCAGCCTTTAGATAATGTCAGAGGGTATAAAACAACAAGGCTTACAGATCCTATTCTTGACTCTGCGCTTTACGTAAGATGCGCACCAAATCTAGTGGCAGGATTCTATTCCAACCAGCCTCAAATGCTTGAAAGATTCTGGAACAATCTGGATGAAGAGGAGTATGATGCCCAGATTAAAACCTGGTTAAGCAGAGAAGCTTATGGTGCGCTTGATGAAGCTACAGCCTTAATCGCGTATTGTTCTGATAAAGAATAGCCCTGCCAGGACTTTCGTAACTGATTTCTCAATTGATTCGAACCTGGGTCGCCTGGTCCCTCCAGTGACATTAAATCGCGAAGCGATTTATGGCTTGCCACATACCAGAGCCAGACATGCTTGACCGCTACACCACAGGGCTATTAGGATGAAGAAAATTGTTATTTGTTTTAAAAAGGTTTTCTATTTAATGAAGATGAAGAAGTTTCAGCGACAGCATGACTGCAATGCCAAGAACAAACCATATAAGCTGGATAAATGACTTTGAGGGAGCACATTCCTTATGCAGCTCTGGGATTAAGTCAGAACCGGCAATATAAATAAACCCCCCGGCAGTTAATGGCAGCAGAAATAACAGGTAATTCTCAAGCCGTGTTCCTATCAATATTGATATAACTGCTCCCAGAATTGCAGTCAAGGCTGATAGGAAATTAAAGGTCAATGCCTTAAACTTAGACATCTTTGCATGCAGTAAAACCCCAAAATCACCAATTTCCTGAGGTATCTCATGCAATATAACAGCTATCGTGGTCGTAAGACCCAAATGAAAATTTGCAAGATAAGCTCCGCCAATAATCATCCCATCTATCAGGTTATGGAAGCCGTCACCAATAAGGTTCATAAAGGCTAAGGGATGAGGATGTGTCTTGGATGTTGGAATATGGCAGTGCCTCCACTGAATAAACTTCTCCAGAACAAAGAATACCAGGATTCCTAATAACAAAAACAGTGATACGCATAATTGGCAGCCATATTCTTCAACCACTTCAGGTATTAAATGGATAAAAGCACCGCCAAATAACGCTCCTGCAGAAAAGCTGACAAGCCATAACAATATCTTATTTAGCTGATTCCTCTTTATCAGCAAGGCAAGGACCCCAACAAGAGAGATCAAGCTAACAACAATCACACTAACCATGCTGTTTAGCCAAACACCCATCTTATTTAGTCCTTAATATAACTGCTATAAATAGTTTACTAATAGAAACATATAAATACAGCCAATTATCAATAATAGAAAAAATGATAAAAGAATTATCACTCTTGATTGCAGGGATTATAGTATTGTGGGCAAGTGCAGAGCTTCTTATAAAGGCTTTACAAGTTCTGGCTACCAGGCTCAAGATCTCTGATACCTTTGTTGGCTTAACAGTATTATCTATTGGTACAACCCTGCCAGAGCTTGGAACACATATTGCATCGAGCATGGTCATATTAAGAGGTACTGATATTTCTGGCATTGCTTTGGGAACAAATATTGGCTCAAATATCTTCCAGATAACTGTTATTTTAGGGATAGTGGCCTTGTACATGACTGTTCACGCGCATAAGAAATTCCTTGATTCTGATTACCTTATAATGTTAGCCAGTATCCTACTATTGTTCGTGTTTTCTCACACTAACGGGGGCATAGGCAGATATGAAGGAGCTTTCCTAATAGTATGTTACCTGGTCTATCTATGGCGTTTAGGAAGAATAGAGCATTTTGTACACAAGGTTGAAAACGAGAAGCACAAGAAATGGCTTTTTATTCATGCATTAGCAGTGCCAGTAGGAATAGCTATACTATATTTCTCTGCAAATATCGTTGTAAAAAATGCGCATAAACTAGCTGTTTTATGGGGTGTTAGCGATTCATTGATTGGTGTTCTTATAATTGGTTTTGGTACAGCCCTGCCAGAGCTTGCAGCGGCAATCATAGCTTTAAGAAGGAAATCAGAAGGAATGTCTGTTGGCGTTTTAGTGGGAAGCAATATCACAAATCCTTTGTTTGGTGTTGGGGTTGGTGCGTTGATATCAACCTACACGGTGGGTGACAAAATTGTTAATTTTGACCTGCCTGTATGGTTCTTTGTTTCAGTCGTAGCATTGCTTTTTTTCTGGAGAAAATTAAAGATTGAGCGTAGAGAAGCTGTAATTCTGATAGCTATGTATGTAATCTATGCATGGGTAAGGATTGTTTATATAAAATGAGAAAATTCATAGCACAAGGAGCAGAGGCAAAGCTCTATCTTGAGGATGGAAAGATAATAAAGGAGAGGGTAAAGAAAGATTACAGAATAAAAGAGATTGATGGCAGGTTAAGGAAGTTCAGAACAAGGAGAGAAGCAAAGGTTCTATCTAAACTGCATGCAATGGATTTTCCAGGTCCTAAATTAATAGAAAGTGATGATAAAGAGATTATTTCTATGGAATATATTGATGGTCCTAAGCTAAGGGATATATTAGACACAAGCAATTATGAGAAGATATCAGAGGAAATCGGAAAGAAAGCGGCAGTAATGCACAACAACCACATGATTCACGGTGATTTAACCACATCAAATATGATTTTTAAGGATGAGGTTTATTTCATTGATTTTGGATTGAGTTTTTTCTCGCATAAAATAGAGGATAAAGCAGTTGATCTGCACTTATTGAAACAAGCTCTGGAATCAAAGCATTACAAAATCTGGGAAAAATGCTTTAAAGCTGTGATTCATGGCTATAAAAAAGAAGCAAAGGATGCTGAGCAAATTCTAGAAAGATTAAAGCAGGTTGAAGGAAGAGGGAGGTATAAACAAAAGAAAAAGAGAGAAAAGAAATAAATTCCTATTTACTTGATACTCTCAGGTGCTTTATCGCCATAACACCTGCGATACCAACTAAGACATAAATAATCCTAGCTAAGATATCCAGCCTAAATATCAGGGTTACCAAGTTTAGGTTGAACAAACCAACCAAACCCCAGTTTATGGCTCCAACAATAACCAGAACCATAACAATAGTATCTATTAGCTTTGCTTTGCCTTTCTTTGCCATAAGAATCACCTCTTTTTGTAGTTTATTAACTAATACTGGAAGAAGGAGTATTTAAACTTAGCGGTTAGAAACCAGCAGGAATCAAAAGGTTAAGCAATCCACCAACAATTAGGGTTGACACAACCATAATAACCGCTGATTTAATCATATCCTTTACGCCTAATTCTCTAACCAAAACAACAAAAGTAGCTACACACGGAAAATACATTGTTAATACAACACTGGCTATTACCAGCTGTTTTAGTGTTAAGCCCAGGGGCAAAAGCATTCCTACAGCAACATCCTTTCTTAAAAAACCAACTATTAAGGCTCCAATAGCCTCTTTCGGCAGGCCAAGAATTCCCATAACTGGGGCTACTATCCTTCCTACAAAATCAATTATACCAAAAGAATAGAGGATGTTTACGAATAATACACCAACTAAGACATAAGGTATTGCCTCGGTTATAAACCACCTTAACCTCATCCATAGTTTTTTGAATATAGCTTTCCAGTATGGGATTTTGTAAGAGGGTATTTCCATGAAGATCTCAGTGCTTCTTCCTGTTTTAAATCTGTTGAGGATTAAGCCAAGTATAGACCATACAACGAAAAGAGTAAGGAAAACTAAGCCCAGGCCTCTTATTCCATATTTTCCTAGCAAACCAATTACCATAGCTATCTGGGCCATACAAGGCACACAGATTGCCATTAAGGTAGCAGCAATAAACCGTTCCCTTCTTGATTCAAGTATTCTGGTAGCTAAAGCTCCTGGAACATTGCAGCCAAGTCCCAGGAACATTGGAATGACAGCAAAACCATGCAAGCCAACCTTATGCATTACATTGTCAACCAAAACAGCCAACCTAGGCAGATAACCAGAATCCTCTAAGAAGCTGAGTATGAGATAGAATGCAAAAACATAAGGCAGTACCATTGCTATAGGAACATACAAGCCTGTTGTTAGTAAACCCATGCTCTGGATAAAATCAATTTGCCCTTCAATTAATGTTCCGATAAATATATCATGAAAAAATCCCTGGCCTAACCAGGCGCTCATTCTCATTACTAAAGGCTTATAGAGTTCAAAGATAGGATCAAAGATATAACCAATCAAACCTTCACCAATAAGTCTTATGAGCATAAATGAAAGAATCATAACTGCTA
The DNA here is from genome assembly GCA_019322805.1 of Candidatus Woesearchaeota archaeon. Classification (GTDB taxonomy): domain Archaea; phylum Nanobdellota; class Nanobdellia; order Woesearchaeales; family JAHWIC01; genus JAHWIC01. The sequence goes on along the minus strand of JAHWIC010000004.1, from coordinate 10,151 downwards.
ATGCTATTAATATGCCCGAAAAAGGCTTTATGCTCGCATCTTCCAGCCTTTCTAAAAAGGTATGGTGCTTATGAGTAACCTTCTGAATCCCCTTAACCAGCTTTCCTATCTTATTCCATCTTTCTTCATCAGAAAGTCTCTTTGCCTTAGGTTTAGTTGCTTTAGGAAGCTTGTCTACAAGCTCTTTTATCCCTTCTCCTGTAATAGCCACAGTTGGCACAACAGGGACCTTTAGCGCTTTCTCAAGCTTTTTAAATTTGATATCTATTCCAGTATGTTTTGCTTCATCCCATAAGTTCAGTGCAACAACAAGCGGCTTGTCCTTCTCCATTAATTGGTACGTTAGATTAAGGTTCCTCTCAAGGTTAGTTGCATCAACCACATTTATTACAATGTCGCCTTCCTTCAGCATTTCAACAGCTACTTCTTCTGCTTTACTTGTGGGCCTTAAGGTATAAGTTCCAGGAACATCAATAACTTCTGCAATTTTGCCTTTATATCTCATGTAACCTTTCTTAAATTCTACAGTTGTGCCAGCATAATTGGAAATAATAACGTCTGCACCTGTTAATCTAGAAAAAACAACGCTTTTTCCTACATTTGGATTGCCCATTAACAGTATCTTCATTTTATACTAACAATTATCCTACGAGCCATGCCTCTTCCAATAACAATCCTCATGCCATCTACCCTAATAACTACAGGCCCTCCAAATGGATGCGAAGAGGTCATAGTGACACTCTTGCAAACCCTTACGCCTAAAGAATGTAGCCTTCTTTGGAAGCCATGATGCCCTTCGATGGACTTTACTATGCCTGTTTCTCCTGTTTTTAGCTCTGAAAGTCTTTTCTCTGTCCAGGGATGCATAAGGTCTCCGTGAGGGCATACTCTGGGATTCTTAAGGAAATTATCAAGCTTCTTGATTAAATCTTCAGAGAAGGCGTGCTCTAGTTTATGCGCATACTCGTGGACTTCTTCCTTTTTACAGCCAAGAATGTTTTTTAGGAAGAACTCGATAAGCCTGTGGCTGTGGGTGATTCTTCTTGCCTCTTTCATGCCTTTTTCTGTGAGGAATATATTAGAATAAGGCTTTGAGCTAACTAAGCCCTTTTTTGCCAGCTTCTTTACCATCTCTGAAACACTCGGCTTGGAAACCTTAAGCTCTTTAGCAATATCAACTGACTTAATGCCCGGAGATTTATCTGTCTGCTTCTCGTATATAAGGTAGATTGCCCTTAAGTAGTCTTCTTCTGCTCTTTGTTTCATTAGAGTTAGGTTTACCTAACTAGTATATAAACCTTTCGGAAAGTTAGGGAAACCTAAATTTTATCCTAAGCTTAGTTTTGTTTTTACCAAAATCTATTTATACCAGTATTACTAAAAAAAGAATATGAACTTGATAGGCACAATAATCATTATATTGCTGGCTGCTTACCTATTTACTTCCCTGGGCAGGAAAATCAGAATCCCAATCGTTGTTTCCTTAATATTCTGCGGCTTGGTTCTGGACATGCCTGCTGTAAAGGGGCTTGTCATTGAGCCAAATACTGGTTTTATCTTTGGATTAGGGGACATCGCCCTGCTTTGTTTGATGTTCCTTGCTGGCTTAGAAAGCTCATGGAGAGGAATCTACAAGGAAAGAAAAGACGCAATACTAATTGCATTTTTTGCCGCATTAGTCCCTTTCCTAGCTGGGTTTGTTGCGTTTATGATGATGGGCTTTTCCCTGCATATCTCCTTTATTGTTGGTGTTTGCATGAGTATAACTGCAGAGGCAACAAAAGCCAGGGTGCTTATGGAGCTGAAAAAGCTAAGGACCAAAGTTGGAGCGGCAATGATGGGTGCAGGCATTATTGATGATATTTTGGGTTTTTCGCTCTTTATCCTAATAACTTATATATTCAAGGAGGCATACATAAGAGAAGACATGCTTATAGCAGGTGCGCTCATTTCATTCTTAATCGGAATTTTAGTCCAGAAGAACGTAGGAAGGGAGCACACCGCAGTCAAGTCTGCAGAAAAAGTCTTGCTTCGGGTCATGGTGCCGTTTTTCTTTATCTCAATAGCAATCCACTTTGACATGAATTCCCTGGTTGTCAATCCAGTATTATTAATGTCAATCATAGTAATTGCAATAGCAGGTAAAATGGCAGGCACATTCCTTACAAAGCCATTTACTAAATTCAGATGGAAGCAGCTCTATCTTATAGGCTGGGCCATGAATAGCAGGGGAGCAGTTGAAATGGCGTTAGCGCTTATAGCATTCAGAACAAAGATAATACCCCTTGAGCTTTATTCCAGCCTGGTTCTTATGGCTTTGGTCACTACATTGATATTTCCGTTCATGATTATGAAGATGATCAGGAAAGACCCGAAAATAATGGACTAAAAAGACATCTGCTAGAATTTCAAAACTATTCCTGCGGAAATATCCCTGAATGTTTTGGGATACATCTTCTTTATCCCATCCAAATGCTCTGTACAGTGGCACGCAGCAAGAAATTCAATGCCTTTTAGCATTTCTAGCTTGTTAAAACCGTGGAAACCTCCAATAATCGCATGTATTTTACCTAATTCTGAGGCTTTCTCAATGATTTTGTCAACACCCGGATGTGCACAGCCTGTTAGAATGACTAAGCCTCTTCCTGTCTTCAATATTAGTGATTGCTCATCCATGCTATTGCTTATTATACCGGTGGTAAATACATCTTTAGAAATTTCCTTTGATTCTGTTATCTCAATTAATTTTGCTTTTTGCGATATGAAATTCTTTGTTTCCTTTGAAAAAGTGCTTAAGACATAAACCTGTAGATCTTTTTTTAAAACAGCATCTAAGCCGCCAATATGATCCCAGTGGTCATGGCTAAGGACTAATTTTTTGATTTGTTCAGGCTTTATACCCATTTTTTCCATATTGTAGGTTAGGATATCCGCTTTCCCTCCAGTATCAAACAGTATTCCAGCTTCTTCAACAAAGCATGCAAATCCCCAGTCTGCTTTATAGCCTGGTTTTGCTGTGTTGTCGTAGATGATTTTTAGTTTCATCTTTGAATCCTCCAAGTTTAAGCGTATCGACCTTAAATAAATGGCTTTTGCACCTGCAGTCAGAACAGCCAAAACCAATTATTGGTTCATCCATCTTTGATAATCTTTGTGCAGTTCTGCACTCTTCTGTCTTGACCGATTTTTTCGTCAATATCTTTTTTATTTCTGTATCCGTATTATCCAATAAATAATCTATATGCCAATGAAATCTTTTATCCTTACTTAGGTGCCTTTTAATCCTTTTTTCCATGTTATTCTGCGCAGAGCCAACGTAAGCATATGTTCCTTTTGCGAGCTTTATGTTGCCTAAAGCACCTATTTTAGGTAAAATATTCCTTTTTATCGAAATCAATAAAATGTAAATCCCTTTCATGAATATATCTTTCTTCCCCTTCTTATCATGGTATCATGGATACTCAGTATTTTTACCTTAGGCCTTTTTGCTTCATAAACTGAAACAACATTCAGGCCTTTAAACTTGGACTTAATCTTCTTCAATTCTTTTCTGCTTAACGGCTTTTCAGCGCAGGGCCTTAACGGTGTGTTTATCTGCACTTCATCAGGTTTTATCTCCCTGGCTAATTTTGCCAACTCAGCTGCATAATTTTTGTTTTTACCAATGAACATCATCTGCAGCGCAAGTTTTCCCTTAAATCCCTTCCTGAATTCCTTCAACCCCTTGAGCACTTTTTTGAAAGTAATGCCTTTTGCTGGTTTGTTTATTTTCCTAAACAGTTTTTCATTCGGCGCATCAAGCTTTGCAACAACTATATCAAGCTTTTTTAGGTCTTTCTGAACATCCTTCCTATAAATTAAAGAGGAATTTGTAAGGATTGCAATTGGCAAATCAGTAACTTCCCTTATGGAATCAATAATTTTGCCTAAATTCTTGTTAAGTGTAGGCTCGCCTGTGCCAGAAATAGTTACAACATCAGCTTTTGCTTTCTTGATTTCTTTCTTTAGCTCTCTTTTAACCTTTTTCTCGCTTACAAGCGCTGTCCTTTTTGCTGTTTTGTTTAGGGTCTTGCCAAGCTGACAATACGAGCAATCAAAAGAACATGTTTTCCTTGACCTGCAAACACCATCTATGCCTAAGGATATTCCCAAGCGCCAGGACGGAACAGGGCCGTAGACCGATTTCATAACTTACCTCTTAACCAGCCGATTTTTGCGTTTTTTCTGTAATCAAATTTTGGAACATATGGCTTAATATCTAATAAAGGTGTTTTATCTAACACATCAACTTCACCTATAGTAAGTATATTCTTTTTTCTCTTGATTAATTTAACAAGAGACATTCCAATTGGATTTGGTCTATTAAAGTATCTTGTGGCAAAAAGGCCATGCAGTTTTGTGTCTAGGAAAGCCTTTACAAGCGGCTTATACTTTTCAGCTTTATGAAAAAGGTATAAAATCCAAATGTAAGAAAAACCCTCAATATCCTTTAAACCTTGAGTATATTTTTTAAAAACCGCAATTGTACCTGTTTTCTTTGATTTATATCCCTGGCATGGAATATCTTTTTTAGTTTTGAATGGAGTAGATATAACACCGATTGGTTTTAGTTCTTTCATTTCTTCTTCTTTTTCGTTCTTCTCTTCTTCTTCACTATTACCTTCTTCTCTTTCTTCACAGCTTTCTTCCTTCTCTTTACCGGCTTCTTTACATGCATCTTTCTGTTTATTAGTATAAATAACAAACTAATCAGTGCTACCAGCAATACTATGATGATTCCTATAAGCACATTTATTAGAATCTCTAATGGTGATTTTTTAGGTTTGACTGTTTTAACATAATCCGCAAAGAAGGCTATTGACATGCATTTATCTTGAAAGTTGCAGATTCCATATTCCATTCCCTCTGATACACAGCACACAGTTCCTCTCCCACATTCATCATTTGTCTTGCACAAAAATGCCACTGATTCACATTTATGCTCATAATCACACAAGCCGAGCCCTTCTTCAACTATGCAGCATACCTTGCCGTGAGTACAATCCTTATCTGAGAGGCAGATATCCTCATAGGATACAACCTTTGCGAAATATCCCGTGATCCCTGCTCCTAAGAGTGCTGCACCAATCAATAAAATAAAAACTAATAAAAGGGATATTTTTTTATCAGCAATCATGTTAATTACCTCCACAATTTATTTCCCAAAATCCTCAATAGCCTTTACAGCCAACTGAGTGTACATCAAAGCTGGACCGCCGCCCATTAATGCAGCTACAAAGCAGGTTTCCATTATTTCTTCTTTGGTTGATCCTGCATCTAATGCGTGCTTTACATGGAAGGCTATGCACCATTTGCATTTGGCAACTATAGATAAAGCAACACTTATTAATTCTTTTGTTTTGTGCGGCAGTGCGCCTTCTTTTTCCGCAGCGCCCATAAAGCCGCTGAAAGCTTTCATTAAATCTGGATATTCTCTTCCAAGATGCCCTAAGCTTCTTTTAACTTCCCTTAAACTTTCATTCATATCTTCCATTTTTTTCACCTCCGAGTCTTACGAGGAGGTACCAGAAGCTTGCTTCTCAGTACCTCTTATTTAAAAGTTAATAGTTCTATAGCCCTCCACAGCCTTCCTAAACGCTTCAATCGAAAGTTTCGTGCAGTGCATATGCTCTGTAGGCAATCCGCCCAAAGCATCAGATATGTCTTTTTCAGCTATTTTCAATGCCTTTTCTATTGTTTTCCCTTTTATCAAATCAATAAAGACATCTGTTGTTGCTATTGCTCCCGGGCATCCAAAGACCTTAAATTTTGCGTCTTCAACTATCTTATCATTAAATCTTATTCTAATCTCAATTAAATCCGAACAATTAGGATCTCCTGCAACACCCTTTGCATTAAAATTACCTAACTCACCAACATTTCTTGGATTTTCAAATCTCGTCAATACCTCTTTAGTAAACATAATTATCACTTATCTTAATGGCCGCAGCTTTGATTGAGGTCCTCAAGTTTGTCTAAGTTTTCAATAACCTCTTTAACTGTATTGTAAGGCCCTGTTTTAAGTGTAATTCCTTTCTCTGCAAACAATCCAATGGCTCTTCCGCCAATGCCCTGCGCAAACACTGTTGTTGGATTTGCAATCTCTACAACCTGGTCAACAGGGCTTTTATTTGGATCCGTATGCTCTAATTTGTTCTCTATTATCTTAAATTCCTTTGTTCCGGTATCATATATTCCGAAGAATGGAGCATGCCCAAAATGGCCTGAGATTTCTGAATCCATTCCTTTATCCTCTAATAAGGGGAAAAATATCCTTTCACTTTTTTCTTGTTTTTGTTGAGTCATCCCAGAGTGAGGTTGCGCAATCTCTGCTATCTCACCTAGCTTTCCCTTAATAAACTCGTCAAGTGCTTCTTTCGCAGGACCTGATGCATGGTAGGCTTTTATTCCTAATTGATCAAGGACATTTGTTGCATTTGGGCCGAGATTCCCAGTGATTACAGCTTCAACTCCTTCATCCCCTAATTGCTGGCCAGCCTTTATGCCAGCCCCATGACCTTGGATTGCTCCCTGGTTTTCTACCGCCTTAACATTCTTTATTTTTTTGTCTTCTATGTCTACTATCAAAAAATAAGCACACCTGCCGAATCTTTGGTCAATTGGGCTTTCTATCTTATCTTCTGTACAGCTTATTGCTACTTTCATTTTTGTTTACCCCCCATAACTTCTTTCACAGCTTCTTTGACGGTTTTATCAATTATAGCCTTAGCCTTAATCTTTCTTTCTTTAAGGCTGTTTTTCATGTTAACTCCAAAACTGCCGCTTACAACAATTTTAACCTCTTCATTTTCAAGCATTTGCGAAACTGCAAACCCTGCTCCTCCACCACCTATGCGGAAAGGGTTTGAAATCACTTTGACCAGCTTCTTATCTTCAAAAATAAGGAAATATGGCGCTCTAGCCCCAATTAGGCTTACTTGTGAATCAGGCTTTTTACCAGTAGAAGCTACTGCTACCTTCATTTTCTAACCTCCATCACTTTCTCTACAATGATTCCATTAAATATGGAAGCTATAATCATAACAAATGTAAGTATTATTACATATACGAATCCAAAATAAAGTATAAATAGGGGCAGAAGAGGGATTTTTATTGCTCTGTTATATAAAAATACAGCGATTAATCCATTTCTCACACCGTGTTTTTGAAGTTCATTAAGCAGAGGGTACCACAGGTAAATAGGACCAGTAGATATTATGCCAGTAATTATAGCAACTGGCCAGCTAAAAACTCCTGATTTTTTGCCGAAATATTTAACAAGCTTTTTTGGCTTGACAAAATAATTAACCAATACCATCAATACGAATATTAAGATGAATATGGGGATTATCTTCTTAATTATTGACCATAGAAATTGAAAACTAGCAGTTAACGCAGCTGGCTTGAATATTCCCACAATTATATAAGCCAAGATAACAATCCCTGAAAAATACCACCCAGCACGGCTTTCTTCGCTTATTTTCATGTTATCCAGCCCGTTATCGCAACAGTAACTATCGCAACAATTATTGCGAAGATAAAACTAACTATATTTCGTGTGATTGCAAATCTCTTTCCGAGCAGTATTGATTCAGCAGGCAACTGGACAAGGCCTACTGTAACCCACGCAACCAGGAATGCAGTTACTGCTAACAGGCTTACACCCTGCTTAAGCAACTCTCCTCCTATTATATAGCTGGTTAATGGATTGCCTGCTAAAATGCTTCCTATTGTACTTCCAATAAGCGGGTCTAGTAAAGGGCTACCCCTAAATACTGCCTTGTATACTGTTTTTGGTATAAGAGCATTAGCTAGACTTACTAATAGTACAACCCCCACCAATATAGGGAGCGTCTTAAATAATCCTTTAGCTGCTTTTGTTACAGCTTGCTTTAAATCTTCCTGCATGAAGTTACCCTGCTTCTTACTGCTTATAATTCTTTTTATTTCTGTACGCCATTAAGTTTTTCTATAACTTCTTTTGTTAGCTTTACTACATCCGGATTTTTGACTTCCCTAGTCTCCCCATCCTCTGTATAGAAAAACTTTTCGGTTGGCTTTGAGTTTGCAATCATTCTTGTACAAACTAATTCTCCATTTTCCTTAAATCCATACTTCAGCCAAAATTCTTCTCCCATTTTGTTTACCTCCTTACTTGTCAAAAACCACCCATCACAGATGGGTGGCATGTTTTGGTTAGCACAAACATATGCAATGGTTTTTGACACTCAATATTCCACTAAGGTGGTTTTTGAGCACAACAAATTCCAAGCAATGTTTAGTGGTGCTACTCAACCATTTATCTTAGATAAGTGGAATATTGTTGTTTTAAATATTCTTATCTAACCATTCTTTTACCTGAGCTTCAGGCAAAGCGCCAATAAACTCATCAGCAACCTTTCCATTTTTGAAGAGCTTAACGTTGGGGATACTCATAACGCTGTACTCATTTGCTTTGATTTTAGTAGAACCCACATTAGCCTTTGCTAAGACAAACCTGCCTTTATACTCTTTTGCAAGTTTTTCAAGGGTTGGGCCAAGAACCCTACATGGCATACACCATTCTGCCCAGAAATCTACTATTACTGGAACAGTTTTTGATCTTTCCATAACTCTCGTTTCAAAATTAGTGTCATCGACTTTGATTTCAGTTTCCATCTTACCAGCCTCCATCTTTTTCCTTAGCTCTTCCAGTTTTTTCTTTTTTATTCTGCCTAATTCATCCATACTATGCCTCAGCTACCTTCCTCACAAACAAAAGTGCTCATTAACTTTCTGTCAAATCTTTTCACTCTGGAATATTGCTGCAACTTATTTTCCAATTCCTCCAAATCAATAGCCATAGACTTATGATCTCCTTCCGGGTATACATATTCATCAAAAGCCTTAACTCCTTTAGTATTCAATTCAGTTACAACTACCTTATTCTTGGATACCCTGAACATCTCTCTGATTGCTTTGGAATACTCCTTCTTAATATGGTGCAAAGCGTTAAATGAAAATGCAGCATCAAAAGTATTTGCCTTGAATGGCAGCTTGGTAGCATCACACAGCTTGAATTTAATTTTGTCCAAAACTCCCTCTTTTCTTGCATTTTCTCTTGCGAGTTTTATTTTTCCTTTTGATTTGTCGATGCTTACCACATCGCAATTAAATTTTTTTGCAGCTAGAATTGCCAAATATCCCTTGCCTGCGCCAATGTCCAATAACTTAGTATTCTTTATTTTACCTAGACGTAAAGCCTCCACCCTGTCTCCAATAGGGTCATAATAGCCATATTTATGGATTAACCCTTTCACATACTCTTTCATTTCTTTATCTGTCATTTTTATAAATAAAAAACAAAAAAATTATTTCTGCTTCTTCAGCTCGTCCAGCCTTTTCTTGACAGCATCCAGCTCCTGCTTCAACGCATTCTGCTCTGCTTCGATTGCCTTTGCGTCGTTCTCAAGGTACTGTATCTCTTCTTCCTTTGTTGGCTGGTATGCTGGCTCTGCAGGATAAACAGGAACAATCCTGTCTGCTGTTGGCTGTACTGGAGCAAAAGCCATTCTTCTCCAGCCAAATCCTCTGCCGAAGCCTAGACCTCTTCCAAAGCCTCTGCCTCTGCCGAACCCTCTGCCAAACCTTGGCCCTGCGTTTGCATAGCCTGGCGCATTGTATCCTGCGCAGTAGCCTGCGCCTCTTCCTGTCATAGGACCTAAACCCATTGGTCCTGTTCCATCTCCTCCTGGCATTTTAGCCACCTCCATATTTTTGTTCTCATTTAACCTGACGTGCACAAAATGGCAGGAGACCAGAAAATCTTTGATTTTCGCTGCCTCCTGGCATTTTAGCCACCTCCAATTATTTTCTTTAATATTTCTATGAATATTTTGTCAAATGATCCATCATAAACCACAACAGGCCTTAGATGAACCAGGGCATCAACAAATCTCTTGTCATATGGTATTTTTCCCAAAACTCGAATGTTTTCTTTTCTTGCGTATTCTTCTATCTTTTTGGTAAACGGCTTGTTTATATCATACCTATTGATAACAATCCCAGCTTTAATGCCAAAATGTCTTACAACACTTAAGGCTCTGCTTAAATCACTGAAAGCAGAAGGCGTT
>JAHWIC010000020.1 GCA_019322805.1 Candidatus Woesearchaeota archaeon | reverse complement strand
AGTGTGAACTGGACAGTAACTGTAACTGATGTTAACAGAGCACCTCAGATAAGTTCGGCAATAGACGACCAAATTATTGTTGAAGATACAAACGCAACAATCATTCTTACAAATGTAAGCGCGTACTTTTTGGATTTAGACCCTGACAATAATCTTACTTATAATGTAAGTGCTCAAAACCAATCAGAGGTTTTATGCGAGCTTAATGGAGACAACCTAAGCATCACACCTGCTTTAGACTGGTTTGGTGTTGGCGCTGATGCTGCCAGCTGCAGTATAAATGCTTTTGATGGAATTGATTATTCAGCAGACAATACATTCAGTATAAATGTCACAAATGCCAATGATGCCCCAACAATAATAGTGGATGATATAATCAATGCAGAAGAGACTGTAGCCTTGTTTTATGATGTAAATGCAACAGACCCTGATGGTGATAGCGATATTTCAACATTCTGGTCAGACAGCAGCTTATTTGCAGTAGACCCTGTTAACGGCACATTCAGCTTTACGCCTGCATTTGAGGATATAGGGCTGCATAATATCACATTTTATGTGAATGACACTGCAGGAGCAACAGCAAGCAAGATTGTAACTCTGTTGGTTAGCTTCCAGAATCATGCTCCTGTATTAAACGCAATAGCAGACCAAACTGTCCAGGAAGGCTCTGAATTAATATTCAGCATATCTGCGCAGGACGCTGATTTGGGCTTAGTTGGTGAAACCTTAACCTTCTCTTCAAATATAAGTGAGATGACCTTTGAGCATACGCCTCCAACATCAGCTGTTGTAAGATGGACACCTTCAAGCGAGTATGTAGGAAACAATGCTGTTGAGTTTACTGTAACTGACAGCGCTGGCGCAAGTGACTCACAGATTGTAAATATAGAGGTAATAAATGTCAATGATGCTCCTCAGATTATGAGTTATAACCCAACATTTGACCCAAAGATACCAGAAGACGGCTCTCATGCATTTAGCATAACTCATTGGGATATGGACGGAGACCCTGTTACTGTAAACTGGTATGTTAATGGAAGCTTAGCTGGCAGCGGTGACTCATTTACATTCAATGCAAACGATACTGCTGGAATTCATACTTATGATATTAGTGTTGCTGTCAGCGACGGAAGCTTAAGTGATTCAAGGTCCTGGCTGGTCACAACAAGCGATGTTCCTTTATCAAACAATTACCAGGGCTCAATAATGCAGCTGACTCCTGCAGAGCTTCCGGTTGCAGTAAATGTTACAATAGGAAATCAGTACGGCAAGATTGACTTTGGCGGTTCTGTAGTTGATTTAAGCGATGTTGTTGATTTAGATAGATATGTAAACATAGATTTAGGGATTATTGCGGTTGATACAAACAGGTTTCCTTCATTAAAAGAGCCTGCGTCACTCAGCTTGTACAGTTTGACTCAAAGTGAAACTCCTGTCATATATTATAATGAAGGGTATGGGGTTTCTGGAAATAATGTATGTCCTGCAACAAAATGCATAAATGTAAATTATAATGCAGGAACCCTGACATTTGATATTGACCATTTCACAACATTCTGGGTAGCTTCCGCTACAACAAATTATGCACCTATAATAACATCAAGCCCGGTCATAGGTGCAGTAGTTAACACAGCTTATTCATATCAGGTTTATGCTCATGACCCTGATAGCGACCCGTTAACATATTCTTTAACAACAGCACCTGCTGGCATGACTATTAGTGCAGCAGGCTTGATCAGCTGGCTGCCAACTATTATTGGAAATTATCCAGTTGTTGTTGATGTATCTGACGGCAGCTTAAGCACTACACAAAGCTTTACTGTATATGTTAGTGAAACAGGTTTTACGCCTGGAACAAGCATGCTTGAGATTACTGACTTTGATGTTGAGGTTGACGGAGAGGATGATAAGAACCTTGAGGATGGCGATAAGATTGGTGAAGATGCAAGACCAGGCTCAGAAATAGATTTCTCTATGGAAATAAGGAATGCTTTTGATGATAATACTGAGATAGAGGATATAAGGGTCACGGTTGAGATAAAGGATATTGATGATGGTGATGATATAGAAGAAGAGAGCAATGAATTTGACCTTGATGATGGTGAGGATGATGAGGTTGAGTTGTCACTTAAGATTCCTTTGATTGTTGATGATACCACTTATGATGTGGTTATTACTGTGGAAGGTGAAGATGAGGATGGAAATGAGCATGAAACAGTATGGACCCTATACTTAGATGTTGAGAAGGAAAAACATGACTTGGTTATATATAACGCAGAGATTGTACCTTCGACAGTTAAATGCAACAGCTATGCAACACTTGACCTTGAGGTTGTTAACATAGGAAGGGATGATGAAGAGGATATTGTTATAGAGATAAAAAGCGATGAGCTTGGAATTGATATAAGAGAAGAAGATATAGAGCTTGATAGTGGAACTGATGAAGATGACTGTGCTTATGAAAGAACAATGCAGTTAAGCATTGATGCAGTTGAGCTGGGAACCTATCCAGTTGATATAACTGTTTACCGTGATAATGATGATCAAATGGACTCTGAAAGAGTTGATATGGTTGTAGAGGAATGTGAAGCAGCAGAGCCGATTGATGTTCAGATTGATCCAGCAACAGGCTTGCCATATGGCTTTATACCAACACCAATTATAGATGTTGAAGAATCTGTAGAGATAACATTCTGGCAGACAGATGAATACTTCGTGCTGCTTGCAATAGGATTTATATTGCTGCTCGGCGCAGTCATATATGGAATTGGAGCTGTTGTCATATTATCAAAGAAAGGCAAGCAGTTTTAGATATTTTTAATTAAATTGTGGAATTTCTTTATCTTGTTTTTGTTTATTGCTAATTTTTTGTTTGCTTCTTTTACCAATTCCTTCAGATAAGAATCATTGATTAGTAATTTTCTATTCCCAGCTATGATTGTATAAATAAACTCTGTCCCGATTATCTCGATTATTATCTTCTTGTTTAAGGTTATTATTCCAGCTCTTTTGAATACTTTTCTTGCAGTGTTTAGTAATTTTTTTGCATCTTCTATTGTTTTACAGCAGACATGCAAGATAATTGGCTCCTGCCTGAACCATAATTCCTCTTTTGGGATTGTTTTTAATGAGTTCTTTATTTCTTTGAAAGATGCTTTTTTATGAGTTGAATACAGCCATTTGGTTCCTTTTTTGGGTGATTTCTTTTCAAGCACTACAATCCTTCCAGAGCAGGAAGAGGTTGTGTAGTAGTTTGGTTTTTTGTTTATTGCTTTAACTAAAGGGATTATTTCTCTATCGATTGATTTTTTCTGAGATTTGTCTATTTTTTTGAGGAAATCCTTTTTCTGTTTTTGGAATAACATTTTTATTAATCAATATTTATCTTATCACTTGGTTTATGATATCCATACGCAATTAGTTGTATACTGGATTGTGTTTTTTTCACTTTAATTTGAACTTTATAACAATTAAATCCGAAAATTCCTCTCACAACCCCCGTAAAGGAATTTTCATCTGCTCCGGGTTCTTTAAGAAACACTGCAGATGATTTTTGCTTTAAATGAGACATAAAGCAAAAATCGGATTTATTTTTTGTTTCTATTGATTTTTTAAATTAATTATTACCTTATTAATAAAGAACTAAGAACTTAATTTAAAGCTTACCCTGAACTATTGACTTCATCCTATCAACATAAGCCGTAGCCTCTTCATGATATTTGTCAAAGTCTTCTCCTTTTATCTCCTTGATTTCTCTGTGGGTGATTAACTTCATCAGCTTGTAGAAAGTGCGCATAGTGTTTACGTATTTCTTCTCAAGCAGCCTCTTTGAGACAAGCTTTGTCTGCAGCAGATCAGCAACATGGTCTGGTGTTGGAGGAATCTCGCCAATCTTCATCAAGGCTGCATGGCTTGCATCAATAACAGCCCAATAAAGGTCAAGTGTAGCCTGCATGATATGCCATTTTGAGTTATGCAGGGTATTTGGAGCTCTTATGAAATAAGTCCAGATGCTTTCTGGTGTTGGCCTTATCCTTCCTCTTTTAAGCAGTGCCTGCAGAGGATTAAAGAAGCCGGTATCAATCAGTGCAACACCATCTCTCAGGATATTTATTGCAACTGGATCACCACTACGCACATACTCCCAGAATGTTGTATATCTTAATGAAGTAACATGTATTTTCTTGGAAACAGCAGCAATTATCTTCTGGACAATAACCCTATAAGCCTCAACTACTTCACGAGTCATACTCATAGCAAGGTCATCGACAACAAGCAGCAAGTCAATATCACCAGCATCAGGCCTTTTTCTGCGAGCTGCACTGCCAAACAGGATAACCCCCCTGAGAAAAGTGCCTAGCTCTTTTTGCACCTCGCCGCTGAACTTATACGCTATCCTTAAATCATCAGGATGATAGTTCTTAACATTAGGATCCTCTCTAGCAGGAATTTCGAATTTTACCATCTATTTGAGTACTTGCTTAAGATGTTTATAAAGGTTTATGACTATTTGTTAATGGTATAAAAGGCTGCATTGAAGACCTCACTACGTTCGGGTTAGCGCACTCAAAATACCAGATTCTTAAGTTTAAGGCTGACATCCCCGTAAGGGGCATCACCCTGTCAGCTATTAGGATTCACTAAAGGTATTTTGCCTTAAGTACGCTAACCTTCATTTTCAATGCAGCCACGAAAAAACAAAACTATTAATATTTAAAGCTAAACAACAGCTTTATGCTCGATGAATTTTTAACATTTTTTAAGTCTTTTACAAAATCCATGGATATTATTTATGTAATAGAAGGGCTTAAGCCGGTTTCCAGGATAATATTAAGTGAAGATTACTTTAAAAGCAGTGAGAGGGTCCTAGAAGATTATTCGGTCAGCATAGTGCCTTCTGACTTTAAAATAAAACAAGAGATTGATGAAAACAGATTCTCAAACAAAGGAGTTAGGATCCCAGCTAATTCAAAAGAAAAAGGCAGATATTTTGTTTATTTGTCAAAGAAGGAAGAGCTTGCTGAAAAAGCAAAACAATTAGAAGCTGAAGCTAAGCATGCAGAGCTAGGAAAATTGCTTGGCTATCCTAAATGCTGCTGTGAATTCTTTGAAAAGAATTTTCCAGCAGAGTCAAAAAAGCAGAATGATTATGTTTTAGCTGCGTTAAGAGGCTCCGAAGGATTTAGATTTCCGTTTTATACAAATGTTGCAATAAGAAGCATGGATTTGAACCTGTTAAGCCACTTTCCTTGCAACTTCAATTGTGAGGAATCTATAAGGACTGCAAAAAAGCATCTTGAATTATTAAAGAACTTATCGCCAGAATTGGGAGAGATAACTGCTGGAATGCTGAAAGGTGTTGTGATTTATACTGATAAAAAAGGAATCTTCCTGCTAAGGGATTATAAAATAAAGGGTAATGAAATAGAATATGGCGGAGTTATGTCTTCTGTTAATAATGAGATTTATGATTCATTAAAACGTTCAAAAAAGATGAGGATAATTGATAAGAATCATATAAAAACAGATAAAAGCGAGTTAAAAGGGCCTGATATTGGAATTCTTATTTTTTCTTAGACTTAGAATAAACAGTAAACAGCATATCATTTACTCTAAAACTCTTTCCTTTCTTCAGATTTGCTGGATGGAAATGATGGCCTTGAAGTACAAGTTTTCCCTTTAGTTCCTTCTCAAGCTTTTTTCCCAAGCCTCTTTCCATGGGCTTGTCAGGGCTGCAGAAGATAATATCATATTTTGAAAGGTCATATTTCATAAAGTCATCATTAACAAACCTGACATTTTTTATCCCGAGCTTACTCTGCAGCTCTGAAGCCTTTTTATGAAGTTCCTGGTCATATTCTATTCCATAAGAATATTTAGAGAATAATGAGGCTATTAATGTGATTTTTCCATCACCGCTGCCTAAGTCCAGGAAGCTTCTGCATTTACGCAGGCCAATCTTCCTGAATGCCTCGTATACTTCATCTGGTATAGAAGGGCCCCAGAATCCTATTCCTGTATCTTTTGTAGGAAGCCTTCCCTGCTTCATCAGGGACCTGTAAAAGGTGGCATACTCGTTCTTTATCAGCTGATATTTTTTGTTCATTTTATCATTAAATTAAATCATTGGGTTATGAAACACATGCACAATTAGTTGTGCACTTGGTTGTGTTTTTTATTTTTGGATTTTTGTTGATTATAACAATTAAATCTGAAAATTCCTTTCACAACCATTATAAAGGTTATAGTAAGCGAAATTATATAATCAATAGTTTCGCTTACTAAATAGTAAACGCAATCTTTCATAAAATAGTTGCGTTTACTAAATTTTCATCCGCTTACCTTCCTTTTAGTCAGGGTATAAAGGAACACTGCGGATGATTTTTGCTTTAACCTTTGCATCAAGCAAAAATCGGATTTATTTTTTGTTTTTATTGATTTTTTTCTAATGATTATTTTTTTATTGATTTTTTAAATTGATTACTCCATCGGCGTTGCTGACCAGAGTGTCCAGTCATTTGACGGAGCATAAGCGCCGAATATGTAATATGGCGGCTTGTTCTGTCCAAAATATGAATAATGCACATCTGTCCATGTTTGCGGAGCACCTATCCTCATTCCAGTGCCGTAGATAGGGCTTCCAAAATGACGCCAGGTTTTCATTAAGCCGTGGAAGTCAGACAAATCTGTTGAAGCATCTGCACCTGGCTCGACTGTCCAGGCCCTGTCATAACCGTGTTTCTTAAGTATTCTTACAATCTCCTTATTAGGCGTATTACCCTGTCCAGGAGCTACATGGTCATCCTGGTAGCCAAAGTTATCAGTAAGATGGACATTGCCGATAAGACCCTCTTTTGCAAGCGTTTCAACCTGGCCCAGCATCCATTTTTTGAATGCCTGCTCATTCTCCAGAGGAGTCCTTTGCGGGTCATCCTGCCAGTATTTGCGCCAGGTATTGAGATGGCCTGTATCAAGCGTTGCTTTGATGTGTTGTGCAGCTTTTTTCCTTGCCTCTTCTTCATTCATGTTTCTGAAATAGGGGTTTTGGATGTGCCTTATCTTTCCATAAAGATCCGGTCTTCCCAGCTGTTGGGCTTCTTCCCTGGTGTAACGCCTTCCAGCAGGATCCTCAATTGTTCTGTGGGAGAGCCTGTTTACCATCTCTTCACGAGCCTTATGAATCAGATTCCTAAGCTCTTCAGGATGGCCGCCATATCGCTCAGGAAATATATTCTCCATGGTTATTACGACAGGGTTCCTTGGATTTATTGTGCAGTCCATTGCATGGATGCCTGCTTCAGCATAGGACTTTGTCGATTCCCTAACTGCATATTTATCAGCACTAACCAGATACTCTTGTGTTTCATGGCTGTCCTCTGCCTGCAGTTCCTGGGAAGCAGATGCCTGTCTTGAAAATTCAATGCGCCTTTCCTGCATGGTTATGGCCTCTTTTAGTATTTTGGTAGGCATCTCAGCATCAGGAGGCACTAACTGGTTAATAGCGTCACCAAACATAGGATTCCTCCTCATTATTTTCCATTTTTCGTCTTCTGGAATAGTTTTCTCAAGCTTTTCATAATAATCCATTGCTTCCCTCAATTTTTTGAGGCTCTTAAGATGGTGATCAGTCTCATAGCCGTACTGCATTGCCCATCCTCGCGAGTGGCCTTCATTTGTTTCCATTGTTGAGCGCAGATATATTTCTTCAGGCACATACCTTTCCTCATCAGTCAGGTCCTCTACTTTCTTGCCCAGAATTTTTGCTTTCCATTGATTTCTTTTTCTTGTTTCCTCCATTATCATATCCCAATCATACAGCTCATTCTCAAACCTTCCCCTTTCTTTATCATAGATAGGGACCCTTCCTTTTTCTGGATTAAACCAGTCTTCAAAAGGAATTAATTTGCCTTCATAATCCACATAATCTCCCTTCTTTATATGGACTGAATTTCCCTTAGTGTCCTGGCCGTCATAATCCTTGTCTGATGTAAGCCATTTTGGTCTTGCTACTCTTTGGTTTTTCCTGACCTGGTGTACCTGGCCAGAACGCTCATCAACAACCCTAACTCTAGTTACTTCAGCCTCTTCTTCATATCCCTTAAACAGGGGCCTTCCATCAGGGCCAATATTCCATGGCTGTTCTGATAAAGGCCTGTCAACCTCACCAGTGTGCACAACAACAGAGCCGCCGCCAGCTGTGTCACGGGCAAATTCAATTGCGCGCTTTATCTCATCAACTGCCTGCTTGCGCTGCTCACGCTGGAACCAGACATTATATGGATTGTCGCCAGTAAAACCTGCCAAGCCCATTATTCCCATGCTTGAGTGGGTTGTAAACTTCACTTCATTAACAGCTCCTAATTCTCGTATTGCTTGTCTTTGGTCTTCACCATACATTCCAGGCGTATGCGCCTGACGCTGGCCGCGAATAGCACCGGGGAATTGAAGCTCAATATTTCCAGCGCCCATCCTGATTTTTGAATAAACACCCTGGACATTGCCTGCAGAGATCCCCATAGGAACTGACATTCCAATATCCTGAATACCAAGATCAACAGGACCTTCACCTTTGTAGAGCTCTGGGTCCATTGCATTAAAATAATCAACCATTGGGTGGTATGTATAAAATTGCATTTTTCCTCTTATCTCTTATACTGATCTTTCATTGCTTTTGCCATACGTGCACTTGCGACTAAGGAATCAGTTGCTTGCTTTGATTGCTGATAATCACCGCTTACCATGGCATCCATTCTTGTCAATGCAGCCTGGCTTGCAGCATTAACTAGTTTCATTTGTTCTGAGCTTACATAGCCTGTTTCTTTTGCTTCTTCATAAGCTGCTTTAACAGCGTTATAAATATCCTTTGAGGGGGCCTCTGCAAGCTCTCTTGCAAGGTTTACCTGGTATTGCCTCTCTTGCCTTGCCATGCCTGCCTGGTATAATGCTGATTGTTCTGCTTCTTCCCTCAGTCTTTCACTCTCTTCTACAATCCTTGCTTCTAACGCTTCTTGCTCTTCTGGCGCAAGTGCTTCTTCAAGTGGCACCTCCTCCTCTGCTTCTTCTCTCCCCTGCCTTATAGCCCTAAACCGCTTGGCAGCAAACATCTGCTCTTCCTGAGTGCCTTTTCCAAAAAGGCTTGAAACATCAACTGACTTTAATTGCGGAATAGGCATCTGCCTCTTGCTCTTTTCTTCTTCTTCAATCTCTGCCTCACTCGTTTTTATCATCTCCTGAGCTTTCTTTATCTCTTCTTCCCGCTTTTTTTGAATATCCTTCAATCTATTTATTCTCTCCTGAGGAGATAATTTCTTTAGTTCTTCTTCCACATCGTTTGCCATTTTCAACCTTACTTAGTTGTACACTTTTTGCCTCACTAGGGGGCGGGACAACCACCAGCGACATTAAATTGCATCAGCAATTTATGGCGCGCCAAGTTGCGTACTAGTGGGGAGGTTTCAAATGCTTTGCGCCAGCAAAGCATTTACCAGTTTAACATTGCGTGGTGTTTCTTAAAATGATGATAAATATTCCACATGCCTGCTTTTGTAGCCTTAATAGCTTTTTCCTTGGCAAGAGACAACCTAAACGCCTCATTAGTTGTTGGTTTTTTTGGGCCAGCTGCCTTTGAGGGAACAGCTGATGTAAACAGGTCCTTAAAGCCTTTAAACACAGATGTGTAAGGGGTTAGTATTGACGGAAGCTTTGCCCCTTCTTTGGCTTCCTCCCTTTTCAGCACTTCCTCACCAGCCTGCTCAAGGTACATTAACAGTTCATCACCTAATGCGTCCATTGCTGCCTTAACTGCACCATCAATCAATCCCATCAGCTTAAAATCTTCCATCTCCCTGTATTTCTTATAAAGCTCTACTTCTCTGTCAGTCCAGGCATAAGCCCTGAAGTTTATCATTACCCTGCCAACATGGATTGGGCCACGCTGGTAACCTTCCTGCTGATAGCTCATCTCCGGCCTTGTCCTGAACAGGAAATTGATAAGTATGCACTGGTGTATGGTTGTTTCTTCTCCACCATAGATTTCTTTGCCGGAGGTTTTTTTTGCAAGGATCTCTACCTCTATCATAGATGTCTCGAATGCAGCCAGGATATCTGCTGTGTCCATCTTTGAAAGGTCCATATGCAGCCTTTGGATATTCTTAAGATAAGGCTTGACCCATGACATATACATCTTTATAATCTCGTAATGCTGCCTGAGATACTTTAAGGTAAATTTCCTTCTTGTTTTCATTTCCTCAAATGTGTGTTCTTTCCATGCAAGGAATGTCCTTAATTTCCTTTTCAGAACTTCCCTGACTTTTCTATTGAATTGAGCGCATTCTCTATCAACAACCTCATCAACATCTTCTTGTCTTTTAGGATGTTTGCTGAAGAATAAATCAGGCAGTGTGGTAAACTGTACTTCCCTAGCCATACCATAAACAGATGCAGGGTTTTTAGCGCCTTGCTCAACCATATCAATCCATATGCCCTTCAGGGTTATCTCAGCGCTTTCAGCTGATGGGCTTGTTGTGTAAGAATCATGATAATAGCCAAGCCTTTCATCTAAAACCCTTAACTCACGCACAAGCTGGAATAATTCCTTAACCATCTTTCCTATTGTTGCCAGATACTGGCTTACCTTGTCCTGCTGCAATCCTATTCTTTGTTGTGAAACACCAAAGAATGCAGAGTTTTCTGCTGCTGCAAACATATCAACTATCTTATCTATCTTGGGATACCCCCACATATACCTTAGGTAATCCAGGACCCAGAAGTAAGGCTCTTCAATGGATATATTAAATCCTTCTACATACATCCTATATCTGCCTTGTGGTATAGGATAGCCTGTTGGTATTCTTTGAGCCTTTTGCTCGCCTACTGCTCTGCCTTCTTCAGACTCTTCTTCTTTCCAATCAGCTTCCTTAAAAACTTCTTTCGGGTCTTTCATTTTTTATGCAGTACAAGTATGAAACCAACTGACTCAATTATTTCGGAATTTGTAAGAGATGCTATTTCCTTGATGAGTTCTTTTTTATCACGAGCTTGAACAAAACTTTTCAGCAATTTTATTTTTATCAGCTTCTTCTTTTTTAACTGGCGTTTAATCTCGTTTATGGTGCCTTCTGTCAGGCCATTCTTGCCTATTCTCACAATCGGCTCCAATGTTTTGGCTTTTGATCTAAGCCTTATTTTACTTATCATATTCTTATTATCTTCAATTCATCTTTTTGTTGTCTTGTCTCGCGCTCACTTAATTTAATGCTGATCACCTTCTCTTTTTTCAGCATCTCTGCTACTTCAAATACATCTTTTCCTAACAGTTCAGCCAGTTCTTTTAGTTTCATTTTTTCACCTAATGATGTTTTGGGTGCTCATGACCCAGGTTTTGCCTGTGTTTTAATTCCTCTATATGCTTGACCTTTGTTTCAATCATTTTGTTCACATTACCTGTAAAGTCTTCTATCATTACAGAAACATGCTCTCCTCCAAGGAAATGGGGCATAATTACATAATCTGCGCCAGCATCATACAGCTTTAAGGCATCCTCAAGCTGGCTTGCTGTAACAATCAGGATAGCGCGCTTGTTGACCTGCCTTGTTTTATTTATCAGAAGCAGACTATCTGCTTTATCCGGCACAGTAGATACTATCATATAGGCATACTTTAGATTTAGCCTATCAAGGATCTCTATATCACCAACATCGCCGTATATGCAGGGAATCTTTTCTCTTATAAGCCGCTTGATTACTTCTGGATTATAATCAACAATAAGCAAATCCCTTTTCATGTTTCTAAGGGTCCTGGATATGCTGTATCCAATCCTGTTGTGGCCCAGCAGTATGAAGTGCTGCTTTCTTTTTTTCTTGGGTATATATTCCAATTCTCCGCCTTCCTCTGATAATCTGTCAAATATCTTAAGATAACGTGAAAATTTCTTAAAAAGAAAATCCTCATATGTGGATAAGTACGAAGTCAAAGAGATGGTGATGATTGCAAGTATAACTGCGAGTGAAAGCATATTCTTGCCTATATGGCCTAATGCCAATCCCTGTGCTACAATTATTAATGAAAATTCACTTACCTGCGCTAATGACGCTGAGGCTATGAACGACGGCCTTCTTTTATAACCAAAGAAAGCGCAGACAAACATTATTATTAATGGTTTGAGCAGTATTACCAGCAAAACAAAGATTACCAGCGGGATCATCATAGAATTTAGCGGGTTCAATAATAGTTCCATGCCTAATGAAACAAAGAATATTGTGGCAAAGAAGTCCCTTAACGACCTCACTATACTTATTATTTCTATGTTATAGGTAAGGTTGCCTAATGTAACGCCTGCTACAAAAGCGCCAATTGCTATGGAGAAATGGATATAGTTGAATAAGGCTGCAAAGGCAAAAACTATTGCTATTGAAAGCAGGAAAAGCAACTCGCGGGATTTTGCAGCAAACTTGAATACTCTTGGGAAGATGAACCTTGACGCCAGCCATGCAACAACAAAAACACTTGCTCCTTTCAAAAAGGAAAGAGCTAAAAGAGCGCTGGAAAAGCCATTTACAGTTGTAAGCATTGATAGCGCTAATATTGCAATTATATCCTGCATAAGGAGTATTCCAAGCATGATTCTTCCATGCAAGGTGTCCAGCTCTCTTTTATCAGCCAGGAGCTTGACAACAACCATAGTTGAGCTGAATGCTATTATTAATCCGATATAAACTGCTTCAATAGCTACAAAACCAATCATTAACGAAAGGACGAATGCTATAGAGAATATAGCCAGGACCTGTATTGTGCCGCCCAGGGTTGAAACAAAGCCAACATTCTTTAATCTATCAAGGTCTATCTCGAGGCCAGCTACAAACAATAAGAAAGCAATTCCTATTTCTGAAAGGGTTGTGATAACATAGGTATTGGTTATCAATCCCATTATTGGGCCGATTACTAATCCAGCCAGGATATAAGCAGGAATCAATGGCTGCTTGATTAGTCTTGCAATTAATGCAAACACTGCTGCAATAACCATGATTACTCCAATGTCCAAAAATATATTCTCCATTTTACTTCTTTTTTACAACCAAAAGGAAGCCCTCCTTGTGCTTCTTGAACTCAATCTCCATGCCTTTAGCTAAGCCCTCATATTCGGCAAGACGCTTAGGAATAGTGATTACTAGCTGGCTTGACGGGAGTTTTTGTATCTTTACCATTATACTATTATTTTTGCTATCTTTTTTATTAATACTTTATTTATTTTTATATATATTTTAAATGATGTCTTTTTTAATAGTATTTAAATGTTTCGGTTCTAAGGGTTTCACCCGATACTTTGGAAATCGAAGATTTCCAATGCATTGAAAATCTTTGATTTTCAATAGACCCCGCAGGGAACATAAAGTTCCCTGCCGCAATTTGCTGTATTGTTAAGATTGCGGAAGGTGGGGAATTGTTGTGAAATAAATCGAAAATAAGAACAAAGAGGCATGTTATAGTTTTAGAACTAGAACTAGTAAGAAAATGATGTAGAAATCAGATAGAGGCTTATTTCAGAACTTCCTTAATATCTTCCAGTAAATCACTAGCTAAATAAGTATATCCTTTCTTCTTCTTTAAATGCAAATCACCAAGAACACCATTTATGTAAGCTGCATTACAAGCAGCCTGAAACAAATCCAATCCTTGCCCTAAGAACCCAACACATAAGCCAGCCAAAACATCACCAGTTCCTGCTTTAGTCATTCCTGGATTTCCTGTTTTGTTCTTTGCTACTTTATTTTTTGATATTATGGTATCAACAGGCCCTTTCAGCAGAATTATGTTATTTTTTATTATTTTTCTGATTTCATTGATTTTTTTATTTTGATTTTTTATTTTATTGATTTTATTCAATTTTGAATTCTTTAAAAAAATATTCAACTCCTTCTCATGTGGCGTCAATATGCAGTTATTAATCATATCTATATTTACTGCCTTTATTGCATCCGCATCAATAACGCATGGTTTGTTTATTTTTGACAAAAATGCCTTACAGAATGACTTTGCATGCATTCCTATGCCATTTCCTATTAATACTGCATCAAATCCTTTAGCAAGCTTTAAAACATCTTTTGCTCTTGAAGCGCAGAAGTCATCTCCTTTGTATTTCTTTACAACTAAATCAGGAGTTAAAGCATTTATTGCCCAACCTACCTTCTCTGGAACGGCAACAGTAACCCAGTCAACACCAGTTCTTAACGCAGCTAAGCCTGCCAAAGCAACAGCTCCAACATAATCCCTAGAGCCGCCTATAACCAAGACTTTGCCATTATCTCCTTTATGGCTTTTTGTGCTTCTTTTTGGGATTTTAAGATCTTTTTTTGTCAATGTTTTCATTTTAACAATCCATCAAATGACAATTATTAAATCTGAAAATTCCTTTCTTCATCGCAATAAAGGAATTTTCATCCGCTTACCTTTGCTTTAGCAATGACTATAGACGATTTTTGCTTTCTGGAATGGAATAAAGCAAAAATCATATTTATTTTTTGTTTTTTATTGATTTCTCAAATTGATCCTTTTCTATTGATTATTTTATCTTAAACAAAGGCGCAAATACGCGCTCACTTCTGCATTTTGGACATTTACTTGGCTTTTTTATCTTTTCTCTTTCTTTGAACATAAAACCACAATCTTCACATTTAGCAGGAATCACAATTAATCTCTTTGGCTTTATAGATTTTTTGATATGCTCCAAATCCTCAACTATATCTTGAGGGAGTGCCTCAAATCTTAGTGCTAATTCGTGTGCAGATAATGGTTCTTTTTCAAGCAATGCTGTTATTTCTTCTCTTCTTGTCATTGATGCAGATATACTAAGAAAAGGTTTATAAATTTATCTTTAAACACCTAGAGTATGCCCGAAGAAGTTAAAAAAAGGGTTAAAAGGGGTTTGATTAAGTTCATCATTCTTGTTTTATTAGTGCTTGCTGTAGCACTTGCATTTGGTATTAAGATAAGGTTTTTTATCAGAGATGAATTAAGCATAGAGTTAAGCCCCCTTGATACCAGCTTTTCTGTTAAGAATGATGAGCCAGTGTATGTTAAATTTAATATAAAGAACAAGAACTTTTTGCAGTGCAAAGCTGAATGTGAATTCTCTCTTTATGATTTGAAAAACAATAGCCTAATACACTCAAGCAAACAAACACTCAACCATAACCAGGAAGTTATAAAAGGGTATAATCTGCCTGCTCCTGGAAAAGGCCATGGCCAGTTATTATATAATTTTGAGGTAGAATGCAAGAATATCAAGACAGTTATCTGCTTAACCAAGGAGATACCAAGGTATAAATCAGCAATTGTAAGCGTGAATTACGAGCTAAATGATGAAGAAGCTGAACTAAAGCCCAACCTTAAAACAGACATAGAAAGCTGGCTTCTTGGTATAAAGAGTGCATCAGAATTAGTTGGGCAAAATGAGCTTCTGTTTGAAAAGCTGCAGTCGACTGTAAAAGAAGGCGCAGGAGCCTATAGAGATATAGACAACAGAAAGGAACTTAATAGTATCGAGGCTAAAAAAGATGGAATAATCCGGCTTTGGAGCTCTGAGGATTATATATTACTGAATCAAAGGTTTATGGGCTATCTTAGCGAGATAAGCAGGTTAACTGATAAGTTAGCTGAAGCGCAGGAGAATATTCTTAATGCAATAAGGTTAAGAAATGAGAATATTGATTTGCTTGCAGGTGTAACAAGCCTAAAGGAGAAGATGATGGACAGTCTAAACTATTATCTGAAAGAAAACAATGCTAAGAACAACAAAAGGTTAAGTGATTTTAATGATATTGCAGGAAAGATATATTCCGATTATTTAGAAATTAAAGAAAACAAGGAGGCTGCTTACTTAAGCAGCAAAGTCCAAGAGCTTAAATTACAAATAAACCTTCTTGAAGAAATTAAGTTAAAAGGCTTGTTCCTGTTAAACTTGGGTAAAAGCCTGTTAGATGTAAAGGAAGGGATTGCATATACTGATTTCTCGCAGGAGTTTGATTGTAATGAGTTAAGAAGCCTTGCTTTAAAGATTGACGAAAAAAATAATGAGTCTTTGGCATTTAAGTCCAATTATAGTCTAAGTATCTCTGAAGAATTGCTTAAAAAAGTTGCAGAAGAAATTGAATTAAAAGCATTGCTTAGAACAAAAGATTTTATTCTTAAATCTTCTATCTACGGAAAAGAAGGATTGCTTGAATTAGCTGATAGAGAGATTGCTTTAAGAAACACCTCAACTGGATATTCTTCAAGTATTTCTGCATCTGACCTTTACAAAGCAGTTTTGCTTAATAACCGCGAGAACTTGCTATACTTGCAAGATAGCTGCAGGGATGTTTCATATACTGAAACAGCTGAGACTAGTTCAATACTAAATATGGTAGCTATGGATATCTCTTCTTTTAAGAAAGCAGACTTAGACATTCCCTCAGTTGAGGTTGATATGATAACCACATTAAGTGATAACCCTCCAATGTGCTGTGTTTTTGATGAATGCCAGCCCTGCTGCACTGAGGAATGCGGAAGCAAGGAAGAGCTGTTCCCTGTGCTTTTCATACATGGGCATATGGTTAACAGAGCCAACAGCCCTGAATTTGCTATGGACGACTTTGCAAGGATACAGAAGAAGATGCAGGATGATGGTTTTGTAAATGTAGGAGAACTCAACATAAGGTTGAATCCTTATGAGGTCATGCCAGGGGAATGGGGAAAAAGCGGAAAACCAGTAACTGTAAGGTCGAGTTATTATTATATTGCCCATTATGATGTTGCATCTTATGCTGTAGAGGTTCAAAAGTCTGAAAGAATAGAGAACTATGCACTGCGGCTAAAAGAGATTATTGATCTGTTGAAGTTCAGGACAGGTGCTGATAAGGTGAATATTGTCGCTCATTCAATGGGCGGCCTTGTAACAAGGCAATACCTCGACTTGTTTGGATATAATGATGTAAACAAGGTTATTACAGTAAATACCCCGCACCATGGAATCTCTGGAAGAGTTAAGCAGGTATGTTCAGTGCTTGGTTCTTCTAAGGAATGCAAAGATATGAGTGAAGGAAGCATATTCTTGAGCAGGCTTAATTCAAGAAATATCCCGGAAGGTGCTAAATTTTTTGCTATCAGCAGCAGTGGCTGTGAGATGGATAAAGGCCAAGACGGTGATGGCATAGTTACTGCTGAAAGCGCAAAGCTGGAAGGTGTTGAGAATTTTGTTATAGAAGGTGAGTGTACTGATTCTTTACAATCAAACCTCCACACAAATGTGCTTGATCCTGGCTTTTATCCGCAAACCAAGGAATTGATAGTAGAGATATTAAAGGAATAGTTACTTTGCTTCTTCTGGTATTCCAATATCAGCTATGACTGTTTTGTTTTTTAGTTTCCTTAATCCTGTTTTAAGGTCGTGGAAGGTTATTATCAAATCTGCTTTAACTGCTTTATCTATTATCTTTCCTGTATCCGGGTTTAAGCCTGTTGGGATGTCAACTGCTACTTTGTATGCTTTTGACTTGTTTATTTTGTCTACTACAGAAGAGATTGGCTCTTTTAATTTGCCTTTTGTTCCAGTGCCAAGCATTGCATCAATTATTATATTATATTTATTAAAATCCAAATCCTCAGATCCATATGTAAACAGGATTTTGTGGTTGTTTATGATTCTGTTGAAATTAAAAGAAGCCTCATCCTTTAGTTTTCTTTCATTTCCAATGAATAAGACCTCAACAGTTGATTTATTTGACAGGTATCTTGCAGCAACAAAACCATCACCGCCATTATTTCCATGATAACAGACGATTAGGATTTTCTTCCTTTTTAGGTCTTTGAATTTCTTCTTTAAGACATTATTTATTCCTTTGCCGGCATTTTCCATTAACTGCTTTTTAGAAACTCCAAAGTGCTCTGATTTATCCTCTAGTTTTTTCATTTGTTTTGTAGTTATCATTTTACCAACATTCAATATCATTAAAACAATTAAATCTGAAAATTCCTTTCTTCACCGCGCTAAAGGAATTTTCATCCGCTTACTTTACTTTAGCAATGAATGTGGATGATTTTTGCCTTAACCTTTCCAGTAAGCAAAAATCAGATTTATTTTTTGTTTTCTATTGATTATTTTTTAATGATTTTTTCCAATGATCCTTTTTATTATTTTTCTATTGATTAATAAATTCCTTGATTTTACCTTTTGCTTCAATATTATTATCAAAGTGGTTTATTAATCTATCCATTTCTTCCCTTGAAATAAAGCCTGATTCAACCAAAAAATCTGTAAAATCTATTTTTTCTGCATTGTCTATGCGCTTCTTTAAGAATTCATAAGGATAATTCATTGCAGGCCTTATCTTCTTGGCTTTCATCAGGGCAATTATTGTCTTGTTTTCCCATTCTGTTATTAAATCGTGCTGCACAACATTAAGGAAAGAGCCGTCTGGAAAGGCTTTGTCCAGGAATTTTACAATGTCTTTTTTATCATAAGGCAGCTTTGGCAGGATATCTTTCAGTGCAGGACAGGTTCCAAACATATCATCTTTGTTGAATGCTTCATTTGTCTTTAGGAAAGGTCCTTTGTTGAATGGAAACAATCTGCAGACATAAGCTCTTTTTTTATCATAGATTAAACATTTTTTATCTTGAAGAAATGGGCATGAACTTACATCCATTGAGTATGTTACAATTATTGCTTTGTTTGAGTTTAAGTCAAGGATTGCTCTTGACGGCTTTATCTTTGCATCTATATTTACCTCTTTCTGCCATTTCATAAATCTCTTAGCTTCCCAATCCCATAATGGAAATGAAACTCTTTCTACTGGCAATAACTGCACTAAAGGCATCTTTCCATATGCAAATTTCCTCAAGAATTCTTTTTCTTCTTTGCTGATTCTGCCACGTATATGGTCACAGCATTTGCCACATTGCTGGCACTTAAAGATTGGAATCATTTTTTAATCTTACACCCACCAGCAGGCAAAGCCCTGATTATTTCGTCCAAGTCACCGCCAATCTTTCTCTGGATTAGTTTTGCAATACTGCTTGTTTTTTCCCTGCCCTGCTCCAGCTGAACATAATTTTCACAGTTCTTTTTTACTGCATCTGCCGGACCAGCCATTATCGCATTGTCTTTTGTCATGCCTACTGCCAGGTTTATTTCATTTTCAATATAATTTGTTTTTCCGTAAATCATGAAAGCTCCTTTTTTGAGGTATTCCCCTGCTTTTGCTTTTTTGCTGACCTGTTCTGGCTTTACATAGAAAGCTGGCGTTGATTTCATGCCTAATTTCCATGTTTTTGAGAAAGTAACAGTTGCATCAGCTGCTTCCCTTATTGTTGTTTTATCTATTTCTTTTCCTTCTGATTTTATTACAAAGAATGGCGAGCCTGCTAAGTCAGTATGCAAAACTAAATCATTTGTATCAGTATGTTTCTTGATTATTATTTCGTTTGTAGTTGCATCTCTGCCGCCAATAACCAAGAAACCAGTTGATGAAATAAACCAATGGAATTTTTCATACCATTTCTTTTCTCTCTCTATCTTTTCTTTCTTTTCTCCTTTCTTCAGCTCTTTTTCTTTCTTCCTTAATAAATCAGCTAGTTTCTTTTCACTTTTAGCTAAAGCCTCTTTAGCTCCCTCTATCTTTTTCTTTGCCTTCTTAGCTTTATCAAAGTATATTCCAGCGTTTTCTTCAATTGATTTATTGAGGTAAAGTGCTATCCTAGCCATCTTCTCCTTTCCATTCCTTTTCAAACCTTTCAACAAAATCTTTTACATAAGCATATCTTTCCTTTGCTATTTTTTGTGCTAGCTTTGTTTTAAAAGTTTCTGGTTTTATTTTGAGTATTTTCTGGTAAAAATGGCTCATTGAGGTTTTTGCTTTTGTTTTTACGTTGTATTCTTTTTCCGGCTCTATGCCTGGATCGTGTATTGGCCTATGTTTTGAGCCGCCTCTTGCAAAAACCCTTCCTATAACGATTGCGCCTAAAGCATCTAATCTATCAGCATCCTGCAGAATCTCTGCTTCTTTTGTTTCTGCTTTTAACTGCTTTGAGTATCTATGGACTTTTATTGCATGAACTACCTTAGATACCTTTTCTTCAGGAAAATTAATTGATTTTAGAATTTCAGGAGCTATTTTTGCTGACTCTTCTGCATGGCAGATTCCTTTCTCAGGATCTTCTTTGTGCCTTCCTACATCATGCAGTAAAGCTGCTGCTTTTATGACATCTAAATCTGCGTTTTCTTCTTTTGCTATTCTTACAGCCAGCTTATAAACTCTTTCAGTGTGGTCAAATTCATGGCCTGGGTCAGTGAAGTATTTCTCTATCTTAGGTTTTAGTTGAGACAGCATCTTTCCAGCTTGGGTTATTTACCAGTGCTTATAAGAATTTCGTTTAAAACAGAAAGATTTATATACTATAGCAGCTATACTAGCTATAGAATGACCACAACAATACAATTAAGCAATAAAACAAAAGAGCTTATAGGTTCTTTTGGGAATAAGGAAGACACTTATGAGGATATAATTAAGAGGATGTATAAGCTTGCTGTAAAAGAGCAGCTAAGGGAATTTCTAATGTCCTCAGTCAACACAGTCTCTTTAGAAGAAGCAAGAAAGGAACTAAATAAAAAATGGCCAAGGTAGAGATAGTAAGGTCATTATTTGAAGAAATCAAATCCAAATTTAAGGAAGAATCCCACAAGATACTTGATTTGATGGAATCCCTGAAGGATAATCCCAAAAAGGGAAAGCTTCTTGGCACTGTTGGTGGGATTGTAATAAAAGAATTGAAGTATAAGAACTTTAGATTCTATTTCTTGGCTGATGGTTTTAAGTTGAAGTTTTTAGGGCTGGAAGAGCTAACTGGCTTGCTTCTAAGGTTTGTAAGGATGTCTGATAAAAAGCACCAGCAACAGATTATTGATGAGATTAAAAGAATTCTAAGGACAATTGGGCCTAGTGGTTTTGAGTGAAATGGACTGGCTGGGACTTTCAAGTGACGTTAAATTGACGAAGTCAATTTATGGCACGCCAATAATTGAACCCAGCGCCTCACCCTAGCCAAGGGCGCATTCTACCGATGAACTACCAGCCCATCGGAATAATAAAAGAATTACTAATTTAAAAAGATATTGAAAAATTATTTGGAAGCAAGCTTTATGTCGCCTTCCTGCACTGTTTTTCTTCCACTATGCTTAGCTATCTTCGCTGCCTGGGCAGCTATTTCCTCAGCAATGCCTGTTAAGGATTCTGTAAAAGCATCAATAGCGCCAGCAGCAACTCTTTGCGCACCAACCTTCAGAATGATCCTGCCGACAGGAGCTTTTGGAATTATGCCTTCTCTTTTTACCATGATAAACACCTCATTATTTATGAAATTATGATTCTGGTCTTGTTTAAATAGCTTTTGTTTTAAGAATTTTGCAGAATTAAGGCTGTTATCCCAAAAATTTAAATACTTCTAAGAAGTTTGTTCTCTTATGAACATAAAAGAAGTGATTAGAAAATATTCTCTGCAGAATGCCGTAAGATATAATGGCAAAGCTAATCCTGGGAATATAATTGGAAAAGTACTAGGTGAAAATCCTGAGCTTAGAAAAAAGGGAAAAGAGTTAATGCAGCAAATACAGGAGATTGTTAAAGAGGTTAATGGTTTAGGTGTTGAAAAACAAACTACTGAGCTCAAGAAACTTGCTCCTGAGATGCTTGAGAAAAAAGCTGAGAAGAAAAAAGAGCTTCCTGAGTTAAAGGACGCAAAGAAAGGCAAGGTAGTGATGAGGTTTGAGCCTTCTCCTTCCGGGCCATTGCATATTGGCCATGCTTATGTTATTGGTTTAAACTCAGAGTATTGCAGAAGATATAATGGCAAGATGATTCTTAGGATTGGTGACACTAATCCTGAAAATATCTATGAGCCTGCTTATGACTTGATTCCAAAAAACGCTAAATGGGTTACAAAAGGCAATATTGCCAAGGAGTTTACCCAGTCTGAAAGGCTTGAGATTTATTACAAGTATATGGAAAAATTAATTGATATGGGCAAATCCTATATTTGTGAATGCGACCCAGAGGAGTTTAAGCACTTATCAGCTAAAGGAAAAGCCTGTCCTTGCCGTAATCTGGATATTGATGAGCAGAAGAAAAGATGGAAAAAGATGTTTGACAGCTATAAGCAGGGTGAAGCTGTTGCAAGAATAAAAACAGAACTGCAGCACAAGAATCCTGCAATGAGGGACTGGCCTGCTTTCAGGATTAATGACTCAAAGCATCCAAAAGTGGGTGTTAAGTACAGGGTATGGCCGTTAATGAATATGGCTGTCTCTGTTGATGATATTGAGATGGGCATTACCCATGTGATAAGGGCAAAAGAACACCATGATAATTCAAAACGGCAGGAGTATATCTATAATTATCTTGGTAAAAAGCCACCTCAAGCCTTGTTTGTTGGAAGGATTAATTTCGAAGATATGAGGGTAAGCTGCTCAAAGACAAGGCCTTTGATTGAAGAAGGCAAATACTCTGGCTGGGATGATATAAGGCTGCCTTTCCTTGATGCTTTAAAACGCCGCGGGTATCAGCCAGAAGCATTTATCAAATATGCCCTTGATGTTGGAATGAGTTTGAATGATAAGAATGTCACAAAAAGAGAATTCTTTAAGGTAATAAATGCGTTTAACAGAGAGATAATTGACCCAGGCTCTTACAGGTTCTTTTTTGTTGGAAGACCAAAGAAGGTTAAGATTGAAAATGCGCCAGAACAAGAGATTGAGCTTGATCTGCATCCTGATAACAAGAAAGGCGGCAGAAGGTTTAAGGTAAATGATGAGTTCTATATTGATGAAGATGACTTTAAAGGCCTTAGAGAGAAGAAATTGTACAGATTAATGGATTGTGCTAATTTTACCAAGAAAGAAGGAAAGCTTTTCTTTGATTCTACTGAATATGAAAAATATAAAGATAAAGGAACAGGGATCATACATTGGCTTCCAGCACAAGGAAATATTGAGGTTGAGGTTATGACAGATGAAGGCAAAAAGATTCATGGTCTTGGAGAAAGTACTATGAAGGATATTAAAGGAGGGGATATTGTCCAGTTAGAAAGATTTGGTTTTTGTAGGTTAGATAAAAAAGAGAAAAATAAACTAATATTTTGGTATACACATAAATAATTATTAAGTGAGGTGATAGGGATGAAAGCAGACTCACTAACGTTCGTAGCTTTCATTTCGAAAGCAAATATTAGAAGGAGGTATTCAAAATGAAAGGCTCGTTGATTGTTGCAGCAAATGTAAAAGCTGCTGCAAAGATTGAGGAAAAAAACTTAAACGTTTCAGAGGATTTTTATACAGAGCTTGAGAAGAAGGTAAAGGAGATTGTTGATAAATCCTGCAGAAGAGCAAAGGCTAATGGCAGAAATACAGTAATGGGAAAGGATGTTTAGACTACAGCAAGCTTCTGCTTAAGCTCGTCTATACGCTCCTTGAGTTTGCTTAAGCGTTCCTTTCCATAAGCTGTCCTTGAAAGCTGCCTGAATTTTCTTTCAAGCGATTCTAATTGTTTTTTAGCAGCAATTATCTCATGCTCTTTTACAGGCGTTGCTTTTATTTTTTCCATTAATTCCTTGATCCGCTCTTCACGCTCAATCTTTTTCTTTGCATAGGCGCTTAACTTAGTCCTTGCTCTGGTTAATTCTGCGCCGAGGTCTTCCATTTTTTCTTTGTGTTCAGTCGCATACTTGTTTCTTTCCATCTCTACAGTCTTCAACCTATCTTTCAGCTGAATTATCTCGTCCTTAAGCATCTTAACTATTTCAGGGTCTTCTCTGCCTACTGCAGCAAGCTTCCTTTCAGCTTCAATAACATCAGAAATCTTCTTGTCCAACCGCTCAAGGCTTCTCTTTAGTCTTTTTGGGTCTAACTTTTTAGCCTCTTTTAATTTACTGATATGCTTTGATAACTCCTGTTGCGCTTTAATTTTTATCTTCTTTTTTTTGCTGATCAGCATAAGATGTCTTAAGAAGCTCCTTAATACCCTAGGGTCCATGGCTTTTTTCTCTTGCGTCTTGGCTGGTTCTTTAGCTGGTTTTTCTTTGGTTTTTTTTGGTTCTTCAGCTGGCTTTTTAGGTTCTTCTTCTGGCTTTTTTTCTGTTTCCTCTGGTTCTTCTGGCTCTTTATGTGGTTCTTCTGCTGGTTTTTTCTCTGGTTCCTCTACTGGTTCCTCAGGTTCTACACTAACATGTTCACTTTCAACAGAACTCTTTTCATCTGCCATTCTTATTATCTGCCAAATAGGCCCTTCTTTTTTGGAGGTCCTCCTGGTGGAGCTCCTGGCGGACCTAGTGGTGGTCCTCTGGGTAATCTCAATGGTCCAGGTCCTGCAGCTGAAACTGTTCCTTCTATGCCTCGTCCTGGTGGTCCTAGTGGTGGAGCGCCTGGCGGACCTAGTGGTGGTCCTCCTGGTGGAATAGGTCCTGGTGGAGCGCCTGGCGGAATAGGCCCTCCAGGTGCAATTGGCGGCAATCCAGGTGCTTTTGGCGCTGGCTTAGCTGCTCCCTTCAGTTCTTCGGAGAATTCCTCAAATTTCTCATTAACTGTGTCTGAGAGAGCTATTATCCCTTCTGCTATTGCCTTGTTCTCTGGCGTTAACTCGTCCACCTTTCCTGATAACTCATCAAGCTTTCCGGATAACTCATCAAGCTTTTCCAATACAGGATCCAAATCAACTTCTGCTGGAGCTGCTTTTTCCTCAGCCTTCATCTCTTCAGCTGCTGACTTAAAAAGTTCCAACATAGAGCCCATATTCTTTGTAAGAGTATCTATTGACTTTAACAGTTCCCTAGAAGGAGCCTCACCTTGTTTTTTCTGCAGTTCTTCCAGCTCTTTTTTGAGTTTGACTATCTCTTTATAGGGCATAATCTCATAAGGGCCTTCTTCTGGCATAGTATCACCACCACTTTTTTATAGGTAAAATTAATTATATGTTGGTAATGAAGATTTTATGTTTATAAATCTTACTATTTGGTTAGTGGAATTTAGCAAAAAACAATGAAAAAATAATCAATGGGTGCAGAAATAGTATAAGGATTAGTTGTGTAGTGGGTTGTGTTTTTTATTCTTTGATTCTTTACAATTATAACAATTAAAAATAAGGGAGGGTAGTTCAAGATGGCACTTGCTGTTCTGGTTATGCCCTCCACCCACCCCATTTAGATATTCTTTATTGTGCCTGCTTCTGGCTCTTTAGAATAAAATGTGTGCAAGGGGGTGGGGAACAACTGCAGAACATAAAGAGTAAGAAGAATGTATTCCCCCTAATGATTCTTTTAATGATAGTTTTTATTGATTAAGAAATAATGATAAAAAAATAAAAAATTAACCCATTGGAGGCATTCCGCCCATGCCCGGCATTCCGCCTGGTGGCATTTCAGGGCCTTTTGAAGATGTTCCAGCTATAACATCATCTATCCTTAGAATCATTATAGCAACCTCTGAAGCTGAAGAAACAGCTTGTGTTTTAATTTTTAAAGGCTCTACAACACCAGCACGCCATGAATCAACTACTTTGCCTTTGAAAACATCAATGCCAGCCCATTTCTGCTTTTTGTCATGAGCTGATTTCAGCTCTGTTAAAATATCTATAGGGTCTATGCCGGCGTTTTCTGCCAGTGTTCTTGGTATGATCTCTACTGAGTTTGCGAATGCATTTACTGCCAGTTGCTCTCTTCCGGATAATGAGTCAGCAAACTTTCTCAATCCTTTTGCAAGCTCTATCTCAGGAGCACCTGCTCCGCCAACTATTTTTCCGATTCTTAAAGCAGCAGCTACATCACCGATAGCATCCTCTAGAGCACGCTTTACTTCATCAACAACATGCTCTGTTCCGCCTCTAACCAGGATTGTAACTGATTTTGGGTTTTTGCAGTCTTTAACATAAGTCATCTCTTC
>JAHWIC010000019.1 GCA_019322805.1 Candidatus Woesearchaeota archaeon | reverse complement strand
CCCATCCGGGGTGGCAGGTAGGGCAAATCGAGCGTAGCGAGATTTGACCGTCTGCCGCCGTTATTGTTGTTGTGGTCTAGAAGGTATAGGATAATACTTGTTAACAAAATCATAAACCTTTTAAACTCGATATCTTTTATTCTCGCTATGAAAATTTTAAAAGAGGTTTTAGAGGAAATAAAGCCAACAGAAGAACTAAAAACAGAGGTTTCTGGAAAGATATACGCAGTTCTAACAGCTTTAAACAGGAAACTAAAAGACGCTAAAGCAATCCTGGGCGGTTCTGGAGCAAAAGGCACCTGGCTTAAACAAGCAAATGATGCAGATATCTTTGTCTGCTTTAAATACTCTAAATACAAGGATGAATCTGAGCAATTATCAGGTATTCTAGAGAAGAAACTAAAGAGCATATTTCCAAGAATTATAAGGCTTCATGGAAGCAGGGATTACTTCCAGATTAAAAAAGGCAATTTCACCTTTGAAATAATTCCAATTCTTAATATAAAAGATGCAAAACAGGCGAAAAACATAACTGACATAAGCCCATTGCATGCAAAGTGGGTTTTAGCTAATGCAAACAAAACACTAAGAGACGAGATAAGGCTGACAAAACAGTTCTGCAAAGCAAATAATGCTTATGGTGCAGAATCTTATATAAGGGGCTTCTCAGGCTATATCTGCGAGGTTCTGACAACGCATTACGGCTCATTCCTAAAGCTAGCTAGAGCTGCATCAAAATGGCCTGATAAGGTTATAATTGACATAAAGAGATACTATAAAGGAAAGGATGTAATGCACGAGCTAAACAAATCAAAGACCTATTCACCATTAATCCTAATAGATCCAGTCCAAAAAGACCGCAATGCAGCTGCTGCTTTAAGCGAGGAGAAATTTGATAATTTCAGGGCAGCATGCAAAAAATTCCTGAAAAAGCCTTCAAAAGAGCTCTTTAAAGAAAAGGAAATAACAATAAATGAACTAAAAAACAAAGCAAAAAACAAGAGATTAATCATCTTAAAGATTAAAACAATTAAAAGAAAAGAAGACATTGCAGGAGCAAAATTAGTAAAAGCATTTGAATATCTAACAGCCCGGTTATTAAAAAATGATTTCAAAATAATGGAAAAAGGCTGGCAGTGGAACAAGGGATTAGATGCAATGATTTTCTTTATCGTCGATAAAAAACCGCTATCAAAAATAAAAATCCATGAAGGGCCTGCATCAAAACAAAAGTTCCACGTCAAAAGATTCAAGGCAAAGCACAAGAATACATTCACAAAAGGCAAAAGAGTCTATGCAAGGGTTAAAAGGGAATTCATCAAACCAGAAGACCTGATTAAGAAACTGATAAAGCAGGAATACATAAAAGAAAAGGTTAAGGAAATTAAATTCTAAAATGCAGGCAGTAATTCTGGCAGCAGGCAAATCAACAAGGACTTATCCTTTGACAATAAATAAGCCAAAGCCTTTGCTAAAGATAGGAAATAAAACATTATTAGAATACAATTTAGATCAATTAAACGGCTTGGTTAAAGAAGTCATTCTTATAGTCGGGTTTAAAGCAAACCTGATTAAAAAGAGATTCAAGAACAAATACAGGAAACTAAAGATAACATATGTCATACAAAAGCCGCAGCTGGGAACAGGCCATGCTTTATCTGCAGCAAAAAACAAGATAAAGGATAGATTCATTGTATTGATGGCTGATGATTTATACTCGAGAAAAGATATAAAGAAATGCCTAAAACATAAATACTCGGTTCTGGCTCAAAAAGTAAAAGACCCAAAAAGATTTGGAGTCTATGCAGTAAAAAACAATTATGTAGCTGACTTGGTTGAAAAACCAAAAAAGCCAGTTTCAAACCTTGCAAATGCGGCTTTATATGTCTTAGATAAAAAGATATTTGATGAAAAAATAAAGAAATCAAAAAGAGGAGAATACGAATTGACAGATGCGATTAAATTATTAGCAAAAAAAGAAAGAATAAAGTGCATAACGGCAACTAAATGGGTTCCAGTCGGCTATCCATGGAATCTGTTTGAGGTCAAAAAATTATTTAAGATAAAAGGGAATTCTATAGGAAAAAACTGCAAAATAAAAGGAAACGTAATTAATTCGATAATAATGGATGATTCAATCATTGAAAAAGGATCAATAGTAAGAGATTCGATAATCGGAGAAGATGTATATTTCAAAGGAAAAATAATCTCTAAAAATAATGCAATCTCAATTGTAAAAAATAAAAAAATAAAAGCACCTAAACTAGGCGCAGTTATTGGAGATAAAGTAAAAGCAGAAAACGTAATTATAAAACCCGGTGTTAAAATCTGGCCAAATAAAAGGATAAAGAATAAAACAATTAAAGCCGATATAAGATGAATGATCTTTTAATGCTTGTTTTGCTGACACTTGCACCATTTCTGGAATTAAGAGCGTCTATTCCATATGGAATACTAGGGACAGATTTGCATTGGACAACGGTTTTCCTAATCTGCGTCATAGTAAATATCTTATTAGCACCAATCGTATATGTCTTCCTGGACAAATTCATACATCTATTCCTAAGAATAAAAGTAATTGACAAGGTCTATCAAAAATATGTTGAAAAAACACAGAAGAAAATCCATAAAATGGTTGAAAAGTATGGTGAATTAGGAGTTGCAATATTCATAGGAATCCCATTGCCAGGCTCTGGTGTTTACTCAGGAGCATTAGGCTCTTACCTGTTAGGATTAAGCTATAAGAAATTTTTTATAGCAGCTGTAATAGGCGTATTAATAGCAGGAATAGCCGTAACAATTGTATCCTTAACAGGTGCAGAAGCATTAAGTATTTTCATAAAATCAATATGAAAACAAAAAACATTGTTTTGTACAGCGCAGGGATAATATTCCTTATAATCAGCTTCTTTGTAGACAAATTAATATTAGTAAGCATGAGAAGAAATCCTGTCCTGGACTATGCTTTAGGAGCAGTGACTAATTTTGGCTCTGTAGTAATTGTCCTGATAATCATGACTTCATTGTTCCTATGGCAGGAACGCAAGCGCGAATGGATTCCTGTTTTATGGGCAAGTTTCTTTGCTTCAACCTTATTGTGCTTAGTGCTTAAATTCCTGGTTGAGCGAGCAAGACCTTATGATGTGATAATCCTGTATTTTGCAGGCATAGTCAATTACTCATTCCCGAGCCTGCATGCAACTGCCTCCTTCACAGCAATACCTATCCTTGACCTGGAATTTCCCAAGTTTAAATGGTTCTGGATTGCTTTTGCAGCAGTAGTCGCCTTCAGCAGGATCTATTTAAGTGTGCATTTCCTGAGCGATGTTGTTGCCGGTGCATTGTTGGGCTTTGCAACTGCCCACTTCTTTATTTATATGGAAAAGGAGCTTAGGATCTTTAGGAAAATAAAACTATTCAGGAGATAAAATGGCCAGCAAAATGGAGTTCAGGAGAGGCTTGTTCCACCTTATATGCGGAGTTATAATCATTCTGTTAATAAAATTTGAATTCCTTACAAAATGGCTATTATTAATATTGACTATAGCCACCTTAGCAGTATCTTTCATCTCAAGGAGCTATAAGGTACCAGTTGTCTATTGGTTTCTCCAGCAATTTGACCGTGAAAAAGACATAGAGAAATTTCCTGCAAAGGGAGCTTTCTTTTACCTTGCTGGAGCCGCTGTTGTAATGTTCCTTTTTCCCCTGGATATTGCCCTTGCCTCAATAGCAATCCTGGCTGTAGCTGACCCGTTCTCTAGGTTTGTTGGCGTTCATTTTGGAAGGATAAAGCATCCGTTCAATGACAAGAAATTCACTGAAGGCGCAGTAGCAGGAATCATAACTGGCTTTCTTGCTGCAATTATTTTTGTAAGGCCTGCAGAGGCATTCTTTGCTGCTTTCTGCGCAATGATTGCAGAGGGTATTGAGCTAAAGCTTAAAATGCATCATGTTGATGATAATATAATAATGCCGATAGTTGCCGGTGTTGTTATTAAGCTGGTTAGAGTTATTTCTACCCTGTAAGTAAAAAAGAAAGCTTTATAAAGATGTTTTTTTTCCAAATTTATACATAGAGATTTTATATATACTTTATATAAAATATTCTAGTTTTTAACAAAAAAAAGACCTGTGCGCGAGGTTTTTCTTGACGCACTTCTGGGAAAATGATATATGTAAACAGAGCATTTGTTGGAAACAGCATAGTAAGCCTAGATGATATTAGTGATGAAGCTATTCAAGATGCCATAAAAAAAGCAAGAGAAACTACGAGAGAATCAGAGGGTGGACTTACCCACCTTATCCATGATGTTGACAGGGAAATGCTTGGAACATATGCAGCTAAGCTGCATTGGGCTTTTCATCCGGAAAAACATCCAGAATTAGTCCTAAGGAGACGACTTCCATTTGATACACAAGAAACATTTAGACCAGATAAAGAAAAGAGTCCAGTAAAGGCTGAGATAATTCTGGGTACTATTGCCAGAGTTTTTGACCCAGAACATCTTCTTTATGGCAGTCATTTAGAAAAAAACTATGATGCTTCAGCTGAACAAGGACAAGCTGCTTTAGATCTTTTAGGAGAAGTTGTTTCAGAAACAAACAAGCTTTGGAGACAAATAGGCAGATACGAAGCAGGAAGGTACGGAAAGGATACTGAGAAAGCTTTTAGGGAGATAATGAAGCATTTATGTACATGGGACATAATAAAGCATGTAGAAAATATAAATGAAGATGCTCTGCTTTCAGGCAAAGGCTTTGAAGAGTTCAGAGAGGTTATAATAAAAGTAGTAGGAGACATAAGATACGCAATAAGCAATGGACAGCCAAACGTTCCATATTTACAGCATGCATTTAGCACTATGGACGAGTTCATGGAGGAGTACGTTAGAGCTCAGCTGGGAGACAGTGATGCTGTAAGAGAGGAAAAGGTAGAGTCAGTATATCAAGCTAGGAGAGACCTGGCAAGAAGCAGAGCAGAGGCCTTTGTAGTTGATATGGAATTATTAAGGACTGTGTTTAACAGATATTTTGAATTCCGCTGCGTACATCCTACAAAGTACAAGCAGGATGGATATGTTTGCGCTGATATCCGGGTTACAAAGGAGGGGGGAGTAGACGAAGTTGCTGCTAAGGCGTTTAGAGATGCTGTTAGCCAGCATAAGTCAGAAGTAAGAGTTAAAGTTAATGGCAGAGACCCAGTTGATGGCAATAATGTTCCAGATGTTGTAAAGCTTGATATAAAGCCTGGTTCGGTTGTAACTGTGATGGCAAGTGGAAGTGATGCAGTAGATGCTGTGAACTATTTAGGTATGGTTGTAAGAACTGGGTTTAGGCAGAGTTTTATTTATACCAAACATTTATAAGTAATTCTATCTTCTATCTTTGGAATGATTTCAAAACAATTGGAAAATATTTTCCTAAAGGAAAAAGACCCATTTACAGATATTCTCGGCCAGGATAAGATAAAGCTAGGTCTAAAGTCAGCTCTGTTAGTTGGAAGGCATGTTATTATTGTCGGTGCGCCTGGGATTGGAAAAACAACCCTAGCTAAAAACATTGCTGAGTTGCTGCCAGAAGTTGATGTAGTTGACGGCTGCGAGTTCCATTGTGATCCTAAAAACCCAGTTTGCCCTTCTTGCAAAGCAAGTAAACAGCTTAAAACAAAAAAGGTTAAGGGAGTAGAAAGATTCATTCGAATACAAGGAAGCCCTGACTTAACTGTAGAGGACTTGCTTGGAGATATAGATCCTGTTAAAGCTCTGAAATTCGGTCCTTTAAGCATTGAAGCTTTTACACCGGGAAAAATATTCAAAGCGAATAACGGAATTTTGTTCTTTGATGAGGTTAACAGATGTCCTGAAAAACTGCAGAATGCCTTATTGCAGGTTTTGCAGGAAGGAAAAGCAACTATAAGCAGTTATGATGTTGATATCCCTGCTAATTTTATCCTGATAGCAACAATGAATCCAGAGGATACTTCCACAGAAAGAATCTCAGATGTTTTCATAGACAGGTTTGATGTTCTATACATGACTTATCCGGAAACAACTGAGATTGAGACAGAGATTGTAAAACAAAAAGGAAAGAGCATTATTGATTTTCCAGACAAGCTGTTAGGTTTAGCGGTTTACTTTGTAAGGTTGATTAGAGAGGATAAAAACCTAAGCAGAAAGCCGAGTGTAAGGGCATCAATTGGCTTGTATGAAAGAGCGCAGGCAAATGCTAAGCTAAAAGGAAAAACTAAAGTTGATTTCGAGGATATTACTGAGTCAGTTATCTCTGTCTTAAGCCACAGGATTGAGCTTAAGCCGTCTGCAAAATACCTCCAGTCTCCAAGCGAGTATATCGCAGAGAAATTCAAGGATTTCTCAAACAGCGATGCAGCCAAAAAGAGTGGTTGCCTTTGACAGCCGGCAAACCAAGGTAGAAAAACTAACTGATATTACTGAACTTTCTGGGAAACTTTCTAAAGGCAAGGTTGGCGACAAGCTGATGCACTCTGTTCTGGAGAATGACAAGAAAACTGTCAAAGACGGAAAATTAATTCGCGAGGCAATAAACCAAGGCTTGAGCGTCTTTACTCCTGACATGATGATGGAACAGCTTGTTAAAAACTTCTCGATGGCTAAGAACATCTACGGCGAAACAATCCTGAGGTTGTTGGCTAATTATGAGCCAGGTTATATTGAAAAAAACATAAAGATCCCTGAGTTCCAGAAAGAGATAAGGAAAAACATTGAGGAAAACATTGATAAATTAAAAGACGACAAATTAATTGACAGCAGAGGAAATATCCTGGATAAAGGTGTGGAGTTAGCTTCTTTGATTCTTTATACAGAAGAGCTTAGCAGCCTGATGCCAAAAGGGATTCTAGGGGAGAAGGTCCATAAAAAAGCAGCTCATTACGGAGACAAGATGGATGTCAAGGTGTACAAGAAAGGTGACAGGTATAAGGATTTGGCAATAAGGGATTCTGTTAAGCTGGCAGTAAGAAGATCTCATAAAGGGCTGATCAAAGAAGACCTAAGGACATTTGAGAGGGAAAGAAAAGGCAGCATCTCAATAATCTATGCGCTGGACGCATCAGGCTCAATGAAAGGTGCAAAGATTGACGTCTGCAAGAAAGCAGGTGTTGCCTTGGCATTTAAAGCAATCAATGAAAAAGATAAGGTAGGATTAATTGTATTTGGCTCTGAGGTTAGGGCTTTTATCGAACCAACAGATGATTTTGGAATGTTGCTAAAGGAGATAACAAAGATAAGAGCTTCAAGAGAAACAAATATCGTTAAAACAATAGAGAAAGCAATTGAATTGTTTCCCGACGAGAAAATAACAAAGCACCTCATCCTGATAACAGACGCAATGCCAACTGTAGGAGATGATCCTGAGAATCTGACAATAAAAGCAATTGCTGAAGCAAGAAATGCTGGAATCACTATTTCTCTGATTGGAATAAAGCTAGATGCAAAAGGAAAAGCCCTGGCAGAAAAGATAACTGAAATAGGAAATGGCAAATTATATGTTGTAAGGGATTTAGAGAATATTGATAAGATTGTGCTGGAGGATTATTATTCTGTGGTTTGAGTCTAGAGCCCAACCATATGCCTGGCATTTCTAGGAAGTGCTCTGCTGAGATATACATCTATTGTGTCTCCTCTGCCTACATATTTTGCAAATCTATACGACCTGGAGGGGCTATAATCCAATATTACCCTGCCCTGGTTGTCTACGTGAAGCTCCTTAAAGTTAGGATAGTCTCTTGGACGAAGCCTGTCTGTTAATCTTAAATGATTGCTGCGAAGCATAGACCAGTAAAGCCTGCAATTAGTGATACGTTCTTGTCCCTGACGTTCCAAGGCAATATTCCGCAGATCAGACGGCAATGAAGTTTGATGTTTTTTATTTATTGAAGTATAATATGTCCCTATATATGGGACTTCAAGGACTACTACTTCAAGCGGTTTAGGAATCGGCCCAACAACTTTTTCAGCAGCTCTTCTAACAACTCTAGATTTTCTCATTCTATATAATGCGCTTTTCTATTTTCTCGTCTCTTCTTTCCATTTTATAGAAAACTACAATAATCTCACTATTGCTCTTAAAGCTTCGTATCTTTTCTCAAAATCTTTAAACTTGAATTCTCTGCCAGATAAGATTGAGTTTTCTTGTCCAGGTAAAATATCAAGAGGTCTAGCTTTATATACGGCTATCGCAGGGTTGGGATAGCTTCCTGCTAATTGTATCATCTCTCCTTCTAGTTGGCCATCTTCTATATTATGCAGATCTTGTATAGTAAAAAGATGTACAGAATT
The DNA here is from genome assembly GCA_019322805.1 of Candidatus Woesearchaeota archaeon. GTDB lineage: Archaea > Nanobdellota > Nanobdellia > Woesearchaeales > JAHWIC01 > JAHWIC01. Next base: position 19,389 of record JAHWIC010000019.1, on the reverse strand, counting down.
CTCTAGATCCTTGGGTTCTTTGGTATCTTCTCCATGCTCAGCTGCTTCTCCTGATTCAGAAGGTAGTGCAGTATATCCAGTAGTAGGAACGGGTTTTCCTCCTTTGCCCCTAAGCCAATCAACTATTAACGCATCTGTAGCTCCAAAAAGATAAATAGCATTAAAGTATTTTTTTGCTCTCAGAAAATCTATTAGAGCTTTATGTTTTCCAGCATTATCTGTAGCTAATCTTCCTAAATCCAATGATAATTCAGTATGTACCATATAGATTATTGTTATAGCCTAATTTATAAACCTTTCTATTATTACTATACACTAGTAGTTACAATCAATTTAAATATCAAAATCCAAATTAATGATTAAAATGAAAATCCTGGCATTTGTTGACATGCATGGAAGCTTAAGCGCATTAAAGAAGATAAAGAAGAAGGCAAAAAATGCAGACTTAATAATCTGTGCAGGTGATTTTACAATATTTGGCCAGGGTGCTAATTATTTCTTGGAAAAGCTAAACAAGTTAAACAAACCAGTTCTAATGATCCATGGCAATCATGAGGAAGAAGATGAATTAGAAATGCTGTGTAAAAAGTTCAGGAACATTAACTTCCTGCATGCCCGCGGCTATAAAGAAGGAGAGTATTTCTTCCTCGGCTATGGCGGCGGAGGCTTCTCAATGAGGGACAAAGCATTTGAAAAGCTTTCAAAGCAGTTTGAGAAAGAGGTAAAGAAACTGGGAAACCCAAAAACCATACTTGTAACACATGCACCGCCGCACAAAACAAAGATTGATTTAATCATGGAAGAGCCTTGCGGAAATAAATCAATCAAGAACTTCATAAAGAAAGTGCATCCAATAATACTTGTAATATCAGGCCATCTGCATGAAAACGCTGGAAAAGAAGATAAAGTAGGCAACACCAGAGTTATTAATCCAGGGCCTTATGGGAAGTTAATCACTGTTTAGTGGAAAAACTTTTAAATTGCTGTTAATTCGTATTCTTGGTATACAATATGCACCTAGACAATCTAATACAATCCATAGGAGAAGCAAAAGGAAGACTTTTAGATAAAATAGAAGCTCGTGGACCAGAATTTTACATGAAAACAACAGTAAGTCTTGATGGCAGATTAGGGCTATATGCAGCTGGCAGTCCAGGCAGCCAAGAAGTTTTTGTAGGTATCCAGTCAACAGATGCTAATGGCAGAGAAAAAATTGAAAAAACCGTCTCAGATAGGGCAGAACCTGTATCGACAATAGAAGGATATTGCAGTAGAGTTGGAATGTTAGTAGACCTGCTAATCGGCTCAATAAGGCCTTCACAAAGAGGTGTACAAGTTGTTGGAGAGGCAGGAGTTAGCGATGAAGAAAAAACGCGCATAATGACTTTTAGGCACGAAAGATACTACCCCATACAAGAGCTAACTTATGGCCAAATAAAAGGAAAAGAGGTAGGGGTAACGGTGGGTAATTATAAAGGTACAATTGTAGTTAGTGGTCAAGGCGCTTCGGAAATGACCATATTAAGGTTAGATGTAAGAAGCGCGAGTAAAGAAGCTATAGATGCCTGCATAGAGGGATTAAGTATGTTTTGTACAGCTTCGGTTGAGGAAGGCGACTTATGGATAAGCGAAGGTTATCAATCAGTGGCAGAAAAAGGTGGTATAGGGCAGTTTGGAAAAGATATAAGCTTTGCCTTAAGCATTTTCGGAGGATAATGGCAGATGACCCTAATCGACTTTTTAGAAAAAGAAATTGAAGGAGTTTTAAGAGAGATTGAAGGCCGTGGAGATAACCAAGATGAACTCTATGGCAAGATAGTTAGGTTTGACGCTGAAGAATATGAAAAAAGCACTGCTGCTCTATGTGTTAAAGGGACTGGGAGTGAAAAGGTTCATTCTCTCTGGGTACGCCTATGGAGCAGAGATGAAAGCGAAATAGAAGGGATTGAGGAGCTAATAAAAAGCGCTCCAGAATTTAAAGAGGCTGGGAATAGAACCTATATCTGCGGTCCTGTAGTGTTATCATTAAAGAAAGAAAATGAAAAACGAGAAAAGATAGCTGGATTAGAGGTTCAGATAGTTTATAATCAAAGCGAACCATTCACAAAACAAGATTACCATGATAACGTAAAGGCATCATTATATTGGTTAAGAGACAGGCTCAAGGGTGAAGAACAACCAAGGCAGCAATCAAGACCAAAGTCAAAGACAGCATCTTTTGAAATATCAGAAACTGAACAGCCAGCAGCAGCTGTAGAAGTGAGTGCAAGTTATGAAGGGTCAAGTGCGTCAGATGTAGGAGAGGAGTATGATGACCCAAACAATTTAGATGTAAAAGAATTGTATGAAACTAAAAGTCCAAAAAAGATTACAATCGGCATGGTTCATGACGGAAATATTATAATTGAAGATGTTGAAGGAGTAAAACAAATAAGAGTGGAGATCGAAGGCAAAGAATTAGGTGGAAGAGAACTTGGAGATAGTGTGTATGTTGTTATGCCAAGCCCAGACAACGGCACATATGTGAAAAGAAACTTCTCATCAAAGCTGCCAACAGAAAGTCAAAAGATGGATGTGGTCAGGTATGCAGGAAAAGTTGCAGATATATTGGTGAAGTCGTAACAGGGATGATAATAGCGATAACTGCCAATTTTTACTACTATCTAATGAAAACGTTTATAAACTAGTTCTTATTATTAGTATGAGAGTAGGATGGGAAGTTTAGCTGATGCTCTAAGAGGAGAACAACCGGAGAAACCAGAAAAACCGGAAAAAAAGCCGGAAGAGTCTGAAGAAACTAAGAAGTCTGAAGAGAGACCGGAAGAAACTGAGAAATCTTTAGTTGATTTTGCACTAGAAAAAGGAAACGAAATTCTAATAGAACTTAGAGGCCGTGAAGATAATCCAGATGCCCTTTATAAGCCAGCGCATAGGGAAGATAGTAGAGACCCAGCTAAAGTAACTAAGAGCCTCTTTGTCATTGGTAAAAGCCATCCAAATCACCAGCTTGCATTATTTATGCTTAGTAAAGATAGAAGCGGGTTAAAAGGTGTTGAAAGATTAGTAAGATTTCAGGATTATGAAAGAATTGGAGATAGGAAATACAGGAGCAGGGACGGCTCAACTTTAGAATTTATAAAAGACCCCAAAGGTCTGGTAGCTCGGATAGTTTATAGCCAGGAACAGCCATTCGCAAGGGACAGATATTGCGGGAGATTTGTGCAGTATTTGACTGAGTTGAGGAATGCAGTGATGCAAGCAGAACTAAGTGTAACTGAACTTTTAAGGGCTGCTGACCGTGAACTTATAAGTATACTTGCAAAGCGTTCTGAAGGCCTTGAAGAAGATGACGATAGTTTTGTTTATCAGCCACACACCTTAGTAGATAATCCGGATAGAAGTAAAGTAACAAAAGGTTTAGAAGTTAATGGCGGCTATCTTAGAAATGTGCAACTTATGGGCGGCTTTGCAGATGTTTATCAAGTAATGATAACTGCTTTTTCTAAGGAAATTGAAGAGATAAGCAGGATAAGAGATGCAGTTAAAGATAAGGGGTGTAAAGAAGTTGAAAAAGGAGTGATACCAGAGGTTGAAGGAGTAGGAGAAATATTCTACCAAGGCGAAGAATTAAAGTTAAAGTTTTATAAGGAGCCAACTCTTATGTTGGCGTTTGGTGAGAAAGACAGGTTTTATACAGCCACCCTGATTCACAGGCAACCAAATCCTATTACAAACACTGATTATGTTCGTATTTTAGAAGGATTGAGGGGTTGGTTCTTATACCTGCTTGGCGAGTCTACAGAAGATGGATGTGAGCAAGAACTGCTGGATATGGATAACTACGAATTGCCCATAAAACAGGAGGTCACAGTTGGGGAGAAGTATAAAAGCCACCTTAAAGTTGAGGAAATCGGAGGGCAGATAAGGGTTAAGTTAACAGTAGTGTACGAAGAAGGAACCCTCACTGAAACTGCAATAAAATGTTATGCAAACCAATTTGAATCAAAAGGCTATTCAGTAAGACCCATGAATGACAGATTAGTGCTAAGAAGAAACCTACAGCCAGGACAAACACCTGAGGAATCATATGGAAAAGTGATGGGTGTTTTAAGTGAGGCATCAGATATTATGGCCGGACCAGAAAGCTAAAACTCCATAACCCTATCTTTCCTATCCTTATTCATCAACAAGGCAACCCTTGATTCTTTTTTCTCGTCGATGATTTTCAGTTTAGAATTCTTGCAAAGTTCCTTAGCAAACTTCTTTATTTCAGGATGCAGAGGCATATCCTTGATATTCAGTCTTTGCTGTGAGAAACCAACCCACATATATGCTTTAGCTTCGATAAAGTCTGCATGATCATCAATCAACTCAGCATATTTTTCAGGATTTGTCATATTGTAATTCTTAACAAGAGTAAGCCTTATCGCTGTTCTTTTGAATTTTTTTAATAATTTCAGAGTTTTGAGGATATTCTTCCATTGATTTTTTAATAATGGGCTACATACTTTCTTATAAGTCTCCTCGTCAGGAGCTGGTAAAGTCGAGTATAATTGAGTAGGTTGATTTTTTATTAATTTTTTAATCATTGATGGATTTGTTCCATTAGTAACTAAAAAAGAGGTCATTCCTCTTTTATGAATTTCATTAATTAATTCCGGCAGTTTTGGATATAAAGTTGGCTCACCAGCTAAAGAAATTGCAAAATGTAGTGGCTTTAACGATTCCTCATATCTCTTCTTATTCCTTTTTGGATTCCCTCCAAAACCTCGAAGATATTCTACATGCTCTCTAATACAGCCATCAACAATATCTTTTGGATCATCAATCTTGCCAGTCCATCTTGCCTTAGTAAAATCAACATCACGCCAACAAAAGATGCAGCGATTAGAGCAGAACTGCAGAGCAGGAGTCATCTGAACACATCTATGGCTGTTAATGCCGTAAAAGGTATCCTTATAACAGACATCTTCCTTCCTTACTGCTTTCTTACACCATAAGCAGACTTTAACAGCAGAATGATTGCCTACAATCCTGTATCCTTGCTTATACAAGTCCTTCTTCTTTAACTTAGGTATCATACAATAAAGTAAAAACCAAACTTATATAAAGATTAATAAAAATTTCAGGGTAATGGAAACATTAAAGAAAGCATTAAAGCAGCTTAATTCAAGCCCTGAATTCAGGGAATGGAATAAAAAGAACAAACAGAGCTATTTCTCCTATGCCTTCAACATGTCAGCCGGAAAAGAGCTTGAAGACTGGCAGCTTGGTTTTTACGACAAGAAGAAAGACAAGGTCACAACGTTCATAATAAAGGAAGAGGGCATTGAAGTAAAGCCAGAAGAAGATGTTTTCAAAAAAGAAGAAACAGAGGTCAAGGAAATCAACCTTGAGCAGGCTAAAATAAACATAGATGGTATATTAAAGAACGCTGCTGAGTTCCAAAAGAAAAAATATGCAAAGGAACTGCCGGCAAAGATCATTCTTATACTGCAGAACCTTCCTGGTTTAGGCAATCTGTGGAATGTAACCTATGTCACTCATGCTTTTAACACCTTAAACATGAAGATTTCTTCTAGCACTGGCAAGATCCTAGAACACAAGCTAATGCCGTTGGTGGATTTTAAGGCTAAGTAATCCTCGGCCTTCTTCCGTGAATTGTCAGATAAGAAACAAGTGCAGGAAGCACAAACACTGCTGCTGATGTCAATGTCAGCCTTGGACCAATCAAATCAGCCAAGAACCCTCCAAGCAGCATTGCAAGAGCCCCTCCCACATGGACAAACATTGATTCAAAAGAAGCGACAGTTGCCCTGATGTGCGATTCCAAATATTTCTGGAAATAAGGCTTTTCAATTGCCTGCTCAAAATTTCCTACATTTGCAAGCAAAATAATAAGGGTGAGGCCTACAAAAGGTGAAACCACAAAGAATGCTGCAAATATAAGAACAGCATTAACTGCTGCAACAAAGGTCAGATAATACTTTTCCTTTTTAATGAGCCTGGATAATCTTCTGGCAATAAAAGGGACGAATATGCCAAAACCGCCGATAATGCTGGTCATATAGCCAAGGTAATGTGTTGGAATTCCAAGCCCCACCAGGAACGGCTGGTAGGCTATGCCAAATATATTCCCTGCAAAAGCCATAAAAAAAGCAGCCAGCAGCAGATGAAATATTATTGGATTATCGAATGAATGCCTGAAACCCAGCCTGAACTTATTCATTGAGTGCCTTGCAAAATGCCTTGGATGTATCCTTCTTGTAACCAGGTGCTCTCGAGTAAATAATAATATCAGAGCAGGAACGATGAAGCCAGCAGCATATACGAACCATAAGAAATCAAGACCGATTAAATCGACACCCCTAAAATTTAATAAAACCCCCTTTCCCAATAATACGATCAGCCATGCTGTCAACAAACCAGAGCCAACAAATGCAGCCATATTAAGGCTCTGGGACTTTAGATAGAACTCATGGATCAGTCCCGGCCTTTTGTTGTATCTGATATTGTCAACAACCCAGGCTTGGTCAGCTCCGCTTGATAAGGTTTTAGCAAACCCTATGAAAAACAGCAGAGCAAACAGCATAACAAAGTTTGATACAAACGGAACATAAGCTGCACCAATGCCCATCAATAAGAAGCTTAGGACTACTGAAAGCTTCCTTCCAAAAACATCTGCCACAACACCTGTAGGAACCTCAAATATAAACGGCGCAATAAAAAAACCAACCAGAGCAAAGGATAACTCTGAAAAAGTAAAGCCCTTAAGCGCGAAATAAACAACCACAATAGGCTCAACAACTGCCAGGAGAGCCTGTACAAAACCTGCTAAGTAAAACAATCCCAGAATCCCAAACTCCCCTTGCTTGAAGAATGCCATGATTTGGATATTGATGAATATGTTTAAATATTTAACGAATTCTTTAAAAATTCTTTTCAATAACTACAAACCATAGTTTTCTTTAGTATATGTTTCATCTACAATTTATTTATATATGAGCTCGCTCTTATGATTTATCTTCTAAAATGAAATTACAGGTCCAGCGTGTCGTCGAGGATGTGAAGGTGCCTAGTTATGCTCATGAAGGCGATGCAGGTATGGATTTGTATGCAGCTGAGGAATATATTCTAAAGCCAGGCGAGAGAAAACTAATCAACACTGGAATAAAGATTGCATTGCCAGTTGGCTATGAAGCGCAGCTAAGGCCTAAGTCTGGTTTGGCATTAAAGCATGGCATAAGCATAGTTAACACTCCAGGAACAGTTGATTCCGGATACAGGGGCTTGGTTGGTGTTATTGCTATCAATCATGGTACTGAAGAATTCAGGATAGAAAAAAACCAGAAAATAGCCCAGATGGTCATAAACAAGGTTGAATCAGCAGAGATTGAGGAAGTCCCCAATCTTGATGAAACTTCACGAGGGGAAGGAGGTTTTGGCAGTACAGGCTTACAATAAAAAAAGGGGTTCAAAAAAGAGGTGATTCAAATTTCAGTAAGTTACAACACAATAAAGAAAAACAAGACTTTGGGTGATTTTACAGTTAAGCCAGAGGAAAATAAAGAGATTCAAGATACTAAGAGCTTATCTACTTCAGAGTAGAAAACTATTTAAATATTAATCCTACTTCTTACATTATAAGATGCTAAATAAAAAGGCAGATGCTGGCTTAACTGCTATTGTTATCATTATTCTTATACTGGTTTTTATAGGATGGCTAGTCAACCTAGGCAGCAGAGAATGCAACAGCAACTCTGACTGCGGAAAAGACGCTTACTGCGGCGTTGACCATGGCTGCCATAAAATACCCATTATAGAGAGAACAGTGACAGTTACTCAGAGAGACTACACAAAGCCTTCACTAATCCTTGGAGCAGCAATTGTTATTGGATCGATATTCTTCAATTTTGACAAGATAAGGCCAAGGAGAAAGCAGCCTCAAGCGCCTAACCTGTATTACTAAGTAACTACTATAAAGTAACGAAAGGTTTAAATATAAGTCCTACTTCTATATTCGTGTATAAAGGCAATAAAATGAGTGGCAATGGAGATTATGTGATATTACAGGGACCAAAAGAGTTAGAGGTACGTGGAAGGCCTGCAATAGATGTTCTTATAACAACCACAGAAATGCAGGGAGAATTTCTCAGTAAAGGTTATACAGGCAAAGTCTGTGATGAAAGTGGAGCTCCCTTACCCTTGGATGCTGAAAATGTAGTTGATTATGCTAAGACACTTAAGGGAGAAGGAGATTGCATATCTACAAGCGGGATACCTAAAAGTTTGGATTGTGCAATAGAGAATCTATTAAACAGGTATTTCTTATACAGAGAAAGGGCTGGTTGGGCAGTAGCAGGAAGTAGACAGCCCGGCATAGGACAAGGAAAGGAAGTTGGTGAAGTTGAATTAGTCCAGTTAGTTCGTGATAATCTGCAAGGATGCGGGAGAGTTCTGTTTTTCTATGATGATGTAAACGAACGCATGGTAGAAGGATTAAACTCAATTGTCGATACAAGATATGCAGTTTTAGAAACAGGAAACACCAGTTTTATAACTATTGAGGAAGATGCTGTAGAGAGCTTTGGAGAAGATTATGGAGATGCGAAAGTACTCCCCAAAGAAGAGCTAATTGAATATGTACGGGCTCGTCAAAGACGTGAATTTATAGCAACACAAAAGGTATCAAGAGGCTTAATAGCAGAATTAGGAAAACTGGCTCGTATAGAGGTTTTTGATACATCAGACCAATCTTAATCCAGCAGTTTATCTACTTCTTCCTTAATCTGCTCAAACACTTCTTTTATGCTTTTAGAAGCGTCTATTATCTTTATGTTTTCGTCTAAGATTTTAGGCAATGACAAGAAATTCATCCTCAGCTTTTCCATAAAGCCAAGCTGCTCAAACTTCTCTTTTCCATTGCCTCTTTTTTTGACTCTTTCTAAGGCTAATCCAGCCTCTAAATCAAGAATAAAGGTAATATCCGGCTTTCTAAAGTCCTTGTTCATATTGATTATTTTCTGGATAGGGATTCCCTGTGCTGACTGGAACACCATAGTAGAATAGTAGTATCTGTCTGAGATCACTATTTTGTTTGTTCCTTCTGAAATGAACGGCTCAATCTCATTCCTAAGGTGCTCTCTCCGGTCCATGCAGTATAAATCAAGCATCTCAGCTGAATTTGATAGAGGGTCTTTATGCTCCCTTAACATCTTCCTTATCCGTTTACCATACTTGCCATTAGTTGGCTCAAAGGTCTTGAGCACATTATAGCCTTTAGAAATAAAATACTCTGAGAGCTTCTTGATCTGCTCTCCCTTGCCAGAGCCATCCATTCCATCGATTACAATAAAGAGATTTCTCATAGAACCAAACCTATCTTACTTATTTATTAAGGTTTCTGCTGATTAACTAAAACACTGCAATTAAAACCCAAACAGCAAGCACAAGCCAGATCAGCATAGGCAGCCACATCTTATCTTTGTCTCTCAAAGCCACTTTGAAGAGCTTAAACAGCTGAGGCTTGTACTGCACCAATGCTAGTCCATACACCATTATTCCAAACAATGATGCTGCCATTATCTGGGCTATACTTAATTCCATCAGCAAAAGCCAACCTAGAATCACTATCGCAGCTAAAAAGCCGATGGTTATATACATAGGCTTCGAATACATCTTCTCTGCAAAGCCCATTATCTTCTTTGGCTTTAAGCGGAATATCGCAACCAGCTTAGCCAAGATTACTACTGCAAATATCACAGCCAAAACTCCAGAAACAGCCATTATACCACCTCCACATGGTTTTATGAAAATACTCTAGATTTTGGATTATTTAAGTTTATCGATTTCTCTTAACACCAATCTTAGGACAATACTTGTTTATCTTACATTTAGAGCAGAACGGAGAAACAGGAACACAGACATTCTGTCCGAACTGAACAAATAATTCATTAAAATCATAGAAGTATTTCTTTGGAACAATTTTTTCCAAAGCAGGCTGTGTTTCTTCTGGTGTTTTTGTCTTAACCCAGCCTAGACGATTAGTGACCTGAAAAACATGAGAGTCAACAGCAATATGATGCGGTTTGTTAAAGCCATAAACCACGACAATAGATGCAGTTTTTGGGCCAACTCCTTTTAGTTTTGTCAGCTCTTCAAAAGTATCTGGAGTCTTTCCTTTATGTTTTTCGAGAAGAACTTTACAGATCTCCTTTATCCTCTTTGCTTTTGTTTTATAGAAACCAACTGGATAAATCAGTTTCTCAATTTCTTTATTAGATAATTTCAATAATTTCCTTGGAGTATTGTACTTTTTCAATAATCTGTAAGATGCTTTAGCTGTTGTTTCATCTTTTGTTCTCAGAGAAAGCAGACAAGAAATCAAAGTTGTAAACGGATCCTTAACAACCCTTGCCCAGTCAGAGACAAAAGGATACTTCCATTTTTTAGATTCTTTTTTCAGTATCTTGATTACCTTTTCAATATCCTTAATCTTTTTCATAAAGAAATCACTCTACCTGATGCAATTCATCCAGCTTAACCTTATCAATGCCGCACCTTGGGCATTTATCTGGGAATGTAATTCCCCTGAATTCAAATCCGCATATGCATGTCCATTTTTGTTGCATTTTATTAGTTGTGTGCTTTTATCTTAACGTTGGGGTGGGCAATTCACCAGCGACATTAAATTGCGTCAGCAATTTATGGCGCGCAAAGTTGTGCGCTAAAGGGGAGGTTCAAAGACTGCGTTAGTAGTCTATTCCTTTCTCTCCTACTAACTTCTTAGGGCCTTTTCTCATAATTACTTCGTTTACAAAGTCTGCTCTTTTCTTAAGGCCAGGAGTTGCATTCCTTCCAGTCATATAAACATGGGTTTTGCTTGGAACAGTATCCAAAAACTTGATCACTTCTTTCTCGTCTAATAGACCGACTTTGACAGCTAGGTTTATCTCATCAAGTATTAACATAAACGGTTTTTTCTTTGCTGCTTTTTTAGCAGCTTCAAACCCTTTCTGTGCTAATTTCTTATCCTGCTCACTTGGCTTGCTTAATTTGACAAAACCAGGCCTTCCAAACTGATGAATCTCATACCTCTTTCCTAGTTTCTTGCGAACATGATACTCTCCAATCCTGTCCTTGCGGCCTTTCATGAATTGGATGACAGTAACCTTATAACCATGTCCAATAGACCTTAGTCCTGCTCCTAATGCAGAGGTTGTCTTGCCCCAACCAGGGCCTGTCCATAAGTAAACTGGAGCTTTTTTCATTTTGATTTGAATCTATTATAAAAACCTATAATTAAACATGACAATAGATAACTGAGTAAGAATATCAGCAATAATATAACCAGCCACCTTATGACTCCCTTGATTATTATGTAATCCAATTCAAAGATTTTAATGGACTCGGCCAACCAAAAAGGCAGATATATACTACCATACTCCTCAAAATATAAACTAGGAATAATCAAGGTTATTATTAGTTTAGGCCACGTTGGCTTTAAGGCTTCTTTCATTGTCATCTGAAAACGCCTGGAATCTTATTGCCGCAAAAAGCGCATGTATTTCCCTTCATATCTAAATCATATACTGTAAAAGCAGCTCTTGAAATCACCTTCTTTTTGCATTTAGAGCAGATAGTGCTCTCATACTCATTACCTGGTACATTTCCTATATAAATGTATTTGATTCCAGCCTTCTTTCCCATGTCATGGGCTTTCTTCAAAATCTTAATATCTGTCGGAGGTACATGAGTCATTTTATAATGAGGATAAAAACGAGAAATATGCCATGGTATTTCCTTATCAACACTAACAATAAAGTCAACAATCTTCTTCAGCATAGCTGGATTATCATTATGGCCGGGAACTATTAAAGTTGTCAGTTCTATCCAAATCCCTTTTTTATGCATGTATTTTATTGTATCTAAAATGGGCTTTAATCTTCCGCCAATAATATTTTTGTAGTATTCTTCACTAAAACCTTTTAAGTCAATATTTGCAGCATCTAGGTAAGGCTCTATCATATCAACAGGCTCTTTATTGATATAGCCGTTTGTTACAAAGATGTTCTTTAAACGTTTTTTATTTGCAAGCTTTGCTGTATCATAAGCGTACTCAAAGAATATTGTTGGCTCAGTATAGGTATAGGCTATACTCTTACAACCTTTTGCTAATGCATCCTCAACAATCTTTGCAGGTGGTAGCTCTTCTCCAACAACCATTTTATTTGGTTTGGGCATCTGGGAGATCTCCCAGTTCTGGCAGAACAAGCAGCTAAAGTTGCATCCAACAGTTGCTATTGAATAAGAATTTGTACCGGGCATAAAATGGAATAAAGGCTTTTTCTCAATCGGGTCAACAGCAGTTGATATTGCTTTGCCGTAATTTAAAGAATATAAAATCCCAGCCCTGTTCTCTCTCACACCACACCTACCCCGTTCCTTAGGTTTTATAGTGCAGAAATGAGGGCATAACTGGCATTGAACGTTCTTTCCAATCTTCTTATAAAAAAGAGCTTCTTTCATAATAACTTCTCTATTCTTTTAGCAATCTCTCTGCCTTCCATAGGCTGCAGTTTCATCTTCTCAATAACCTTCTTGTATTGAGCCAAAGTCCCCATCAGCAAGACATCAGAGTATTCAACCTTGCATGAGATAACCAAGGAATGGACAGCAGCATCGCCTCCTTCAGAAAGCATCTGTTCTTTTAGGATATTAGCCATTGGGCTTCTTATGTTTGTCAACAGGAGATTCCTAAAAACAGCCTTATCCTTCATTATCTTAATGCCGTAAGGATCAACATTTATCCTTTTCATCTCCTTAACAGCATCCTTTTCAGAGATTATCGTATCTTTCATTATGAGCCTCTTTATTTGTAAACTTATCTTTGCCTTATATAAACTTTTTGCAGAGGCTATCATTAAAATTAATCAATGAAAAAATAATTAGGGGGAATACATTCTTCTTGGTCTTTATGTCTTACAGCAGTTCCCCACCCCCATGCACCTACCTATTTTAAAGAGCTAGGAGCAGGCACTGTAAAATACCATCTGCAGGGGTGGGTGGAGGGCGTAACAAAAACACAAAGTGCCATCTTGAACTACCCTCCCTTAATTTTAATTGTTATAATTGTAAAGACTCCAAGAATAAAAACAACCAAGTGCACAACTAATTCTGAATCCTGAAAGTACACCCAGTGATAGGGTAATCAATGATTAAATAAAACCTATTGATAAGATAAATTTATATAGGAGCAACAGAAATAAAACTGTATGGACAAAATTATCTTAATCATCTTTTTAATACTCTTAATTGGCTGCACTGCCCCTGAAAATCAGGTTTGCTTCGAAGATAATTGTTTTGAGGTTGAATTAGCTATAACCCAGAATGAACATAATAAAGGCCTGATGTATAGAGAACACTTGGACAAAGACAAAGGAATGCTTTTCATCTTTGAACAGCCGGATGACTATGGCTTCTGGATGAAAAACACCTTAGTACCCTTAGACATTATCTGGATTGATGAAAACAGGGAAGTAATCTTCATAAGCAAAGACACTCAGCCATGCGAGGAAGACCCCTGCCCCAGTGTAAATCCGGGGAAGCCGGCAAAATACGTCTTAGAGCTGAACGCAGGAACAGCAGATGAGATTGGCCTGGCTGAAGGAGATTTATTGATAATTAATGCAGGCTGATTCTTACCATAACATATTTAAACCCAAATAACAAAATAACCTATATGCCTTACAAATACCTGGAGCATGAAGCAGATGTTGGAATTCTGGCAATAGGAAATACTTTAGAAGAAGCCTTCAAAGAAGGAGCAAAAGCTATGTTCAATGTTATGGTTGATATCGAAGGTGTCAAACCAAAAGATAAAATAGAAATAAAATGCAAAGCAAAGGATATTCCTGCCTTATTCATAGAATGGTTAAACGAGCTAATAAACAAAAGAGATGTAGAAGAGATGTTCTTCTCAGATTTCAAAGTAAACATCAAAAAGAACAAAGAATACCGATTAACAGGTAAAGCAACAGGAGAAAAGATCAACCTGGATATACACCAGGTAAAAACAGAGGTTAAAGCTGCAACCTACTCAGGCTTAAGGTTTGAAAAAAAAGGCAGCAAATACCATTTACAGTGCGTCTTGGATATTTAAGCGAAAATATTAAATACCTTGATTGTTAAAATATAGTAAAAAAGAGGTGAAAGTATGGTCCTGAAGAGAAAGCTCTCTAAAGAAGAAGAAAAGGTTTTGGAAAAAGTAATAGAGTTTGTTGAAGAAAAACACCACAGGGCAGAAGGCCATGATTATTCTCACGTCTTAGAGGTATGCAAACACTCTATTGAGATTGCAAGAAAGATAAAAGAGCCTGTTGATCCTTTTGTTCTTCTAGCTGGAGCATTGCTCCATGACATTGGAAGGGTTGGAGCAAAGTCAGGAATGTTCCATGGCATAGATGGTGCTGCAAGAGCAGAAGAGTTTCTTGAATCACTGATAAAGAATACAGCAACGATTCATAGAATAACAAGAATCATTGTAAGGCATACGCCAACATCACATATACCCCCTAAATCAACTGAGGAAAAGGTGGTTTCTGATGCAGATACAATTGAAAGACTGGGATTTATGGGGATGATCAGAGGCATTATGGGCAAAAAGGGCACAATGGAGTTTATAATTGAAGACCGTGTTCATAAAAGGCTAGGCGATTATGACAGGTTGTTCTTCAGTGTAAGCAAAAAAATGGCATTTCCGCATTACAAAGAAACCATGAACATGTCAAATACACTTAAAAGGAAGCTAAAAGAAAGACTCGGTGAAATAAAAGAAATAGAATCCTACAAGCTCATAAAAGAGGAAGGATCATGAAGTTTACCGGCCATTATATAATAAATATTTTTATAGTGATTATGGTGTCTTTTGTTTTTGGCTACAGGATAGGGCTAATGATTGGCCTTGCCCATTTTATACCTTCTATTGACTGGGTATTGAAAAGGATAGATGTTTTTTATCATCACCACAGGAGCTTGTTGCATAACATCTTTATTATTCCTCTCAGTTATATCCTGTTCTTTCTGCTCACAAAGAACCAGATATTATCAATATTTTGTGCATTAAGCACTACTCTGCATATATTGATTGATTATCTTGATGTGGTTGGAAGAGGTATAGCTTTATTCTTTCCATTCTCACAAAAAAGATACAAGCTGCCATTAATATCTGAAACTGCTGAGGATATCCTAGTAAATGGAGCGATGCTCGCTACAATAATCATGTGCATGATTCTGGTGGTAAAATGAACCTAGCTGAGAGGCTGAAGATCGCAAAGGACCACATATTCTCCACAAGCATAGGAGACGGTGCTGCGCATCTATCCCAGGAAAACATGAAGTACGGCCTTGCAAAGATGCATTATGTGCAGGAAAAGCTCGGCCTAAAGCCAGATGCGACATTCATAACAACCCCTGATGAAACTGTCACCAGAAACATAGGCAGGTTTGAAGCTGGCATAGCTTATGGCGGAAAGGTAAGCTGGGGTAATGGAAAAGAAAAGCTCATAATGCTTGAGGTGAAGCCCAACACATGCGGAATGCTCGTTGGCGGCTTAAATAAAATACCAGAGCCAAAAGAGGTTGTCGAAAGAGTAGACCAGCTTGGAAAAGAAGAGACAAAAATAGGAAAAACAGCTGTAAAATGGGATTTCTATAAAGGCAATCATTTCATTGATATTTTTGAGGTTAAAAACGCAGAAGTAAAACTGCCCAAGTATGCAGTAATACTGCATGCAGGCTGTCCTGAGCTGAAGAGAGACAATGAGCACGGCTTTGGCTTGTACTGGGACCACAGCAACATCTTGTTTGGAATGTGTGAAAAAATAGAAACGCCCATAGGACCATCATATATAATCAGAGGCAAGGATGCTGATTCTTATATGAAGTTCTACAGATACGCAGAGGAGTTCGCGAAGAAACGCAGGGAGATTGCCTACAAGTATCTATTTGACGGTAAGAAAGTGATATCAAACATATGCCATCAGGGCTTAATTAATTACAATGAAATAAAACTTGGCTGCCAGCAAATCGAGAGCAGAAAGCAGCTGTTGCCTGTATCAATAAGGGCTGACCTTCCATCCTATCTGTTCACAGGCAAAAAGAATTTCACACCTGAACAGATTGAAAATCTCGGATTCCATGAGCGTGGCAGAAGATACGGTGTTTATGACAGGTTAAGGAAATTCAACATGCTCCCCCATGGCGGAGGTTATAAATTCAGTGACGCGCTTTATGTAGATAAGGTATTCCATGTAGGGCACAAAAGATTTTATGAGATTGTAATGGTAGACGGTATAGGCAAAAAGATAGTTTCAAATATGAAAGAGTTAGAGTTCAGCTATAGAAGCCGTGAGGTAATCCTGAAAACAATTGAGCTTGGCCTTGGAAGGCCAGTTGCTGAGCTTGAGCCTGTTTATGTTGTAAAGATTTGATTTCTTATCATTTAAAAAATTCAACAGAAACAAAAAAAATAAATCGGATTTTTGCTCCAAAATCAATAAAAAGAAATCAATATTAAAAAATCATTAGAAAAATAATAAATATGATTTTTGCTTTATTCCCTACTGAAAGCAAAAATCATCATCAGTCATTCCTTTGTATCCTAGCTAAAAGGAAATGAAGGTGATGAAAATTCCTTTAAGTTGAGGGTGAAAGGAATTTTCAGATTTAATTGTTATTGTCCTTTAGTTTATTGATTTTTTATATTGGCTACTAATAACCTTTTTAAATATAAGAATAATTTCTAATATATATGGAGCAGATAGAGGTAAAAAAGGTTGCTGATTATGTATGGGAGATTCCTAAGACAGGTGATATGCTTGTTCCTGGCAGGATTTATGGCGATAAAGGAATAATTGACCATCTAACAGCCGATGTTACCGCAGGCAAGGAATGGAATGCTTTAGCTCAAATCAGAAATGTTGCCTGTCTGCCTGGAATACAAAAAGCTTCAATGGCAATGGCTGATGTTCATCCTGGCTACGGCTTTCCAATAGGTGGTGTTGGTGCTTTTGATATTGAAACTGGTGTTATTGCTGTTGGCGGGATCGGTTTTGACATTAATTGCGGCGTCAGAACTTTAAGCGCCAAATTAACTGAAGAGGATATTAACAAAGATAAAGAAAAAATAGCAGATACTCTTTTCAGGATAATCCCTGCTGGCCTTGGTTCTAAAGGCGACATTAAACTTTCTCTGCATGAGATCGATGAAGTTTTAGTCAAAGGCGCCAAATATTCTGTTGATATGGGATATGGTTTTAGAGAAGATTTAGAGTTTATCGAAGAAAACGGCTGTGTTAAAGGTGCTGAGCCTGCTAATGTCAGCAATAAAGCAAAAGAAAGACAGTTTAAACAGATTGGTACCTTAGGTTCTGGAAATCATTATCTCGAAGTGCAGGTTATTGATGAGGTTTTTGATGAGAATGCAGCTAAGGTTTATGGTTTAAGCAAAGGCCAAGTAATGATCAGTATTCATTGTGGTAGTAGAGGCTTAGGACATCAGATAGGAACTGATTATCTTAAAGAGCTTGATGCTGCATCAAGGAAGTATAAGATTCCTATAAGGGAGCGTGAGTTAGTTGCTGCTCCATTCAAAAGCCCGGAAGGCCAGAAGTACTTTTCAGCAGTAAACGCTGGGATTAACTGTGCTTTTGCAAACAGGCAAGCATTAGCGCATCTTACAAGAAAGGCTTTCAAAGAAACAATTGGTGTTGACGAGAAAGAGATTAAAACATTCTATGAGATTGGGCATAATACAGCAAAGCTTGAAAAGCATTCAGTTGATGGCGAAGAAAAAGAATTAATTGTTCACAGAAAAGGCTCAACTCGTGCGTTTGGCCCTAATGAAGAAGCAGTACCAGATGCTTACAAACCAATTGGGCAGCCTGTTTTGGTTGGCGGAACAATGGGCACCTGCTCTTATATCCTGCACGGAACAAAGAAAGGCATGGAAGACACATTTGGCTCTGCAATGCATGGTGCTGGTCGTTCAATGTCAAGGAACCAGGCAAAAAGGCAGTGGCGCGGAGAACATCTTGTGAAAGAATTAGCTAACAAAGGCATAATCATAAAAGGCCATTCTCTGCCTGGAGTAGCTGAGGAAGCTCCTGGCGCTTACAAAGATGTTACAGAAGTAGTTGATGTGATGCATAATGTTGGGATAGTGAAGAAAGTAGTTAAGCTAAAACCACTGATAAGTATTAAAGGTTAAAAAACAAAAAACTTATTTCTTTTTCTCAACCGCTTTGTTCAAGTCTTCCAGCAAAGCCTTAAGATCCATTCCATGAGCTGCTGCTCCTTGTTCTATGGTTTCAAAAGAAGCAATTGCACAGCCCAAGCAATGAAGGCCATGCTTCTGAAAGACCTCAGCTGTCTGTGGGTATTTCTGCAATATGTCTCCCATAGACGTATCCTTTGTTATTTTTTCTGCCATCTTACTCTGTTATCTTTATGCAGTTAACTGGGCATCCATCCGCAGCTGCTTTGCTAGGACCAACATCCTCAGGATTTGGGTTTTTGACCTTAGCTTTGTCCCCATCCATCTCAAAGTTATCTGGGCATGAAGCTACACAAGCACCACAGCCTATGCATGCATTTTTATCGATTTCAACTTTTGCCATAGTATCACCTATTGGATAGAATTTAATATTTCCCTTTTAAATGTTTCGAAAATCGCACAGCGATTTTTGAACCTCTAAAATCTTTGATTTTAGTATATTCCAAAAACACTTAACTCCCAATAGAGAATAAAAATAGTTTATTAAAGTGTTATGCTTATTATATCATATGGCCAAAAAAATTTATGGAATAGATCCTTCAAAGAAAGTGACCCCTCAGATGGCAAGGGATGCAATAATTACCTGTTTTGTAAAAGCACACCAAGAAATCCTTGATGAAGTGAAAGGGCTTGCGGGTGTCGGAACTGGAAAAGAATTTGAGGAATTGAAGTTTAAGGATATTAAATTCAGAATAAAAGCGATATTTGATGATATCGGGAGAGATTTTAATAACCCAACTAAAGGGGATCTAATCAAAGTTGTTGATAGACTAGCTGCATATGCTTCTAATTTCAGAAGTCCTGGAATAATCAAAAAACATTATGGAGAGATAATGCAGCTAATAAATAAAATAAGCTAATACCGCTGGTTATTCTCACTCCTAGAACTCTAGCTTTATAGCCTTTCCAGCCCCAGAATCGCTGGTTTTAAGCACTGGTCAACCGCGACTGAGATATTTAAAGGAATTGTAGCCTTTTATCTCTGTTGATGGTAAAAGGCAGAAGATGTTGTTAGAATTTGCATAAAGCTTATATATAAGAAAATAAAATAAAGG
>JAHWIC010000018.1 GCA_019322805.1 Candidatus Woesearchaeota archaeon | reverse complement strand
AGATATATGTGGACGGTGTTGAAAAGAACAGCGGAACATATACCGCTGGCATAGACCAATCAGGCGCGAATGTTTTCATTGGCGCCTTTAAAAGTAATTGGGGTTTTATCAACGGCACAATAGATGACGTGCTTATCCTTAACATTTCCTTATCACCAGAACAAGTAAAGGCTCTTTATCAAAACGGAACACAAACAATTGCTTATGACGAAACGACAAAGCATGAATCCTGGCACTGCTCAATCACGCCAAATGACGGCCAAGCAGACGGAACCACATTAAACTCAACCTGGATTGAAATAGAAGAGTCAGTTCCGACAACTCCAATCTTAATAAGCCCAGCAAACAACAGCGTTCTAATAGGGAATATACACACTCTAAACTGGACAGCAACTGATCCTGACGGTGATGCAGTAACTTATTATATATACCATTCAAATTCAGAACCCCCAAGCTTCTTAGGCTCAACATCAGACACAAACATCTCAACAGGCGCAACAACTGACGGACAAACTTACTATTGGTATGTTATAGCCGGTGATGATTCAGGTAACAGCTCAGCAAGTGAAACCCGGCAGTACAGGGAGAACACAAAACCACCACAAGTAACTCTTTCCCATCCACAAAACAACAACCATACTACAGACAGAACACCAACATTCAACTGGACAGAGGTCACTGATGCAGACGGAGACGGTGTTGAATACATACTAAACATTACTCCAACATGCGTCTCATCAGAATGCGACATAACAGACTCAAGATACTTTGAAAGCATTTCTGGAAATGAGTATACCCTGCAAGAAGTTCTAATGAACCTGTGGGAGCAGGGTGATTATGAAGATTACTATAGCTGGACAGTTAAAGTCTGGGATGGATACGAATATGGTGATGTCAGTGATACATTCTCATTATACATTGACAGCTTAGTTGTCCTTACTGTAATAAATAATACAGTTGACTTTGGAGAGCTGGGTAATGGCAATAAAACAAACACAACAGATCCAGCATATGATCCGCTTGCAATACAAAATGATGGTAACTGCTTCCTTGATGTTAACCTGTCAGCAACCGCATTATGGCAATCAGTATCTTTCCCATCATCATATTATCAATACAAAATTGATGAATATCCAGGAGAAGCGAACAGCTACAATGAGTCTGCCTCAACCATAACCTGGACAGATGTACCTTTAGTAAATGAAACCTTCATCAGATTCTTGAATTACTCCGATGCAGCAGATTCCGCTGAAGTAGACATCCTAATAGAGGTGCCTCTTGACGAACCTGCAGGCACGAAGAACTCCACAATAATCTTTACAGGGTGGTATGTACATGAATAAGGCAGTACTAAAGCAGTTGAAGAAACAGCTCATACTGACTTTGATAGTTTTAACCTTGCTGGTAGTCCTAAACTTCAACATACCTCTCTCTCCATCAGGAGCAACAACCAACAGAACAATTCTCTTTGAATGGATTGGTCTTGCAAATCGTGTCTTAATAGACGATAATCCATCATTCAGCTCTCCAATTATGATTTCAGGAAAAGAAACCGCAAGCTTGCCTCCAGGAGAGTATTACTGGCGCACAACAGGCTTTAGCGCAAAAAAACGATTCATCCTAGATTCAGAAGTTGCAATCTCGCTCAAAAAACTGTCAAACCACTCCTACAATATTGAGAATAAGGGCAATGTAAACGCGCTGCTGGAAACCCTGCGCAATAAAGACTGGGGCATAACAGGGGCAGCAGCACTAAACCTTGGAGAGGGCCTAAACTCAACCATAACAGAACAATCAACATTTTTAGCTTCACAAAATGAATAAAAAACTCATAACATGGATTTTAGCATTGTTGTTGCTAGTTCCAACTGTACTAAGTGTAGGAATAACACCAGGCAGAACAACAATTGACTTTGTTCCAAACGACCATAGAGAGTTCAGCTTTAGAGTAATCAACAATGAGTACAAGGACATAAATGTATTATTGTTAATAGAAGGAGAGCTAAAAGATTCGATTACTCTAGAAGAAAAAGTTGTAAAGTTCACGTCACAAGAATACTCAAAATCATTTGCATTTGAAGTAGACTTGCCAGAAGACATTGGAGAGCCTGGAATACATGAAGCAAGGATCATTGCTGTTGCTCTTCCAGAAGGCGAAGAAGGCTTAACATCAGTGCAGGCAGCTGCAGCAGTAGCAACACAGCTAAGAGTGAAAGTACCCTATCCAGGAAAATATTTAGAAGCCAGACTAGAAGTTGTAAGCCAGGATGATAAAACCTTATTCTTTGTTGCAGCATCAAACCTAGGAACAGAAACAATAAACAGAGCAAAAGCAACTATAGAAGTATTTGATCCTGATAATCAAAAAGTAGCCACAATAGAAACAACAGAAAGAAGCATAGAAAGCAAGCAAAGAGTTGACTTGGTTGGCTCAACCCAAGCCCTAAAACCAGGAGCTTACAGAGCAGTAATGCATCTAACCTATGATGAATACAGCCTAACACAGGAAAAGAGGTTTGAGATAGAGGGTATATTGCTTGATGTTCTAGAGGTCTTTGTCAAAGACTTCAAACTTGGAGAAATTGCAAAGTTTAACATCTTAGTTGAGAGCAAGTGGAATGAACTAATCAAGAATGCTTATGCTCAGTTAATAATGAAGAATAATGAAGGGGATATAATAGCTGATACAAAATCTGCATCATTTGATATAAGCCCGAGTGAAAGAAAAACAGTCTTTGCTTATTGGGATACAGAAGATGTAGAAGAAGGCGCATATGATGGCAAGGTAATTCTGCATTATGAAGACAGGACAACAGAAAAAACACTTAGGACTTATGTAAATCTGGAAGGTATTGATATAGAGATAATAGGTGTAACAGCTGCAGCAGTCAAGCTAAGGCCCAGAGCTATTGACACTCAGACAATTCTAACTTTGTTGGTAATTATCCTGATCCTAATCAATATTGGATGGTTTGTCTATTTCAAAAGGAGGCAAAGATGAAACAAGCAAGTGAGCAGTTAATCCCTGTTTCAGTATTCAAGCAGCCAAAGCTGTCTCCTTTTGAAGCTATTGTGAAATACTTGAAAGAAGAGAAGAAGCTGACATATCACCAGATTGGTTTGCTCCTTAATAGAGATGAGCGTAATATTTGGACGGTATATAATAGGGCCAGGAAAAAATGAACGTGTCGATTCCAGTTTCAATATTCAAAGAACCAAGGCTTTCACCATTTGAAGCCATAGTCAAATATCTGAAGGAAGGGAAGAAGCTGACATATCACCAGATCGGTATCCTGCTAAATAGAGATGAACGCAACATATGGACGGTATATAATAGGGCCAGGAAAAAGTAAAAATGAGCAATACTCAAGAAAATGTACTGAAAAAGGAATCTGGTTATAAGATCCCGGTTTCAATTTTCAAGAAAGAGAAACTTTCGCCATTTGAAGCTATTGTGAAGTATCTGAAGGATGATATGAAGCTGACATACCATGAAATAGGCATCCTGCTAAATAGAGATGAGAGGAATATATGGACAGTATATAATAGGGCCAGGAAAAAATGAACAAAGCAAATAAAATAACGCCTTACCTATTGCCGATTATCACAATTATAATACTATTAATAGTATTTATTACAAAGCCAAAAGGCATAACTGGTCTGGCAGTAGCAGAGCCGCAAGATAAACAAATAAGGATAAGCAGTACAACAATAATACCAGAAAACTCTATTGTTGAGATTATAGCAAACAACCAGACTTATACTCTTACAATTGAAGAATTTATGTCTAAATCAGGAAATGCGCCAAAGAGTATTTATAGTGAGATTCCTGAGATTAACTACTCTGGAAAAGGTTATGTTGGCAGTTACTCTGTTAATACTGATAAGCTTGGACTAAGCATAATCAACACCTCGCTAAAAGTAAATGTTATATACAAAGATATAATCATCTCCAAAAGTGATTAATTATCTACTAAAAAGGGATAATACAAGGAGATTATTCATCAAAAAATAACAACCCCAGAATAGAGACATATATAACAAAGAATAGAAAAGTTTATATATGAGTTATATTAAGGGGTTAATAACATAAAAAAAGGTGTTAAAATGGCTGATGATATACCAAAAACAACAATAGTGGTTTTGCTGGTTCTGACAGTTGTAATATCTATTGCATGCACATGGGTAGTGCTTGATAATACCATGTCTACAAGGGTTGGTTATATAACAGAAGGTAATACAGAATCAGGACAAGTTAGGATTAACATTGGTCCTGGTGAAGAACAGGCTCCTCCAATTACAGGAGAAGCTGTTAGTAATGTTAGAATAAACATAATATAAGGAGGTTGAGAAAAATGGGTGAAGTATCAAATAAAAGTTTGGCAACGCTTCTAGTTGTCGCAATTGTTGTTTCTCTTGGAGGGACATTTATAAGCTTAAATAGGCTAAGCAGCCTTGGAAGGGTGCCTTTAATAACTGGTTTTCAAACCACAGGAGAGGTGAATGTCAGTATCACTGAAGTCACAACAATTTCTGCACCAGAAGCTATAATCTGGTTTGGGGAAGGAACTGTGGCAGCTGGCACAGACGCAGAGCTGTGGAGCAATGGTACAAAGATTAATTGGAACAATGCCTCATCATGGATGCCAGACCCAGCGTATACTGGTGAGGGTTCGGAGAATAAAAGTGAGGATTTCATAGTCATAGAAAACACAGGTAATGTTCATTTGAATATATCTGTCTATACAGAAAAAAACGCAAGTGAATATCTATGTGATAATTTAGCAGGACCTACATTTGTTGCTTGTGATACAGTAGCAGAGTACAAGTATTGGTCACTAGAAAACGAGACAGGCAGTTGTGACTCTGATCACGTTGAAGGTACTGTCGGTTCTCCAACATCCTTTATAGGGAATGGAACCCAGCCAAGACAGCAGGTTTGCGGATCATTAAGGTCAGCAGCAGAGAATGATACAGTAAGGTTATATGTATATCTGAAAATACCAGAAGAAGTAACCGGCTCAAAGACAGATACCTTGACCTTTAATAGCGCTAAATCTGGCGCCCAAGACTAATTTTTTTATTTATTTTCTTTTAATTTTTCTTTTTTGTAGGAGGAAAGAGTATGAAGGGATATTTAAGGTATGTAATTATCACTTTATTCTTATTATCCGTAATACCTGCTGTTTCTGCAATTGGATTAGCGGCACGCAGCATGTGGGTAAAAATGGATTATGTGCCTAACTTGGAATTCACCCAAACCTACCAGATTATCACTACTTCTGACTACACCCAAGATTATACATTATACGTAACAGGTGGTTTAGGGCAGTATATAACTATAGAACCAGATCAATTCAAGGATATAGTTCCTGGGTCAGACCCCTACTTTACTGTAAGTTTAAAACTGCCAGAAGGTTTAGATAAGGAAGTAAGTCCAGGCATTCATCAAATCAGAATAGGTGTTAAGGAAACTGTATCTTCAAGCGGTGGCAAGGGCATAGGGCTGTTGACATCCTCAGAAGCTATAATAGATGTAAGGTTCCTTTATCCAGGCAAATACTTAACAGCAAAATTAAATGTAAAAGATGTTGAAGTCAACAAACCAGCTAATTTTAAGATCAATGTATATAATGGAGGAAAAGAGGATATTAATAGTGTCAGGGCAAAGATTGAGGTTTATGATTCTAATGGCAATAAAGTAGCGATGGCTTACACAGAAGAGAAATCTCTCAAATCAAATGCTGAAGATACATTACATGCTCAGCTAAGTACTGAAGGGCTAAAGTCAGGAGAGTATAAAGCAGTTGCAACTGTTTATTATGATATGAAAGAGCTTAAAACCAATGAAGCTAAATTCAAGATAGGCTCATTAGAGATATGGATTATTGATTATACAAAAGAAGTCCCTGCCGGCAAGATAAATCCATTTGACATAGAAATAGAAAGCAGATGGAACAACCAAATCCAAAATGTGTATGCCATTGTAACAATTGGAAGGCGAACATTCCAGACACCAAGCACAAATATTGCTCCTTGGGAAAAGAAAACTATAACTGGTTATTTTGACGCGACAAACATGGGGGTTGGAGAATATGATGCAGAGATAATCTTGTATTTCGGAGATAACACAGCCAAAGAATTAGGTAAGGTAACTATCACAAAGCCAGAAGAGGTAATGCTCATGCCAGTTATAACTCCAACAACAACCCTGCTAGTAATAATCATAATACTCTTAGTTATTGCAGACATCATATATCTAGTGTATTCCAAAAAACACAAAACATATAAAGAAGAGCTGGAAATGCTAAAAATGCAGATGAAAACTAAACAAAGAAAGGGTAAATAAAAAATGAAGAAATATCAATTACTCGTTTTAATTATCTGTGTAGCTCTTTTAAGTATGAGTGCAACGCTATTATTTTATTCATTTTACAAAATAAAGCATGTTGAAGTAATTCCTATGGATATAAAAGTAGGGGACCATATAGGGATGACAGTAGATGCCGATGCATTGCATTTTGGAATAGTCATGGTAACTGGCTGTAGCACTAGAAGTATAATCATAACACACAAATATGATTATCCTATAAAAGCCATAATAGGCATCGTGGGAGAGCTAGAAAGCTGGACATCAATAAAAGAAAATGATTTTATACTTAACAAAAATGAAGAAAAAGAGGTAGAGTTCAAGGTATGCGCACCAAAAGACGCGACCAGAGATACAAGCTATACAAGTACAGCAAGAATTGTTCTCAAGCGAGTTTGATTTCTGGATTTCTATCACTTAGTTGTGCGCTTTGATTTTGTTTATCACTTTAAGAATCTATCATTAGGTGCAGAAACACATTCACAATTAGTTGTGCGCTTGGTCCAGTCTTTTATTATTTAATTTTTATTAATTAAAACAATTAAAAATAAACAAGGTTGAACTTCGTACAGTAAACAAACTTTGTTTGCCTTCTTCTGTTTGTGTACCTATTGATTATTTTTTATTGATTTTTTCATATTTATTTTCAATATAGTAAATAATAAGATTTATATATTAGGTATATCATATATGTATATAATATATATCATTTTGATACAAAATGGCTGATTGGGTACATATCAGAGTAGGCAAAGAAATCAAAGAAGAAATGCAGGATCTAATAGAAGGTCGTGTTTTCAAGAATAAAGGAGAGATAACTAGAGAGGGTATTAGAAGAATTTTGCAAAAATGGCTGACTTGATGCATATACGTGTAGGAAAAGAACTCAAGAAACAGATGCAGGAGCTAATTGATAGTGGCCTTTTCAGCAATCAGGCTGAGATAGCTAGAGAAGGTATTAGGGAGATTTTGCTGAAATACAGGAACAAAAAATGAAAATATCAAATAATGTAATTGCAGTTTTGATTGTATTATTCATGATTAGTTCTATCTACGCAAACTATACGATTGTGAAAGAAGGAGACAGACAAATAAGAATGCAAGAAATAAGTGGGAAAGCAGCTTCTGCAGAAGTAAGTATTTGCATCAATCATGCCCCGTATATAGAACCTGTTCCTCCTCAAAACGCAACTGTGGGTGAATACTTTGAGCTTCAAATAAATGCTACCGACGCAGATAATGATGCTCTACGGTATTTTGATGATACAGGCTTATTTGATATACACGAGCGTGATGGGATTATCCAGTACACTCCTGAATTAGGTGATGTATCAGAAACGCCATATTCAATAAAAATAGATGTGTATGACCCGCATGGTTGTGTAAGCTCTCATGCTTCAATAACGTTTAGTCTTACAATTTACCCTCCAGCAAGAAAATGGATAAACATAACTCCACCAGAAGGGATATTTGAACCTTCTAGCGCCTTATCAGGGACACACGTAAATTTGTTTAGTATAAGATTCATTAATGCAACAATTATCGAGAGTGATACTCTTAGCTGCAAAATAAAACAAGCAGACAGTTCTACTTTAACAGTAAGTGCTACTAATCTTCTTTTGGACCAACAAGATTATAGCTTGAATTATACAGTAACAAACAGTGATTCAATAATCAATGACCCCGCTGTTGGTTATATGCCCTGGATACTGAAGAACTGCACACTAAGAGGTTCTTCAGGTAATTTGGTATATAACAGAACAATAATCAGCAGAATATATGTACATGATGCTACCTATTGGGAAGACAATGAGATCACAAGAGCAGTCTCATGCATAACAGCTCCTGAAGTATACTTCAACAATACAGCTCATTGTGAATTCCTTGAAGATGCCTTATTTGCATTACAGATGAGGAATGGCAATCCGGTTAATGAATCCTGCTTTAATAATCCTGGCATTGCCTGTGGTGATCCTTACTGCAATGGAATATACTTCCCAACATGCGACCCATTAAGTTATTTTGGAGGATATTCTGCATTAAGCGATGACCCAAATAACATAGGTTCATTTACTGCAAGTGTCGGCTCATACAGCACTCCTGTCTGGTATACAGTCTATACAAATGCAAGCGGCAGCTTAAAGGTAAGGGTCAGGGAAACTTTAGCTGACAAAACCTTCTCAATAGCTATAACTAACTTAACCAATATAAGTACAAACTCAAATGTTTATGGTGAAAATTTAGGAGGCGGAAGTTTAAGTGTTGATGACCAGGGTGATGGAACATGGGCTCTTACCCATAAAAGATTAGCTGACGGATTTACAGGCACTTTAGACTTCACATTTAATGTATCATTCACAGACCAGAACTTAAATGAAAACAGGACTGTTTCAATAATAATAGCATACGGCACTGAAACAAATGCAGGAAGCCCTGAAACATTTGAGATTGCATTAGACCCAATACTTGGCCCGTCAAACAGGGATGAAAGCCAGAATACCTCGATAATGGTATATGGTCCTGTTTGTGGTGATGGAGCAAATAATGATTTTGACTATATAGGAGGAACATGGGCTTACAGCTATGACTGCTTTGATGATGATTGTGACGGAACTGCTGGAGCAAATCAAACTAATGAATTTGGCTCTGGAAAAACAGGATTATGCAATTATGCAGCTGAAACAAACTGCACTGATGAGTATGATAATGATTACGACTATATCTCAGGAACAGATTATACAGACTGCCATGATTCGGATTGTTTCAATATTGATACAGCTTGTCCTGCAACAGAAACAATATGTAATGATAATATAAATAATGATTGGGATTATACTGATACAGAGAATGATACTGCTGATAAGATAGGCAATAACGGGACCAAATACGGAGGAGATTATATCTATGATTTAACAGACTGCGAGGATCCTGATTGTAACAGCTCACAAGGTGGTGCAAGTGGTCAATTGTGCAGCTGGGGCTATGAAACAAACTGCTCAGATGGATTTGATAATGATGCTCTGCAGTTAAAGGACTGTGAGTTAGGAATTCCTGTTAATTCGATTACCAATCCTGATTATGATGCACATGCTGAGTATGATTGTGCTTCTTACTGCAGAGGAACAGGAACAAACAATAACACAGAAACTGGAGCAGAATGTGATGACGGAATCGATAATGACTGGGACTTATACAAGGTTGATGATTACTACAATGGAAGTATAAACAACAGCAATGGTGCTGGTATTGACTGCAGGTGGACTGATTATAACCCAGATGAAGATTGTAATATGACTATATTAAGTTCTGGATTCAGATGCGAGCTGCAGTTTGAATTGAATTGTTCAGATGGATTTGATAATGATTTTGATAGCAACTATTCTAGTATGCCTCACGCTGGCTGGAGTGCTGATTCTTCTGGCTACTTAACCTACTTTGGAACAACTTATGCAAATGATGCGGACTATGATGATTATGACTGCAAAGTAGGGCCTTTAGCCCCTATAAATGAATCGATAAATGTCTCATGGTGCTTTGATGGAATTGATAATGACCTTGATAGATATTACTGGAATGGTGCAACTTATGCTGAAAATACAAGCACGGGTTATGACTGCTATGACCCAGACTGTGAAGGAGTAGTAAACCCCAATAACTTAAGCCAGGCATGCATAGATCAGGAATATAATGCCACTGATCCATTTTTCATGAGTTTAACCTACCCGGGAATGTACTGCGAGAACAGCCTGGATGATGATGTTGACGGTCCTATTGATTGTGCTGACTCTGACTGCAACAAGCAGTTTGACAGATGCACATTAGAGATGCTTACCAGTCCATGCTATGACAATGAAAGTGTCTTGTGGGATTCATGCAAGGATTCCATTGATAATGATTATGACAACTCCTCAGACGGAATTGATTGCTCAGATTCAGATTGTATTGGTATGATTGGAGCTGACTCTGGGGCGCTATGTGAGGATATGCAAGAAACCCTGTGCTATGACGGATTTGATAATGACGGCGATGGCGACGCAGATTGCGATGACAGCAATTGTAATGATCAAATTGGTGGAAAAATAAATAACATCAGTGTTTACTGTAGAACAAACGAGAATACATTAGCTGACTGCTTTGATGGATTTGACAATGATGCTGACAACTATATCGATTGTTATGACACTAGCTGCAATACCCAATGCAACCTCTCAACAATATCAGGAACAACTCCAATAACCTTGCCGGATTGGAATGGCAGCGCAAACCTTAAGGGCATTACAGAAGCTTATGTCGAGGATTACACAAGAAGGATAAGGAAGGATGAATGGTACAATATAACATTCAGGATGACTTCTGCCTCAACAAGAGCACAGTGGACAATTGGTGCAGCTACAGGATATGGCCAGTTCCCGGTATATGCGTTTAATGAATCAACAGCGTATCTAGCAGGACCAAATTCAAACAATTTTTCACTTACACAGACATCAAACGGGTTTATAGTTGATTCAGATGGTGCTGATTTACCCAGTGGTTACACTGTCTCATTCCTAATAAAATCAAGTGTAACATTAAATGTAACAGGTTACGAGTTAACGTATGCAGAAAATACTGGTTATAAAACATCTATAAATAACCAGATATATGTAGAAATAGTAGAGGAAATCCCACCAGAAGCCCAGCTAATACAAGTGATTCCCTATAGCGGAAACCTAAGTTATGGAGGAACAGTATATTTAAGGGCAAATATCAGTGATAACAATCAACTAGGCTTATGTGACTGGTATGTATACGGACAAGCTACATTTGATCCAGCAGACAGCAGATATTGCAGAGGCTCATTCAGCCCAACTGAAGAAGGAACATATTACATAAATGTAACTCCAGTTGATTATTATTCAAACAGAGGAACTCCAATAACAACAATATATAACCTAAATATCTTGCCAGCATCATCCTCTGTTACAACCATTAAAATTAATAGAAGCGTGCTTTACTTTAGATCAAATGAAACAGTAATATTTAATGCCAGCTTTAACGTCCCTTCAACAGACACATTAGGAACGTGCCAGCTTATTGTTAAGGATGAATATGACAACGAAACAATTCTTGCAAGCTTCACAGCAACTGGAAATGATTGTTATGTCAACAACGTAGCAGTTTCAAGTTTATCTGATGGATTATATAGAGTATTTGCACGAGTGATAGAAACAACAGAGTCAAATATTATTGAAAGCAATACCACACCATTATTTGTATGCTCTCAGGTACGTACTGGAATCTGCCAGTTAGTAGACTTTAACGAAAACAGCAGAGCTGATGTATGCGAAGCTAACTTCGGGCCTAATATAACTGGCTGGTATCCAATTAGTGACCCAACAATAACAGAAGAACAGAACCAAACATTTAACATAACATTTGAAGATCCTAATAATGACAATATAAGAATAAGATGGTTTGTAGATGGCGCACCTGTAGAGGTACATTATGATAACATAAGATGGGCAAGCAATTATACCTTTGTTAGTGATTATCTCAGTGCTGGAGAATACAATAT
This sequence comes from Candidatus Woesearchaeota archaeon, assembly GCA_019322805.1. Classification (GTDB taxonomy): domain Archaea; phylum Nanobdellota; class Nanobdellia; order Woesearchaeales; family JAHWIC01; genus JAHWIC01. The sequence continues at coordinate 16,620 of JAHWIC010000018.1, read as the reverse complement.
AGCAGCAACTATAGATGATGGAGAATTCTTTGTAAGCCATGAGTGGCTATTAAATGTTACAAATGTAAACAGGCTTCCGTACTTCATAGCTATAATTCCAAACCAAACATGGAATGAGGATACGTCCTTAATGGCATTTGATCTTGATGATTATGCCTATGACCCTGATACTGATGATAATATATCTTACTCATACAAATTTACCTATGTAGTGCATAGCCCAATAGTAGCTACTATAGACCCAATTACCCATATGGTGACATTCAGCCAGCCAGGCAATTGGTTCGGCAATGATAGTATTTATTTCATAATAGATGACGGTGAAGGAGGAACCAACAGAAGCAATGATGTTCATTTGGAAGTCAGGAATATGCCTGAGCCAGTGCCTGAGCCAGCACCCCCGCCAAAGCCTTCAAAACCATGCAGGTCACAATGGTACTGCAAACCATGGGGCATGTGTCATCCCAACGGCACAAGGTACAGGGAGTGTATTGATCTTATGGAGTGTGCTTTCCGCATCAGCCCGCCTGTAATGGAAGAAAGATGCATATATATGCCAACATGTTACGACGGCATTAAAAACCTGGATGAGGATGATATTGATTGTGGTGGTCCATGCCCGCCATGCTGGACCTGCTTTGATATGATACAAAACTGCCATGTGGTTGAAGGAAGGATTATTTGCGAGGAAGGCATTGACTGTGGAGGTCCTTGCCCGGCATGTCCAAGCTGTTTTGATGGGATAGAAAACCAGGATGAGGTCGGCATTGATTGCGGAGGTCCTTGCTTAGCTGACTGCTGCGAGAATGGTTATAGGGATATAGGCTTAGGAGAAGTAGGAGTTGATTGTGGCGGACCATGTCCATCTTGTCCTGTTGTAAGACCAGCTCCTCCTCCAATATCCAGAATAAGGCAGATATTAACCTGGCTCTTAATCCTGATTTTAATAGCATTACTCATAACACTAATCATGAAAAACAGAGAACGTATCTTAGAAGCAATTTACAAGATGAGATTAAAGAAAGAAGTAGTTGTAGAAGAGGATACCAGAGGAACAATGCTCAATAAGCTGATCGAGCTGGAAAGGACAATACCAAGGAAAACAAAAGAAGAGCTAACTAGGGATGTATCAACCACATTTAAGGAATTGCTGAAAAAGGCCTTAGGCATCAAATATGAATTTACGCATGAAGAACTAATGAAAGAGCTGAAAGAAGCAAAGATAGAGCCTGGATTAAGGGAGATAATAAAGTCCTTTTCAGAGGATATGTCTAAGGTGAAATACAGCGGCTATAAACTTACAAAAGAAGAGTCAAAGAGCCTATTAAATGAGATGAAGGCTATAACACACCTATCAACAAAAAAGATTGGAGAAATAAAGATTGCAAAAGAAGTAAAGCCAACACCAAAAAACAAAGTCGAAGAATTTAGTTATAACATATCTGAAGCATTTGGAGCATTGGTTGAAGATAATATTAGCAAAGTAGAAGAATTGTATCATAAGGCCAGCAAACTCAAGAAAGGGCTTGAACCAGAAGAAAAAGGCATGCTGGAGAGCCAAATCAAAAGACTTGAGAAAGCGATTAAGGTTTCTAAGAAGAGGATAAAAGTAGCCAAGGCTAAAGAGGCAGCAGCAAAAACAGCAACAGCAGTTACTGGATTACTTGTTATTGCTTTAGTTTATTTATTCATAAATCCAGGAATAACTGGATTGTATACAGCTGAACCAATTGAGAGTTCAGCATTCTCTTCTGTACAAGAATTGCATCTGGAGATTGGCCAAGAGTTTAGTCATAGGATATATTATGATGATCCGGATAGAGAAAATGTAGTATTTAGTGATGATACCAGGCTATTTAGCATAGATAAGGACGGGTTGCTGATATTTACTCCAACAGAGGACATGCAAGGCATACATTATGTTGCTATAATAGCAAAAGATGGAACGGGTTGGTATGATGTAAAGATTGTAAAGCTTGTCATAGGAGAAGTAACTGAACTATCTGTTGAACCGGGTACTGTTGGAAATTTAACTGATTTAGAATATGAAAGAATTGCCGTAGAGAATTTTGCAAACCAAACCATCAATGAAAAATCAAATTTAACAAACCTAACAGATTGAAATGATGAACAAAAAAATAAAAAGAGGGTTAGCAGCAATTATTTACTTAATCATATTTATCTCCATAATAAAGATGAGTATAGCTACAGTTGAGTTTGACCCTACACCACCAACTAAATTTGACTTAAATGAGGATGAATTCTGGTCCTATGATGTAAATGTAAGCTGTGACGAGGGCTCGGTAGAATATTCACTTGAAGACAACCCCTATTCAAACCTTTCAATAGACTCTAACACCGGCGTAATGACTTTTATTCCAACAAACGATGATGTGGGCTGGAATGCAAGCCAGTCTATATTAATCATTGTAAAGAATGTAAGTGACCCAATATTAGACTATGACACATCACCTACAAGATTCAATATATCTAATGTCAATGACCCACCAAATATAACTGGCTGGTATCCTACGAACTTAAATATTTCAACCTATGAAAACGTAAGTGGAGGGGTTTTCTTTAGTATTAATGCAACAGATATTGACATAAAACACGGCGATTCGTTGAATGTATCCTGGCTTTTAGATGGAATTCTAAAAAAGAATGAAACGGACCTAACAACGCAAAGTGACTGGACCTTTTACCCGGGATTTGCTGATGCAGGTATCCGCAATGTGACAGCTGTTGTCGCAGACTCAGAGTCTGCCAAAGACTCTGTTGAATGGAGGGTTGATGTTAATGACTCAAACAGGCCCCCGGTATTTAATAAGACCATCCAGGATATAAATTGGTATGAAGGAAACAATAATACAAACAATATAAGCCTGCATGAACATTTCTATGACTTGGACTATATAGAAGGAACAAACAATTTAACCTTTGGATACATCCTGCATGGAGTATATGGTGCTTGGAACTCTTCCATGAATATAACCATCAGCATTAACCAGACAACAGGCAATGTAAGCTTCTTTACTCCTCACCCAGATTGGTTTGGCGCAGAGATTGTTCAATTCTATGCAAATGACAGCTTTGATATAACATATGCTAATAATATAACTGTAAATATCACAAATATAAATGACCCTCCTGTGTTGGAGTGTTTAGATAATCAGACCCTAGCAATAGAAGTGCTATTTACAACCCAAGCCAGTGCATCAGATATCGACAGCGCAATCTTATATTTTTCAGACAATTCAACTTTATTCGATATAGGTGTTAATACTGGAGTAATCAGCTTTACTCCAAATAGCACAGACGAAGGAGTATATAATATTAATATATCTGTAAATGATTCAGAATTATCAGATTCCTGTATTGTGGTTTTCAACATAATCGATAACGAAAAACCTGTTTTAGCTAATATAAGCAACACAACAGCTTGGGAATCTAGTTATTTTGAAATGAATGTTACTGCAACTGATGCAGACCAAGAAGATAATTTGACTTTCTCAGATAACTCTGCAATGTTTGATATCATCACGACAAATTCAAGTGCAAGCAATGCTATTGGCCTGATTAATTTTACTCCAGTTAATGCCAATGTTGGAAACCATACAATAACAATCACTGTCACTGATTCCAAAGGTGCGGCTGATTCCAAGACATTCAATCTAGAGGTTAGGAATATCAACAATCCGCCGTATTTTACAACTATACCAGCAGGTGATAGAGACGTAAGAGTCAACTTCGCCTATACCCTTGATATGAGAGACTACACAGTAGACTTAGATAATGATGTATTAAACTTCACAAGCAATAGCAGTATATTTAACATAACAGTAGAAGGTATAATAAGCGTCACCCTAAATAGTTCATTTGTCGGGACTTATGATGTTAATATTACTGCTGTTGATGGTGCTCCAGAAGGGATAAACTCAACAATAGTCACTTTCACAGTTTCCATAAATCAATATCCCCGGATTAATGCAACGTTCTTTGCAGAAGGCAGAGAAGATATTCAATTCAATTTAAATCTAGGTGCAACAGACCCGGATGGAGATGACTTAACATTTACAGATAATACAGATATGTTTGATGTAAGTTCTAGTGGAACGATACAATTCACACCACTGCAGCAGCATATTGGATACCATACAATAGAGATTAATGTAACTGACCCTTATGACGGATTTAACTCAACAATCCTTTATTTAAATATAACCGAAGAGAATGATGCTCCTTACTTTGTTCAGCTTGAAAACAAAACCCTGGAGGAAGAGACCACTTATATAATATATATTATTGCCTATGACGAGGATGGTTATTTTCCATTAAACTTTGGTTCAGATAGTAGTATGTTCACTATAGAAAGTTACAATGACACTACTGGTCGCATAAACTTCACACCAGACGACCCTGATGTCGGAACCCATACTATAAATTTCTGGGTTAATGACAGTATTGTTAAAGTGTATGCAACTGCAGTTTATAATATCTCTGGGATAAATGATCCTCCAATTATAAACAGCTCTAACCCGCCGGCAAATTATACCATAGCAGAGGGTTCCTCTCAGTTATTTGACATTACCATACATGACCCGGATACTAGCCAAGCAAACATAAGCCATGAATGGTATAAAGATGGAATTTTACAAAAGAGTGGATCAAATACAACGCAAACTAACTGGACTTTTACGCCTGGCTATTGCGATGCAAGAGATTATAACATTACAATAATTGTCAGAGATCCTTTAGAAAGTGACTCACATACCTGGAATATCACAGTAAACAACACAAACAGAGTACCCACATTTAATGCAACAATCCCAGATTTAACGTGGAGACAGCCATACAACAGAACAAATAATTTCTCTTTAAAGGATTATACAGATGACCCTGATTTTGAGTGCAATGGTTCGCAAAAAGACAGCCTTACATATGGTTATACTGACAACGTAAATATTGATATAGGCATTGACCAGAATAGCGGTAATGTAAGCTTTTATATAGATTCGGATTGGTTTGGTATAGAGAATGTCAGATTTAGCGCAAATGACAGCTATGATCTAGTATACTCAAGCAGCATAATGTTGAATGTTACTCAAAATTTTGCACCAACCATAGACCAGATATACCCCTACGGCAATGAAACATTTGATAATGCGACAAATATAACAACCATCAACACAATATTTGGCTGGGTTAATGCAAGCCTGTTCCCCAACGGAACGAAAATAAATATTTCAGAGAATACAAGCATCGCGTTTAACCAGCAGAGCTCTGACCAAAACCCAGAAGATTCAATTTCATACCAATGGCTGCTGGATGGTGCTGAACAAGTAATTGCCTCAAGCTGGACATTTGATATAGGGTTTAATGATTCTGGTATTAGAAATGTAACCCTAACAATTTCAGACGGCTTTAAACAAGATTCGTTCTATTGGAATGTGACAATAAAGAATGAGAACATAGGTCCTAGCTTTGGCAGGATTGGACATACATTGCTGTCTGACTTCAGCGGTGGAACAACAAACAGGACAAATATAACTGTACAGCAAGGCAACATTACTCTTTCGATGCAGAACTCAACAGATTATTATCCAAACGGCACATTTATTTCGCCAGCGATTGATTTCAATGATGATAATCTAAAACCAAACCTTAGACACATATCCTGGTCTGATTACACACCAAGCGGCACAACCATAACCCTGCAGACAAGAATCAGTTCTGATAGTTCTTCCTGGTCAAATTGGAGTAATGTATATACAAATTCCACCCAAAGCCAGATATTAAACTTTACCCCTCCGGGTATTCCACACCAGCAATTCCATGACGGTATCTGGGATATCTGGAACAACAGATATTTGCAGTACAAAGTGAACTTCCTAACACCAAACACCTCCATAACACCTATCCTAAGGGATGTTACTATATACTATGAGGTATCAGACTTTGAAAGTGATGAAGATGTAACCCTAACTGATTGGATAGACTTAGATGATTATTTCAATGACGCTGATGGAGAAACATTGATCTACAATTATAGCGGCGCAGAATTAGAGAATTTCGATTACATAACTATAACAAATGGTGTTGTTGGTTTCAAACCAGCAAATGACTGGTATGGCATCGCTACAATAAGGTTCTCTGCAGCAGACCCAAATAACTACACAACCTATTCCAACAATATAACACTCACAATAGTTAACACGCCAGATGAAGAAACAATACAGACCAGGACAGTCACCACAACAGTAACTAAACCAAGACCAGTGCCGGTGCGTGAACCTGCGTTCCTTGAATTAATTGTACCTGGGCCTTTAATAATGGGTCCTGAGGAAACAATCATAGCGCCAATCCTATTGCAGAATAAGGGGGAAACAATATTAAATGGCATACGCCTGCGTGCTGTCACAGAAGAAGAAGGCGTAATACTAAAATTTGCGGAAGAATATTTCCCTGTCCTGGATATAGGCCAAACAATTAATACAGAGCTGTACATAAGCACTGAGGGAAGGGCAAAGGCAGGCACATACAGCATTACTGTAATAGGCGAGGTTGAAGATCCTGCTTTAGAAGATACTGCTATTATTACAGTAAGTGTGCTTGAAAATATGACTGAAAGGATAAATGCTGTAAGCGACTTCCTGCAGCTTTATCCAGAATGTTTAGAGCTTAACGAGCTTATTGTACAAGCACGGAAAGCAATAGAACAAGGCAGAAATAATGAGGCTATAAGGCTGTTAGACGAAGCAGTAGAAGGATGCAAATACTTGGTTTCCACAAGAGAAGAGGTTGTAACAGCTCCTCCAAAAACATTCAAGCTGAATGTAAGGTGGGCTTCAATAACAGCTGGAGCATGGATTCTTTTACTGCTAATAATCCACCTTATAACTGTAATAACTAGAAGAAGGGCTATGCGACACAAACCAGAATAAAGGATTCCAAAATTTAATTACACATCATTTCTCAAATCAATAATAAAAAAATAATTAGGGGGAATACTGGATTCTTCCTCTTTATGTTCTACAGTAGTTCCCCACCCCCTTGTGCATATGGCAGTTAGAGAGTGGGTGGGCTTAAATTGATGATTCTTATTGATTATTGAAGTTTCTCTAACTCTCTCCTAACTACAGAATGAGGCCAGCCTGCGTTAAGCAGGGCTTCCTGAATCTCAGCCTTTGTTTTGCCTTTTTTCAAAGCAAACTCAATATACTCTGTAAGCCTTCTAGTCTGCTCATGCAGGGCTTCATGCTTTTTTTTATCGCTCAGGAACAGAACAAGCTTGCTGAAATCCTGGACTGCTTTTTTGATTTGCTCGTTGGTCAGCTCACTATACTTATACTTCATATCTGAAAGGTATTGCGAAAAAGAGATTATCTGCTCCTTAACATCGTCTTCCAAGCTTCTTTTCCTTTTTATATCCCTAATAAACTCATCATGTGTAAATTCATATTTGATGCCAAAATAATCAGAGAAAAATCTTTTTACAATATTAAAGAATTTCTCAGAAATTTCTCCTATGGGCTTTTGTTGCATATCTTCTTTTAGGTGATTTAATGCCTCAAAAGCCTCTCTGCTAGATCTTCCTGCTTTGTCTGTTTTCTTTATTTCTTTTTTAGCTCCAAAAAGTTTCATATGCAAATAAATAAGAATGAGTTATTTAAATCTATCGATAGAGTGTTTACTATTTTAAAGTAGGACAAGAAAATATAAATAGGAGTAATTACGTAGGAAAATTAGATGGTTGACAAGGAATTTGTTAAGAAAGTAAGGGATTATGGGAAGATATTTAGCGAGCTACGGGAAGAAATGGCTAACATCGTTGTAGGCCAGAGCACAATAGTCGATGCTCTTCTAAGGGCTATAATTGCAAATGGTCATGCCTTGCTTGAAGGTGTTCCTGGCATAGCAAAAACCCTGATGATAAGGACACTTTCTTCTGTTACAAAATGCTCATTCAAGAGAATACAGTTTACACCAGATCTATTGCCAACAGATATTGTAGGTATTACAGCTTATGACGAGAAAAAGGGGTTCTATATAGTAAAAGGGCCGATATTTGCAAATTTCATTCTTGCAGACGAGATTAACAGAGCGCCACCAAAAGTGCAGTCTGCTTTACTTGAAGCAATGCAGGAAAAACAGGTAACAATCGGCAAAGAAACCTTTGATTTAGAGCATCCATTCTTTGTCTTTGCAACACAAAACCCGCTGGAAAGCATGGGAACGTACCCTTTGCCAGAAGCGCAGATGGACAGATTCTTGTTCAAGATCTATGTTGATTATCCTACTGTAGAGGATGAGCAGGAGATACTTATGAAGAACATGACCCTAAAGAGATTTACAGAATATAAGTTAAAGCCATTATTATCGCCCCAGGCAATAAATATATTACAAAAAGATGTCCAAAATATATACCTGGATGAAAAGATTGAGAAATACATTGTGCATATTATTGACGCTACAAGGCATCCTGACAAATACAAGCTGAAATTAGCTAAATATATAGAATGGGGCTCTTCTCCAAGAGCGTCAATTGGCTTGTTTATTGCATCTAAAGCAGAGGCAATGTTAAAGGGAAAGGAATTTGTAACACCCCAGCATATCAAAGAGATTGCCCATGATACATTAAGGCATAGAATAATCCTGAACTATGAAGGCCAGGCAGAAGGTATTAAAACAGATGATGTTATAACTGAGATTCTTTCTAGAATACCGGTGCCTTAAATGAAGGAAATAAAGCTAGAATTAAGACCTTTGATTAAAAGGCTAGAGATATTTACGAAAAGGGGTGCTATGGGGCAGTTTACTGGTGAGTATAAAAGCATGTTTAAAGGCCGTGGTTTGGAGTTTGAGGAATACAGGCCCTATGATATTGGCCATGATGATGCAAGCCATATAGACTGGAGGGCATCGCTGAGAGCAGGAGAAACCCTTGTTAAGGTTCTTGTTGAAGAAAGAAACATAAACGTGTTTTTTCTTTTTGATGTAAGCAACAGCATGCTTTTTTCATCTATCCCAAAATTAAAATGTGAGTACGCAGCTGAACTAATTGCTTCATTGAGTTTTGCGGTTTTGCGGGCCCAAGACAGCATAGGCATTGCTATGTTCAGTGACGATATTGTTTACACCCTGCCGCCCAATATTGGAGCCAAGCAGTACTTTCTTATAACAAAAGCCCTAACCAATCCTCAGTTCTATGGAGGGGGCTTTGATCTTGAAAAAGCCCTGAGACATGTCATAGGGTACCTCAAGCGTGACAGCTTATTGTTTATTATCTCTGATTTTCTTGGGCTTCACGGTAACTGGAAAAAATTCCTGGAGGTAGCAGCAGGAAAATATGATGTGCTTGGTTTTATGATAAGGGATCCCATTGATAATGAACTGCCGCGAAACATAGGCCAGGTTGTGGTGAGTGACCCATTCTCCCACCAGGATTTGCTTCTTGACCCTGATATGGTAAGAGATAGTTATACTGCTGAAACCAGGCGTCAACGAGAATTTATTAAGAAGGCCTTTACAGGATTGGATCTGGATATTGTAGAGCTTGTTACAGATAAAGAATTTGTTACACCCATGATGGGGCTGTTCGAGATGCGGGGCAGGCGAAGAAGATGATTGAATTCACATTTACTGATCCGATCTTCTTATGGCTCCTGCTCTCTATACCCTTCTTAATAATAACTCATTTCTACAGCTTGCAGTATATCAAAAGAAGGGCTATGAGATTTGCTAATTTTGAAGCCCTTAACAGGGTTACCGGCGGGCAGGCTCTTTCCAAGAACATCCCCCTTTTAATTATAAGGTTATTTACTATCTTCTTTCTTATTTCTGCGGTTGCTGGACCAAGTTTATGGTATCTTGGCCAAAGCAGTGATTATAATTATGTTTTGGCATTAGATGCTTCTGGCAGTATGCTTGCTGATGACTTTAAGCCTGACAGGCTGGAAGCAGCAAAATCAGCTGCGAACCAGTTTGTTGACAGCATAAAAGCCAGGGTAAAGATCGGAATTGTGTCTTTTTCCGGGATAGGATATGTTGAACAATTGCCCACAGAGGATAAATCAAAGATCAAACTAGCTATTGATAACATACAAATTAAATCAGTCCACGGAACAGCGATAGGCGAAGCATTGAAGGCTTCCTCCAATCTTTTGGTAGGGGAAGAGAAAGCAAGGGTCATAGTCCTGTTAACAGATGGCAGAGAGAATGTTGCAACAAGGGAGGAACTGGATAAGATAATAGATTTTGTGAACTACCATAACATTATAGTGCACACGATAGGGGTTGCAACTGAAGAAGGCGGAAAACTTCCCGGGTTAGAGATAGTGTCTACAGTAGATGAAGAGATGCTTACACATATATCAGACAGCACAGGAGGAGAATATTACAGAGCAACAACCCCGGAAGAGCTGGCAAGCGCCTATGAATCAATCACAAAGATTGCAAAGGTAAAGGTTCCGATGAGGCTTGCAATGCCATTCATGCTGCTTGCTATGATCCTATTAGCTGTAGAGTGGACTTTGGTTAATACTAAATTTAGGACAATACCCTAATTAAGGAGTCAAGCATTCTTATTATCGCCATTAATTTTATCACTAGGTGTACTTTCAGACAGCACAATTAGTTGCGCACTTAAAGTTTAAAACAATTAATAATTCTGAAAATTCCTCTCAGAACCACTGTAAGGGAATTTTCATCCGCTTTATTTACTTTAAGACAGCGGATGATTTTTGCTTTAAAGAAGAGAAGAAAGCAAAAATCAGATTTATTTTTCAACTATTGATAATTTTTCTTTTGATTTTTTATAATGATTCCAAAGAAATTAAAATGCGGGGAAGAGGACTTTCGTAACCGGTTATTCAACCGATTGTTTCGAACCCCTGTAGGCACTAAGCCATATGGTCCTAAGCCATACCCGTTTGGCCATTGCGGCGAGCGAGCCTCGCAAAAAGCTCGGCAGGTCTCCGGCATCCCCGCATAAACAGGAAGAACAGATTATTTATTTAAAAATCTATCGAATAATTGCCTAAAATATAGGTGGCTGGATGGGGTCGGATGGGTGGGAGAATTAACTTTCCCTTTACTTCTTCTGCCAAGTATAAGAACGAAGTCTTTTTGACTTTCCAAAACCGCAGGAGCTGCACTTCTTCTTCCTTATATGATAAGTCCTTTTTCCACATCTGCGGCAATGAATCATGTTCTTCTTGCCGCTCTTCTTGCCCATAGCTGCAGTTCCTTTTCCCATCTTTGCTCACTAGAAACAGTTTTACTCAGGTGAAATAATTGTTATTGTATCTCCTCTTATGAAAACAACCCCTAATTTGCGCTTTAGTTCCCCTGCTTCATGCTCTTCAGCATTCTCTAAAACTACGTTTATATGTATGTCAAATGCCTTAAGGTTTCCAATATACTGCCTTCCATTCTTAAGGTCTACTATTACTCTTTTGTCTCGTGCTCTGTTAAGCGCGTCTAAAGGTCTTGAAGCTTCTACCATATTAAAACCCCCTTTTATTATATATAAGGATAATAGGTTTATATTTAAATGTTTGTATATAGGAAAGTTTTTTAAATAGCCTATAATTCCTTCACGATATGGTAGTTGAACAATCTAGACCAAAAAGAAAGGAAACTGGAGCTAGATATAAGGCTTATAAGAAGCGAAGGCAGTATGAATTAGGCAGATTGCCATCTTTGACAAAGGTTGAGACAAGAAGAGTCCAGATAGTAAGGACAATGGGCGGCAATAAAAAAGTAAGGCTTCTAAGCACAGATACCGCAAACTTATTTGACCCTAAAGCTAAGAAGTATGAAAAAGTAAAGATAAAAACTATATCAGACAACCCTGCAAACAGGCATTTTATCAGAAGAAATATAATTACTAAAGGCTGCGTTGTTGAGACTGATAAAGGCAAAGCAAGGATTACCTCAAGGCCTGGCCAAGACGGCACTGTTAATGCAGTGCTTATTTCTTAATTGTTACTAAATAGTAGTTACAAAACCGAAAGATTTATATAGTAGTTGTTTCCGTGTATTATTGGGGGAAAATCTATGACTTTATGGGCATTAAGAGACGATCCTGAGAAAGGTACGCCTACAACAGGCGATGAAGCCATAAGGCTAAGGGATAAATTAAAAGAAGAACATACTTATTATTCTCCAGTATATCCTGGCAAATCGGTTTTGATAAGGTCTGGCACTGAAACTCACCTGGCAAGCAGAAGGGACCATTTCTTTTTAAAAGAAGAAGTGAAAAATGGTGCAGAAAGAAGGGCTAATGCAGAAATCGGCAGGATTGGTATCGAAGCTGTACTAAGGGATTCTGGAGATATGTATGATGTTGGAAGAGGCCGCTTGTTTAGAGAATTTGATACGCCTGAGTGGTCCCGGTCTCCTGAACCTCGAACATCGCTAGATACTGGATTTGATGTTGTTTATGCGAGACAAAGAGGAGAAGGAAAAGCTCCTATTGATTATATTGTTCTTGTTTTTGATAGTGTTCCTAATTCTAGGGATTATTGGAATGTAGTAGAATCTTGCTTTAAAGGTGGTCCAAAGAACGGCGAAGAAAAATATGTTATAAGAAGTGACGGAAGAACACCTGCGTTAGGAACTGGAAGAAGCACAGCCCACAGAAATGGGAAGGTGTATGTTGCAACAGTCCTAACAGGAAACCCAGATAATTGGGCTACAGGAAAAGGCAGCTTTGTAGCTGATATGCTAACAAGAACTGGATTGCCTCTTAATTATTATGAGCTTGAGGAAGGCGCAATGACGAGCATTGGTGGAAACTTAGGCGGCGAGATGAGGAAAGAGACTACTTTCTCACTTGCAGGAAAAGAGTTTGCTCCAAACACATTCAGAGTTGGGATAAAAGGTGCGCATCCAAAACTAAACGATAGGGTTGGTCTTGCTTATTTTGTAGACCAAGAGCTACAGCAAAAAAGCCTTTTGAGTGATGTTCAAGGAAGTTTATTCTAAAATGTCAGCTGTAACTGAAATTCTTAGCCATTCAGGCCTTAGAACAAGAGCTATAGAAGAATTAGTTTCAAGAGGGGTTGAACAGCCTTCGCTTGAAGATATAACATTTGAAGAAGGAAGAATTAGTTCTAAAGAAGGGGTTGTTATTTACCATGATAATGGGAAAGCTTATGGGGCTGATAAAAAAGACATGTCTTGTTTCAGGTCTAAGGCAGGAAAATCTGACAAGAATTATGAAGCTTTAAGGCAGATATCTTCTGGCATATACTATGCAGAGGGAAATATTGAGGATAAAGATTGGAAGCCAGGTGAATATGGAGCTCCTCATGAAATGTTAGCTACAATGAATACCTCTGAAATATTTGGCTTTTACAGTGGTTTAACAATGCTGATAGAAGGGATTGTTCCAGAAGGGAAAACTAAACCTCTATCCAGAGAAGAACTGAAAAAGATGGAGCCTGAAAAGGTTGTTTCAATGCTAGTTGGTTATGGTTATAGCAGAAGACATGTCATGCAGACTATGGCTGAAAGAGGATGCAGTCATTTCCCAACTGAAAGAGGAGATTTGATAAAAAGGATAAAATCTCTAAGCCAGGGAGTAAAAGACGAGATTATGAAACTGCTGGATGTTCCTAAAAGAGATATTCCTGACCCATGCTATGATGAAAGCAAACCAGGCAATAGGAGAACAGGACCTTATGGAAAGAACACTTACATTAAGCATATTGTGGCTTCTTTAGAAAAACTTTACCAAGCAAACACCCAAAAAGCATAAATAGTACTATTTTTCTTATATTTCTCATGAACAAAATTCACCAAATCTACTCAATACTCTACAAATCCTTTGGAAAGCAAGGATGGTGGCCAACTACTCTAGAGGACGAGCTTCATCCAAAGCACCATGGTAAAGCTCCTAAGAATGACAAAGAAAGGTTTGAGATAATAATTGGAGCTATTCTAACGCAAAATACTAACTGGAAGAACGTCGAGAAAGCAATCTTCAATTTAAATAAAAATCAATTATTAGAAATCAATAAAATTAAAAAAATTAATAAAAAAAGACTTGCATCACTGATTAAACCCTCTGGTTACTTTAACCAAAAGGCTGAACGCCTTAAACTTATTGCTGATTTCTACTCTAAAAATAAGAATCCAACCAGGGAAGAGCTGCTTAATGTAAAAGGAATTGGCCCGGAAACAGCTGATTCTATCCTGCTTTATGCTCTAGGAAAACCAAGTTTTGTTGTTGATGCTTACTCTAAAAGAATTTTTTCAAGGCTCGGCTTATGCGATGGAAAATGCTCTTACGACAGATTACAAGAACTATTCCATAAGAGTTTACCTAAGAAAACCAAACTATTCAATGAATATCATGCTTTATTAGTAGAGCTAGGAAAAAACCACTGCAAAACAAAGCCAATTTGCAAGGAATGCCCCCTCAAGAAGTTGTGTTCCTATAGTTAAGAAAAAATCCATTCATGGCGCAGACCGACCGGGGGTTGTCCCTTACGGGGTGGTCGGTAGGACAACGAAGTTGTCCGTCTGCCGCCAAGAATGGATGGATTTTTTCAGAATCAAAGACGTAGTCGATTACTCTCTATATTTAACAAAAAGATTTAAATACCAACAAACAAAATTAACTGATAAAAAGGGGTGGAAATGGAGCTAATACCACTAGTAATAGGAGCTGCTGTGTTTTTCATTGCACTGGCTGTTATATTTGCTGTAGTTAAAGGTATAATGAAAATCATCTTTTCTGTATTCTCAATAATAATTGTCTTATCGTTAGTAGGAGGAGCATTCATTGCCTCTGATTTTATGGACCTCAGAGAGAATTTTCCAAATGAAGAGAAAACAATGCTTTTAAAAGATGAAAATAAGGCTTTAGCGGGTTCGATTATCATATCCTTAGAAGATGAAAATCCAACATTAATAACACAAGAACAGCTGGATAGCTACTCAGGTTATCTGCAAGAAGATAACCTCAAAGCTATACTTGGGGATAAGTATAAACTGATTATTGTTGATTTGGGTGCATTAAGGGAGTTAGAAGCAGAGACATTTAATCTAGGAGAAGAATACTCAAAAGAATTCCTTATCTCTGTTTTAGAGTCAGATGAGCCAAAAAGCTTATTCATAGAAGAATATGGCGAAGAGCCAACAATGGATGAGCTTGAATTAAAGGCTGCTGTTTTTGGTGTTATGTTTGGGAACATAGGTCCAATAATATTGATAGAGCAATACAAAAAAGACAACATAATATTTTATCCAGAAACCGCTGTATTTAAGGTTATGAGGTATTTGCCTGTCAGCGTATTTAAAGACACTATGCAAGGAGTTATGTCAAAAGTGGAGGAAAAGATTCCTGCTTAAAGAGGTGCTAAAATGGGTTTGTTCAGTAAACTTGCGTTTTGGAGAAAAGAACCAGAATTGCCGGGATTAGGTGAGTTTGGCAAGGAATCCGGCTTTAAAGGTCCTGGTGGTTTTGGTGAAGCTGGCATGGGTCCTGGAAAAGAGCCAGGTTTTGGTGAAGGAGCAGGTGCTGGCTTTGAACAGCTTGGTCTTGGAAAAGAGCAAGAGCTAGGAATAGAGCCTGGTTTGCCTGAATTAGAGCCTGGCTATGGCGGTGGCCCTGGAACAGGCCAGGCACCCCAGCAAAGATGGCAAAGACAGCCACAACAGCAATGGCCTCAACAACAAGCTTATGGTGCACCAATACAGCCTATACAGCCGTCTGCAACAGAAACAACGATGTCAAAGGATATTGAGATCTTATCAAGCAAATTAGATGCTTTAAGAGCTTCTTTAGACACTATAAACCAAAGGCTTGCAAACCTTGAAAGAATGGCTTCAGAAAGCCAGAAAAGACGCTGGTAATTAGAGCTTCTTTATAATCTTCATAATCTGATTATGTAATTTGTTATTTGAAGCTATGAAACCCTTCTCAGAAATGTCATGCTTCTTACCATCAAGAGCAGTCACTTTCCCGCCTGCTTCTTCTATAATCAGCAAACCAGCAGCAACATCCCATGGATTTGTTGAGTGCTCCATATAGATATCAGCACCACCTTTAGCTATGGAAGACAGATTAAAGCAGGCTGCACCAAAGACCCTTATCCTAAAAACAGCATCAATCAGCTTGTCTAGAGCCTTCAGCTTTATTTTCTTATCTCTCTGCAAGCCACCATCATAAAGCATCATTGCCTTTTTTAGATTATTTGTTTTAGAAACATTTATTCTTTTATTATTCAAGAAAGCCCCTTTTCCTTTCTCAGCAACAAAAAGCTGATTATCATAAGGGAGATAGATAACTCCTAGGATAATCTCTTTATCCTTTTGTAAAGCGATTGAAGTCCCAAATATGGGTATACCATAAAGATAGTTATGCGTGCCATCTAATGGGTCTATAAGCCATTTATATCCTGAACTGGTTTTTTTCTCACCGCACTCTTCAGAAAGAATTGAATGCTTAGGATATCTTGACTTGATTGTGCTTATTATTTTCTTTTCAGCCTCTAAGTCAGCTTTAGAAACAAGGTTATCCTCAAATTTAACCCTTCCTTTAATCCCTTTTCCATAATACTTCATCAGTATTATTCCAGCTTCTTTTGCCGCTTTTATTGCTGTTTG
>JAHWIC010000017.1 GCA_019322805.1 Candidatus Woesearchaeota archaeon | reverse complement strand
AAAAACAGCTATGGGATTTGCCTAAGGAAAGGATAAAGCAGGTTTTCGGGGTTTACAGGCAGAGAATAGACGAGTTAAGTAAATCGGACAACATAAAGTATGTTATAATCTTTAAGAATCACGGCAGAGCAGCTGGCACTTCTCTGATACACTCCCATACCCAGCTTGCAGCAATCGGTATTGTTCCTGAAACAATAAAAGAAAAGGTTAAAGCTGTTAAGAAATACGAGCACTGCCCTTACTGTGATATCATAAATATTGAGAAGGACAGCTTTAGAAGATGTTTTGAAAATGAAACAATGGCTGCATTTACACCATATGCCTCAAGGTTTAATTTTGAGATCTGGGTTTTTCCTAAAAGGCATGTTAAAGGCTTGAATGAGTTCGAGGATAAAGAACTTGATGATTTGGCTGAGATAATGCAGAAGATACTGATGAGATTAAAGGAATTGAATGTGTCTTATAATTATTATTTACAGTATGCTCCTGCTGATGAGGACCTGCATTTCCATATAGAGCTCTGCCCAAGGATTGCCGCATGGGCTGGTTTTGAGTTCAGCTCTGGCGCTATTATTAATTCTGTGATGCCTGAGGATGCTGCTAAGTTCTATCGTGGGGAAGAGAGTTAATCTTTCTTTAAGAAAATTCTAATTGAACATAGAACCATAAAAACTCCAAATATCATTTTTAGAGTAGCTGAAGGTAAAGCATTTGCAGTAATAGCACCAAAGACAGCTCCAATCAATGCCAAAGGGATTAGGAATTTCAATGCTTCAGCATTTATATTATTGAATTTCTTATGGAATATAGAGCCGGCTAAAGTTGTCGGTAAAATAACTGTCAATGATGTTGCAATAGCTTCATGAATTGATAATCCAAAAAATAGGTTTAGTACAGGAACCATTATTACTCCTCCACCTATACCAAACAAAGCAGAACCAGAGCCAGCAACCAACCCCAAAATTATTAAAAGAGGATATACAGTAACATTCGAGATTGTTTCAGTAGGAACTTTTATTATGCCTGTTAATTTTAAACCCACAAACAAAAGCAGCAAAGCAAATAATTTTGCTAACAGTTTACCGTCGAGCTTATTTGCTAATTTTGCACCAAACCTAGCACCAGTGATAGAACCAATGATGATAAATAATACCATAAGAAATTTGATGTTCTCACTCTTTATGATGAAATGAGTTATTATTCCGAGGAATGCAGTAGGTGCTATTGTTGCTAAAGAAGTCCCAATAGCTTTCTTTATTTTATAATGGAATAACAGCATTAATGCAGGAACTAGGATTACTCCTCCACCAATGCCTAAAGCTGCGCTAAAGAATCCTGCAATAAATCCTAAAAATAATAGATTAAAATTTTTCATTACGTTGGATTATATATGGCTTTTTATATAATTTACTGTTTCCAAAACCTTTATAAAAAACTAACAATGCTCTTTCTTTATGGAACAAACCGAAATAGATTACTACAAGAAAGCAGGGAAAATAGCTGCACAGGTTTTAGAGTACGGCAAAGGATTGATCAAAAAAGATGCTAAACTCCTTGATGTCTGCGATAAGATTGAAGCTAAGATTGCTGAGCTTGGTGCAAAACCAGCTTTTCCTGTACAGATTTCATTGAATCAGGCAGCAGCTCATTACTGCCCTGAAGCAGACGATGAAACTGTTTTAACTGATCAACTTTGCTGTTTAGATGTTGGTGTTCATGTTGACGGCTGTATTGGTGATAATGCCTGTAGTGTAGATTTATCTGGGAATAATTCTGACTTAGTTAAGGCTTCACAGGAAGCACTTAAGGCTGCAACAGAAGTATTATCAGTCGGAGTTGAGATTGGAAAGATCGGAAAGGCAATTGAAGATGCAATTGTTGGCATGGGATTCCAGCCAGTAAGGAATTTATCCGGCCATGGTTTGGATTCTTATAATATCCATTCTGCACCATCGATACCAAACTTTGATAGTGGAGACAGAACACAGCTAGAGAAAGGGCAGGTTATTGCAATTGAACCATTTGCAACTGATGGTGCAGGAATGATTCATGAAAAGGGAGAAGCATCTGTTTTTATGTTAGTCGGGAAGAAATCTGTAAGAGTCGGTTTTGTCAGAGATATTCTGAAACAAATCGAATCTTATAATGGATTGCCCTTTACAACAAGATGGCTTACTAAGAATTTTTCAGAAGCTCAGGTTAGGTTTGCCTTAAACCAATTAAAGCAGTTAGAGATTCTAAAAGAATATCCACCTTTAGTTGAAAGAAGCGATGGCTTGGTTAGCCAGGCTGAAAATTCTTTTTACATTGACGATGAAGTTGTTGTTCTGACTAAATTATGATTTCATTACCTTGATAAGCCCGATTCCACATATTCTCTATGCACTCTCTCCAGATCAACAACAGCACCACCTATGTCTACATGAAGTTCTTTTAGTTTTTCAGTAGGTGTTGCTTTTAAGCTTCTTGCCAACTCTTCCATATTTGCTGCTACATTATATGGAGCATTACACAAATCTTCACCTAACTTTAAGGTTCTGGCAATCTCGACTGTCATTTCTCTTATTCCTCTGGTAAATGTTTCACCAAGGTGTCCTCCTTCGGCAGCTGCTCCAATAGCAATATGGTAACATAAGGGATGCTGGCTCTCTGGACCAACTCCTGCAGATGTAAGAATAGCCTCGTATATGTCTGAGAATAGAGAATAAATCTCTAAAGAGCGATCCTTATTTCTAGCAAAAACTTCCCTTTGTGCTTGACTTAAATCTGGACCGTCATGGTACATATCAGTCATATCAAACAATCTTCCTTTTCTTTCATAAGGCCATGCTGGATATCTTCTAAACTCAGGAGTTAAAACTGCTATTACGCCTCCTGCAGGATATCCGGATTCTGTTGCAAAGCCATCATGTATATCTAACGCATCCTTAAGAGAATTAACTCCTTGTTTATCTTCATAAGGGGTACCATTGCCTTTTTCTGAATCAAGGAAGACTAAGCTTTCATCAGGACGAACCAACACAACAGGAAATCTAATCTTGTGGCCTTCAGTTACTTTGCCCATGTCTCTAAGTGATCTTTCTATTATCCCTAATTTTTCCATATCTATTTGTTTTGCTGGACTTAAACCATGAACAGCAACAAGAACATCTAATTCCTTTGTCATAAACATCAACTCCCTGTTTTTAATGAGCACATTCTCCGTCTAAGAATGGTTCTGCTCCATTATCAGTAAAGAGCTCCCTCCTGTCTGCTCTGTCTTCCCTCCTGCTCAAAACTGGATAACTTGTTCCTGCCTGTAAGCTCATCCAGTAATCAAAAAGTTCCCTAATTTTTGTTGGAGAATGAGAAGCATGCTCCATAACCCATTCAACTAATCTTCCTTTGTCTGCTTCTGGCACTCCTAATTCAAGACATACGCCTATTAAAGTATCAGCACATGCAGCTGTTTCTGTGTCAGCCCTTCTTCTTTCTGAGTCATATTGCTCATTGGCTCCATGGCTTGATACAGCTCGTGTTTGTCGAGTATAAGGTGCCCATTGCGCATACCAGTCATTATGCTTTAGACTAGCGCTATGATCTGTTGCATTTAAGGCAAGCATTCTTCTTTGAACTCTGTCATACTTGCTTCCTTGATTCTCAAATCCAAGCCCTCCAACACCAATTGGTTCTCTGGCTCTAGGCTCAGCGACTCTCTCAGCTTCAAGGTCCATGAAAAGATATGATCTATTATTGTCTGGCATTTTATTCTGGAATACCCTCATCATAAATATCAAAGGCTTTTTGCCTCAACCTGTCTACAAATTCAAAAGCAGCATCTAATCTGCCTTGTACATCTTGGCCTGTCCTCTTTATGCCCTTCTTTGGATAAAGAGCACATGCTTTAGAGATTAAGCAGGCTGCTTTTTTCCAGTCAGCAACATCCCTATTGCTGAAACCAATGCTATCATACCCTCTAGTGGAAACTGTTGCAGAAACAACTAAAGCACCAACATAAGCCAGCCTTTCATCAATTGTGTCTCTATATTTTGGAATATCTCTTCTGAATTCAGCTAAGCCTTCTTCTCCTTCCTTCTTATCATGAAGAAGACCCATCATTGCATTATAAACTCCAAAGTATAGTGCTTTTTGGAGATTGCTATCATTTCCGCTTCCTTTTTCTTCCCTTTCCTTTTTTTTGTAATCCCTGATTGCCTTACTCACACCATCATAGATATCACTATGCCAGCTAACTTTCTTTCTGACAACCCTTTCTGCATCTACAATGTCTCCTATAGAAGTATCCAAATCTGGTAAATCTACTCTCCTATTATTCTTTCTTGCCAAAAAACCACCCACAAATTATATAATTTATATAATTACTAAATACCAAAAACAAAGGATATATTTAAATATTTCGTTTTTCGTGACTATTCTGGAATAGTTGTAATGTTTACATTCTAAACTTTTAAAAACAGACCATTATTCTTTTACAACCATGTTTAAGATAAAATACAAAGATGGCAAGGCAAGAACCGGAATAATTACGACTCCGCATGGCAAAATAGAAACGCCCGTTTTTATTCCAGTTGCAACTCTGGCAACTGTCAGAGCTTTATGCCAAAAAGATATGAAAGACCTAGATGCTTCTGTTTTATTAGCAAATACTTATCATTTGCATTTAAGGCCAGGTGAAGACCTGGTTAAAAAATTAGGTGGCTTGCATAAATTCATGAACTGGCCTAAACCATTAGTTACTGATTCTGGTGGTTTTCAGGCTTTTAGCTTAGGTTTTGGAATGGAGCATAACATTGGAAAGATTGGGAATATCTTTGCTGATAATGAAAACTACCATCAGAAGCACGGCAAAGGAGAGAAATGGGCTAAGGTTGATGAATCTGGAGTTACTTTCAGGAATCCTGTTTTAGGAAATAAAATAAAATTAACACCCAAGAAATCAATGGAAATTCAAAACAAGTTAGGAGCTGATATAATTTTTGCTTTTGATGAATGTACCTCTCCATTATCAGATCATAAATATACAAAGCAGGCTCTAGAAAGAACACATAAATGGGCTTTGGAATGTTTAAGGTATCATAAAAATAAAAATCAGGCTTTGTTTGGAATTGTTCAAGGAGGTTATTTTAAAGATTTGAGAGTTAAAAGTGCTAAGTTTATCTCTAAACTTGATTTTCCCGGCTATGGAATTGGCGGCTCTTTGGGAAGAAGCAAAGAAGATATGCATAAGATCCTTGATTGGGTTATTCCTTTATTGCCCAAAGAAAAGCCAAGACATTTATTGGGTATAGGCGCTGTTGAAGATTTATTTAACACAATTGAGCGTGGCATTGATATGTTTGATTGTGTTGCACCAACTAGATGGGCTCGACGTGGACATCTTTATGTAAGCCCAAAACTAGGTAATGCAAAAAATAAATTCAGAATCAATATTGAAAACAGCAGGTTTAGGACTGATAAAAAACCAATTGATCCTAATTGTAATTGTTATGTTTGCAGAAATTATTCAAGGGCTTACTTAAGGCATTTATACAGCGCTAAGGAACTGCTTTATTTCAGGCTAGCTTCATATCATAATGTTTATTTTATTTTGAATCTAGTTAAAGAGATAGGGAGTTCTATAAAGGAAGGGAAGTTTAAGAAGTTGAAGAAGGGGTGGTTAAAATAATTATTTTTTTGATGTTCTCTGTTTCAGCTTAACCTTATCACAAAGAAAAACCACTTGCCAAATCACTATGTCATTTATAATTGGAATCTTGGCTATATTTAAAGGAAAATACCTTGCCCATTTATCTTTGATATTAAATCCTGCTTTTTCTAACAACTTCTCTACATCACTGGTCTTCAAAGGATAAAGACCCCATGCTCCATATGCCGTTTTGTATGACTTGATATTTTTTCTTTTGAAAAAATTAGTTAGCCTTATCGAAAATTTTTCACCAAAATAATGGAAAGGTGCAAAGATATGGCCGCCAAGCGGGCTATAGAATGGAGGGAAGGCCAATATCAGTATTCCATCATCCCTTAGAACCCTATTGATTTCTGTCAACATAAGAGAAGGATTACAGACATGCTCTATAACATTGCTACAGAAAACAAAATCAAACTCCTTAGTGCGTATTGGAAATTTTTTACATACATCAAATTTCAGGAATTTTATGGGGTATTTTTTTAATAAAATATCCGGCTCTTCCATATCAGCTACAACCAGTTCCCTAACCTCTTTTTTGAACTGAGGCGAGTATCCGCCAACCCCACAGCCAAGCTCTAACATCTTCATGTTTTTGAGGGTTATTCCTCTTTTTCTAATTTCAGGTATAATTAGTTTAGCTTGATAATTCTGAGATTTGAAATAATCTTCTTTAGAGTTGTTTCTGCGCATCCCTAATTTAAGGAACTTAAAGAGCTGATACAGGTTTGCCATGAAAGTATTGTTATTGCTATGATTTAAATAATTACCCCTATCCTTGATAATCGGGAATCAGTACAACCTATGGTCTGATGGCTGTTTTAAAACCATCTATTCAACATCCCCTCTACCCTTAAACCATCTAGCCAAATAAACAAAAGGAGTATCAATAACAGCAACAACCCATTTCATTACATAAGAAAGTGCAAATATCTGGAATATTAATGGCCATTCAAAAACCTGCTCCCAGCCAAACAGGCCAAAAAAGCCGACAAAAGCAATCAAGGTAAAAACGACATTATCAACTAATTGTGAAGTCATTGTTGAAAAATTATTCCTAAGCCATAAGTGTTTTCCCTCAAACTTATTCTTCCAGAAAGCAAATGCCCAAACATCATGCAGCTGTGATACAATATAAGCAGTTAATGAAGCAATAACAATCCTGGGCATAAAGCCAAAGATTGTTTCTAAGGCAGGGCTTGCAAAATCTGATTCATGCGGAATAAAGTAAAGAGTAAGCTGCATTATTGTTGTGAGCGCGATTAAAATAAAAAAACCAGTATATACTGCTTTCTTTGCATCTTTTTTGCCGTAATTCTCAGATAGAATATCCGTTGCTAAGAAAGTAGTTCCATAGATAACATTTCCTAAAGCAGTTACCCAGCCGAACATCTCAACTGTTTTCAAAACCTGCATATTAGCAATAACTAAAGCAATTGCCATCCACGTATACAAGCCAATCTTGCCGAATAATCTATAAGCTATAATTGTAAATAGAAAAATGATGAACATCAATAGTATCCATAATAGTTCGTTGTACATAATGACACCTAAGAACCTCTTTTTTGAGTGGTAAATTTGATGTGTTTAAAAAGATTTAGCTGTGCATAAGCTCGCGCATCTTTGGTATATCTTCTTTAAGCACATACTTCTCTCTAAAGATTCCAGGCATAGAATGCACAAAGCTCTGACCCCTATCTGAGTCTAAAAAACGCTCATAACTTACACCAAGGTCTGTTGTTAGCCTCTTTTTTGTGCTGTTAGAAGAAAGGATCATCATTCCATTTACCTGCCTTATCATTTCAATAAGTGCAGAACCAAGAACCATTCTCTCTGAGTCTTTCATTTCACCTTTTTCCTCCATAATCCTGTCTATTACTGCAGGATCACCAAAAATCCCGGGGTGGACATATACAAGATAGCGAGAAACTTCATTCCCGGTATAATATTTACGCGGCTCAAAATCATAGGCTGTATTTCCTATTCTGATTGTAGCCTTAGTCTGTTTTGGTGCTGCAGGCTTTGCAGCTGATTCTGATTCTTGGTTTCCAGTTCCATAGCACAACCCAACTTTCCCAAAATTTTGCGGAGTGAAGTAACATACCTTAAGCCTTCCATCCGCTCTTGTCTCAATATCAGGTTCATCCTTCATTGTTGTTCTTATATGGCTCATGCTGTAAGGAGAGCCTGCCTCTTTAACTTCCTTGGCACTCATCCATGTTCCTTCCTGGAGCATCCGGATAATCTCTTCATCAGATGAGGTTGCTGCTCCTCCTCTTCTAATCTGAACCAGGATATCTCCTATATCAAAGGCTTCCTGCTCACCCCATTTTCTTACTCTGACTTTATTAGCCTCTTCCATCAGGTATTCCAGCTTTTGCTGTGGAAGCCCTGCTGTTGTACTCCTAAGCTCTTCAAGATACTGATTAATATCTTCAGGAAAACCAGAAATAGCAGCTAGCTCTTCAAGGGTTTTAATTCTTGATTCAGCAGTTCTGCCTTCCAACGCAATATCAATTAAACGTTTTAAAGTATCTGACATTTGGAATTATTATTGTAGAGTAGTATATAAAACTTTGCAAGAAAGAATTTATTTCTTTTGGGTTTTTAACCTAACTATAAACCTGGCAACATGCATATTAAACAAGCAGGAGCCAATGATGAGCTGGAGCCACGCTAAATAGGTATTAACATCGACTAAAAAAGCCATGTAAATTAAATAGCCGCCTGCTAACCAGGCTAAGATATCAATAGTTAAGGAATATTTGTGATATACAATGAGTTTTTTAGGATTGCGATAATAAACAGAAAAGATTATTGCAAACAGGATTATAAAAACGATCATGAACAAGATTATATTGATCATAAACCTTTTATTTTTTAACTAATATTTAATGTTTTCTAAAGCTTAGTTTTTAGAAAAGCTTAAATAATACTAAGTGAAATGACCTCAAAACTGCTTTTTGAAACCGAAACATTTAAATACTAGTTCTGCTATTACCTATTAGTAGCTAATATTTGGAGAAAATGTACTCAAATATTCAAGAATCAAAGGGGGTAGAGCGTGTTTATAGTACTGTGAGTTCTCAAGGACAATACCTAACCCTGATTGAGACAGTAGATAATGCCTATTCTACAACCAGCAATATATCAGCTGTTAATGTAACAGTTATTTCAGACACTTTTGAGGATGAATTTGACATAGATGAAAAGGAAGATGTGATAACAGATAAAGAAGCAATTTCTGGGGTAACTCATGTGGATGCTGATGTTGAAGATGAAGAAGCAGGCGAACATATTGGTGCTCCTAAGAAGGGCCCTTATTTATTATACGAGTCTGATGATTATATAGAATCGGTTCAGGATTATTTATCAAAAGCTCAGGAACATAAGGATGAAAAAGAAGGATCAGCAGCCTACAAGTCGGATGAAGAGGGAGAAGAGATTGATAATATTCCAGCTATTGCAATAGAAGAACCAGAGTTAGGCCTGGATGAGAAAAAAATAGAAAAGTCCAAACTTAAAGAAGCAGATGATATAAATTCACAAGAAGAAAGACTTAGAAAAAAGGACTTGGATAATAAGGAAACAGAGCAATTTCAGACTGAAGAGCAGGATTATGAGTGCTTGGACGATGAGATTGTGGAAGAGCCTCAAGATGAGGAGCGGGATTACGAATGTTTGGACGATGAGATAGTGGAAAAACCTCAACCTAAAGAACAAAGCTGCGATAGCTTAGATACCAAGAGAATAGAACAGCCTGATAATGTCTTGCCTCTTGAACAGTCGCTTAGTTCTACATTAATTCTTTAGTAGCGTAATTAGTCCCAATCAGGATCAGTATTCCTAATACTAATGAAACCCAAAGACTTATTTTATAATTTTGTGGAAGCAGATACTCATCCATCAGGCCCCATACGCCCCTCCAGAAAGAAACAACTGCAAAAGCTATGATTATTGCAAAGGCAACCTGATGCCTCGATTTCATCTTTTTTATTTTATTAAACATGAGGAGGTTATTTCACACGGATATATTTAAACCTTTCTTATTGTAATTCTTCAATCTTCATACTTCCCTCATTACCAGAAGCCATATCCTTTACTTTTACGATGCCTTGCTTTAACTCGTCAGGCCCAATAAACATTACTTTTTTAGCACCAATAGCATTAGCATACTTTAACTGATTTCCCAGGTTTCTTTGCGATAAATCAATCTCAACCTTGTATTTTTCCCTTAGTTTTTCAATTATTTCTCTTGCTTTTTCTTTTGCATCCCCAATAATTGCAATATAATAATCAGGACCAAGATCTACCTTAGGAATTAAATCCTTGTTCTCCAATAATAAGGATAGAGTTGCATAACCAACTGCAAAACCTGTTGCTGGTGTTGGCTGTCCTTTGAACATCTCTATCATTTTATCATATCTTCCTCCACCAGCTAAGGCTCTATAACGCTCGTCGATATCATATATCTCAAAAACAGTTCCTGTGTAATAAGCCAAGCCCCTTGCAGTAGATAAATCAACTCTAATGAAATCCTTTTTATTTTTTAATAATTTTAAAATTGAATTTAATTCGTCAAGTCCTTCTTTACCTACTCCATTTAGCCTTAATTTCTTAACTTCTTCGATATCCTTCATTGATATTATTTTATTGATTTTATCAATCTCTTTAATTCCTGCTTTTTTTAGTTCTTCATCAAATTCTTCTTCTGTAATCTTGCTTCTTTTGTCAATGATTCTCATTGCATCATCCATTTTGCTTTTATCAATAACGTCTAACAATAAACCTTCCAATATTTTTCTGTTGTTTATTTTAACAAAGAATTCTTTCTCTGTTAAGCCAGTTGATTTT
Source organism: Candidatus Woesearchaeota archaeon (assembly GCA_019322805.1). Taxonomy (GTDB): domain Archaea; phylum Nanobdellota; class Nanobdellia; order Woesearchaeales; family JAHWIC01; genus JAHWIC01. Next base: position 18,109 of record JAHWIC010000017.1, on the reverse strand, counting down.
AGAGCGTCAATTGCTAATGAAATGATTTCAGCATCAGCTTCTGGCTTGCTGCTTCCAAATATCTCTGCGCTGAATTGATAGAATTCCCTTAATCTGCCGCGCTGAGGTGCTTCATAACGCCACATTCTGCTTAGATAAAACCACTTAACTGGCTTTGGCAGTTGTTTTTGTTTTTCAATAAACATCCTTGCAGCAGGAACAGTTAGGTCAAACCTTAATCCAAAGCTTTCTTTTCCTTTTTGCTCTAAGGTAAAGATCTGCTGCCTTATCTCTTCACCTTCTTTTTTTGATAATAAAGCAAAGCTTTCAAAAGCAGGGCTTTCAATCTGTTTGAACGAGTATCTTTCAGCGCATGCCATTAGTTTTCTAAATATTGTTTTTCTCACAGCCATTTCTTTAGGATAGAAATCAACAGTTCCTTTTGGTTTCTGGAATTGGTCTTTGATTTCTTTTTCTACTTCTTTAGCTACCTTTTCCTGGACTTCCTTAACTTCCTTTTCAGGCACCTCCATCTTGCCAGTTCCAGTAATTAGCCTTCTTACAGCATCCCTAACACACTCAGAAGTACTTGGATAAATGCCTCTAGTTACAAGCTTTGAGATTTCCTCAATTAGGCCTTTTGTAAGCCTTATTTGTAGTGTTTGCATTACCATAGTAATTGTATTGTAATGCTCTAGTATATAAACCTTTCGGTCTTTTATTGAATCTCACCAGGATTCCCGGCATTTTAGAACTTAGTACCCTTCCAACTCATCTCTCATATACTGCTCAATCTTAGCAGACATCTTCATTCCATGTTTCTGGCAATATTTCCTGAATCTACCAAGGAGATTGCTATCAATAGTAAAATTAGCCCTTTCCTTATGATTGATCTTTCTAAGCTTATGGGTTCTATCATATTCTTCCAGAGCATCAAACATCTCAGGATGTTTGGCTATAACTAAGTCTATTGTTTTCATGAATGAATTATCTAATGACACTTTTTATTAGCTCCTTTATTTTGTCTGTATCGTCTATACCTTTAGATTCAATCTCAACCATTATCTTGTATATTTCCCGAGTATCGAAACTAATTTCAAACTCAGTATAGTATGCTGCAATTATAACAGCAGCTGTTCTTTTATTTCCGTCTTCAAAGGCATGACCTACCACTAGTGCTTTTACAAGGCTAGCAACCTGGTCCATCCAGCCCTTTTCAGGAGAAGATAAAGCAAGATCTAAGCCCCTTTTGTTCACTATTTTTCCGCTTGCAAACCTTTTATTTATAGTTATGATGTTTTCTATTAATAACATACACACTAGTGTGTATAATAAGTATATAAACTTTTCGCTTTTCGAAGAAAAGCGTAAAGATTTGAAAACAAGTTTTCAAAACCTTTTGCTTTCTTAATCATTACTCAAGAATAGTAAAATATATATAGAGGTTTGATTACCTTTTTCCTATGCAGGATATTAGTTTGCCTTTATTTGAAGGGAAGATTGAAAGATTCAGCGAATCTGGGATTAGCCTAGATGAGTCTGTTGTGGTGCTAGAAAAAGAATGGGCAGTTACATCTCCAAAGCTTGACAGGCCTGTTTTGCTTACTCACGGAGTTGGATATGGTGAACAGGCATGTACTGGGTTCTATCTGTATGACCCAAGAAACAGGGTTGCAGGATTGGGGCATGTACTTGTTACTGAGAACGGTTTTTTCTATGAAAGATTCCAGGATGTTTTGAGGGACATTACCCTGGCTGGTGCTGAAAGGTTGATATTTGATTATATTGGGTACGAAATTGTCAGAACGTCATTTGATGGTGTAAAAAAAGCTGAGGAACAGCTTGCCAAAGATAGAAGGCTTGTGAGGCCAGTGCATCAAATTCCTCTATGGGGTATAGCTCTTGATACGAGGAATGGAGCTAGATATAGTGTGATGAACATGGATGTTGATGTCCCTGCCAAGCAAAGGCCTTATGGCTTTGAAAGATTCACCCCTCCAGGTGAAAGAGGATATATTGAATGGTCTAGAGCTTATCCTGGAGAATTTCCAATGGACCTAAGATGCCCAAAAGATTAACCCCTATAAACAACAGCATCTCCTAGATCTAATGGAGGCGCATTAACCTTTGCAGCCTCTTTCTGGCATAATTCCGTCCTTAAAGGGCATAGGTTATCAAAGGTTACACAAACAGAATCATCTCCTGTTGTGACTGCATATAAATACTTGCAGTTATCCCTGAACATGCTTAGTTTTTCACAGGTTTCTTTGTTTTGAATCTCTCCTTCCTGAGGAGGCATTGTAAAGGATACATAATCCTTGAATACTTCTCTGTAGCATGCTTCTCTGGCTGACATATCAAAGCATTTGTCTTCTTCGCATACTCTTACTTGATTATAAGAAACATTCTCACAATAAGCTAGCTTATCATCATATGGCTCTGCGAATTCAGAAAAACAAACATCCCTTAGAACAGCAAAACCTTGTATGCTTATTTTTGTGTCAGTTCTTTCTTCTCCGTTTATTTTTATATCTGGATTTATTCTGCTGCAAAAACTAACATCGCTTCTGTTTAAAGCTAGCTCAAAGAGTTCTTGGTCAGAAACCTTATTGGTTTGAATTAATATAAATGCAACAAGAATTGTAGCTATTATATACACTGAGTAGGTTATTACATCTTTTTTCATTATTAGAGAGAAATAGTGATTGTTTTTATAGTTTATTAAAAAGTAATCCATAAATCAAAACAATGAAAAAATTCAATCTGAAAATTCCTTTTTAATAAAATGGTTAAGAACAATAATAAAAAATCAATAAATAATGAAAATTAATTATGAAAATTCCTTTCACAACCGCTATAAAGGAATTTTCATCTGCCTAGGGTTCTTAAGAAACAGGATAAGATGATTTTTGCCTTACTGTTTAGCATCAAGCAAAAATCGAATTGATTTTTTTAAATTGATTATTTTTTATTGATTTTCAGTTACTTCTAAACTTAAAGCTCTATGCCAGAGAAGGTAAATGATTTAGTTCTTAACTGCAAAGACTCTCCAGAAAAACTAAACTCCTGCCCTCTTGACTCAGGAATCTCTCCGCTAATTGTTGTTCTTGTTGGCGGTATGAAAAAAACTGTATTGAACCACATTTTTAATCGTCTTCCTCTCCAGAGTCTGGGTCAGGTCCAGTTTCCCTAAGCCCGGCTTCCAACTCTTCCCTTAAAAGACCCAAGTTAAAACCTTCTAGGGGAGCTCTATCTCTAGGGGTAAGTTGTGCACTGCCATCTTCACGTCTTTCGTATTTCCTTCCACTTCCCCATATGAATTGAAGAGGGCCTTGTAAACCAGAATCATAAATAGCTTGTGCTGCACCTTGTTCTAAATCTGGATTAATAGGGTGTGCTCTCTTGCTTCCTACCCTATCTACAGATCCGACAACAAGAAGTCTGCCATCCGGTGTTTCATTAACTAAAATTTGCAAACCTTCATATTCTACTATGCGTCTTTTTGGACGTTCATATTCTGGCATTTTAGTATTTGATTCTCGGCACTAATATATAAACCTTTCGGTTTTGTAGTATCCAATAAGTAGTAACAAATAGAACTAAACCTTCTTCAACTCATCCAACCCTAACTTCCCAGTATAAACAGCCATTCCTAAAGCGCAGTCAATCTTTGCTTTTTTCAATTCTTTAATCTCTTTTATTGTGCTTATTCCGCCTGCAACTGTTAGTTTATTTTTTGTTGTTTTCTTTAGTTTCTTAACTAATTTCAAATCAATGCCTTTCATTGTCCCTTCTTTGTCAACATAGGTGTAAAGGAATTCAGAACAATAAGGCTCCAGCTCTTTGATTACCTTGAAAGTATCAATTCCAGTTGACTTTGTCCAGCCTTTGATGACGATTTTTCCTTTAAGTGAATCAATAGCTATTATTATTTTATTTTTACCAATATTCTTCTTTAATGAGACTAAAAAATCCTTATTGATCTTTCCATCCTTGAATGCAGAGCTTCCAACAATAACCTTAGTAGCGCCAGCACTTAGAACATGCTTTGCTGTTGTTACACCCCTAATTCCGCCGCCAACACGGCATTTTATTTTCTTGGTTATTCTATTGATTAGTGCTAGATTGTTACCTTTTCCCATAGCTGCATCCAAATCAATTAACTGAATCTCGCCAAAAGGCTTGAATTTTTCTATTAATGAGCCTATATCCTTCACTTCCAAAGCCTTTTTCCTGCCTTGAACAAGCTGTACTGCTTTTCCTTTCATTAAGTCTATGCAGTTGTATATCATCTTTCTAACTCCTTGGATATTGTTTCATAAAAATTTTCTTCTGTCAATAAAGGTATTCCGTTCTGTTCTGCAAAGCTTTGTTGTTTTTCTGTGCTGTAGCCCCATGTTGCTATGAAAACTCTAAATTCAGCTTCTTTTACACCCATTGCATGCTTAAGCAAGTCATCAACAAGGATTATATCCTGCTTACCTATATTCATCTTTTCCGACAGCTTAATTAATTTCTCTGCTTTATTCAGTCCAAAGTCTTTATGGATTATCTTGTTCTCATCAACTGTTAATCCGAATCTTTTCAAAAGCATTAATGCAGACTCTTTGTCCCTGTTTGTTACAATAAATGCATTATCTCTATCAATAAGTTTCTTGAATTGAGGCACAACCTCAAAAAATGGGGGTGTTAGCTCATACCATTTTTCCATATCAATGCTCTGCAGCCTTTTTCTTTCAACATAAAACTCATCCTGGAATGAATTTAATGCTGTATCGCCCAGACCGCTGCAAAAAACATCAAACTCCAGCTGGCTTCTCACCTCTTCATCTCTATCAATTATGTAAAAAACAACAACAAAATATTTTCCGCCAGCTGCAAAGCTTGCAAGGTTCCTGAACTTATCACGAATCACTCTGTTCTCAGCCTTTACTCCGTTGAAATTCTCAAATGTTAACTGCCTTCCACCAAGCAATTTTGTCTCTGGGTTGAACTTCAAATAAACATTATAGGCTGTAAAAAAGCAGTCCCAGATGCTGTTGCTTATCACTCCATCAAAATCCAAAGCCAAAACCTTCATTCTCTTACACAAACCCCGAATTTCTTCATGTAGTTCTTGATGTCCTTAACAGTGTAGGTTCCATAGTGGAATATGGATGCAGCCAATGCAGCATCTGCTTTTCCTTCCTTAAAGCCTTCAACAAAGTGGTGCAGAGTGCCGACACCGCCGGATGCTATCACTGGTATATTAACTGCTTCGCTAATCATTTTTGTAAGCTTTAGTTCAAATCCAAGCTTTGTTCCGTCCCTGTCCATTGAAGTCAGCAATATTTCACCAGCACCCAGCTTTTCTCCTTTTTTAGCCCATTCCAAAGCATCAATTCCAGTTGGTTCCCTTCCGCCATAGATATAAACCTCATAGCCGCTCTTTGTTTTTCCTGTTTTCTTTGCATCAATAGCCAAAACAATGCACTGGCTTCCAAACCTCTTAGCAGCCTTCCTGATAAGCTCAGGTTTTTTAACAGCAGCTGTGTTAACACCTACCTTATCAGCGCCTGCATTTAATATCGCCCTCATGTCATTTAGGGTTCTTATCCCACCGCCAACTGTAAGGGGGATAAATACCTGCTTTGCAACCTTTCTTACAACATCAACCATTGTCTTTCTTTTTTCATGTGAAGCAGTTATATCAAGGAAAACAAGCTCATCAGCACCTTGTTTATTGTATTCCTTGGCTAATTCTACGGGGTCACCAGCGTCCTTGATATTAATGAACCTAACTCCTTTAACAACGCGTCCTTCTCTCACATCAAGGCATGGAATAATTCTTTTTGCCAGCATTTAGACCAACTCCAATAATTTTTTTATGCTATCTATCCTGATATCATTATCAATTTTATAGCCAACTGTCCTGCAGCCGGATTTCTTTCCAGCTTTAAGGTCAAATTTAGTGTCGCCAATATAGATTGCTTGGGAAGGCTTGACACCCAAGGTTTCGCAGGCGAGCAATATTCCTTCAGGCTCTGGTTTTCCCTTCTTAACATCATCACCGCCAACAATAACATCAAAATAGCTCAATAAACCAGCTCCCTCAAGCAGTCTTTTAGCAAGAGCTTTGAAGGTGTTTGTTATAACACCAAGTTTTAGACCCTTATTCTTTAATTCCGCTAAGACTTCTTTTACATTAGGCAATATCTTTATGAACTCTTTGAACCTGGGAAAGCTCGAAAAATAAAACTGTGCAACCTCGCTAACTGATTCGCCAGGGATAAACCTGTTTGCAACAACACCAATATCCTGGGCCCAGGCTCTTCTATTGAATTCAGTTCTTGTAACCTGCTTCTTACCATAGTGTTTCAGGGTTTCACTAAATACCCTGAACCATGCTTCATACGAGTCTATCAGGACACCATCCATGTCAAACAGTATTGCTTCTACTGCTTTAGCCTCAACAAAATTTCTGAGTATTTGTATTCCCATATCCCCGCTTTTCTCAGGATGGAACTGAGTTGCGCAGATATTTCCTTTAGAGATTGAACTGACAAAATTAATGCCATAACCAGTTGCAGTCATAATAATTGATTTGTCTTTAGGAACAACATAATAAGAGTGTACAAAATAAACATAAGAACTGTCCTTTACACCAGCTAGAAGCCTGGATTTCTTGATGACATTGATTGAATTCCAGCCTATTTGCGGAATCTTTAGTGTTTTTGACTTGAAGCGCTTGACTTTTCCTTTAAAGATTCCAAGACCTTTTACACCAGGGCTTTCTTCGCTTGATTCAAACAAGGCTTGCAAGCCAAGACAAATGCCTAAGTAAGGTTTGTTGGATTTTATTGATTTTTTTATTGGCTCGATTAGTTTTTTCTTTTTCAATGACTTCATCATATCTCCAAAATTCCCAACTCCAGGCAGGATTATTTTGTCAGCCTTCTCAATATCTTTAGCATTAGAGCTAACCTTATTCTTAACACCTAATGCGTCGAGTGCTTTTGTGACACTCTTCAGGTTTCCAGCTCCGTAGTCAATTACTACAATCATTTTTTTGGCTCCGCCTCAATAATTGCCTCCGAACTCGCGTTTTATTACGCAAAGGCTCGGCGCCCCCGGATGGGGCAACCCCCGCACGAGCTTTATGTCCTTAGTGAAGGAGTTCGACCTTAGGGCGATTATTATTGAGGCTCCGCTTTATATCTTCCCTTTAGTACTGGGAATTTGGCCTTTTGCTCTTTTCTCAGTCGAGCAAGCCATGCTTAATGCACGGGCAAAAGCCTTAAAGATAGCTTCAGCCCTGTGGTGTGCTGTCTTGCCGTAAGGCAATCTAACATGTAAATTAGCCTTCAAATTATTCGCAAAAGCCTGGAAAAACTCCTCAATCAGGTCTGTTTTCAAATCACCAACTACTTTATCTCCAAACTCAGCATCAAACTTAGCATATGGTCTTCCGCCTATATCAATCGCAACAATTGCTAAGCTTTCATCCATTGGCATTACAAAATAACCTGCTCTGGCAATGCCTTTTCTTTTTCCTAAAGCCTTGTCAAAGGCTTGCCCTAATGCAATTCCTATATCTTCAACAGTGTGGTGCTGGTCTATTTCCAGGTCACCTTTTGCTTTAAGGCTTAAATCAAATAATCCATGTTTTGCAAACAGCTCTAACATGTGGTTAAGGAATTTTATTCCAGTATCTATCCTGGATTTTCCTTTTCCATCGATGTTAAGCTCAATCTGAATCTGGGTTTCTTTTGTTTTGCGTTCAATCTTTGATTTTTTCATCTAAAACACCTTCCAATTGGCTTATATCATTCAATACAATATCAGCTCCTTTATCCCTCAGCAGTCTTATTGTACCTCCATCCATGTAGGGGGGCACAACTCCTATTGGTTTGATCTTAGCTTTAATAGCCATTATTATATCATCAACACCATCCCCAAAATAGATTGCTTCCTTTACCTTAAGTTTTTTCATGATCAGATTAATGCCATAAGGATCTGGTTTTTGCTTATTCTCAGGCAAATCATCCATTGTGATCAGCAAATCAAAGAATTTTGCAGCTTTAAACCTTTTCAAAGCATACTCTGCTTCTTGTTTTGGCCTTCCTGTCAGTATTGCAAGCCTGTATTTGCTCTTAAGCCTGGCTAAAACATTTATGTGAAGGAGCCATTTCTCGTTTTTAATAAAACCATTGAACCTTTTGCCTAGATAATACTGCTGGAATTTGTCGATAACTTCGTCCCTGCTGATTTTGCCGCCGTTTTTCTCAATTAAGGCTTTTGTTAAATCCCAGTCATTATTATAGCCGCCTTTGTTCTTCAATTCCTGTATCTCTTCAGGGTCTATTGATTTCTTCAGGAAGAATCCAGCAGTCTTCTGAACGGCTAATCTATATGATTTGCTGACATCAACCAATACCCCATCCATGTCAAAGATTAGGGCTTTCATAAGAGTTCACCAAGTATTGTAGCTACTCTTTTCATTTGTTTTTGAGTTCCAATTGTGATTCTGGTGCAGTTCTTTAGCAAAGGCTTTTCACTCTGGTCTCTAACTAAAATGCCTTTTTTTCTTAGGTTTTTAACAATGTATTTGTTCTTCTTTCCTAAATTAACCAAAACAAAGTTTGCTTTTGTTGGATAATATTTAAGCTTGAAATTTTCCAGCCATCTCAGGAAATATGCTCCTGCTTTATCGATTTCATTTACGTATTCTTCAACAGCTTTCTGGTCATCAAGTGCAGCAGAAGCAGCAATAACAGCTAATGAATTAACACTATAAGGTGAGCTAGCTTTTAACAGGTTCTTTGTATTTTTTTCATTAGAGATCGAATAACCTAATCTTAATCCGCCTAAACCAAATGCTTTGGAAAAGGTTTGAATCACAATTAGATTATCAAATTTCTTTATTAGGCCTTTATAGCTTGCCTTAAAGAACTGGATATAAGCTTCATCAAGCAGAACAATTGAGTTTTTTGCTTTTTTTATTATTTTGATTATATCCTTTTTAGGAATTTCAGTTCCAGTCGGGCTGTTTGGATTAACCAAAACAACAATCTTTGTTTTTTTGTTTATTTTTTTAATGATCTTCTCTGTTGGAAAAGATAAATCATTATTGTACAAAACCTCAATTATCTTTGCACCAGCTAATTCGCCATAAAACCTGAACATTGGGAATGTTGGAACAGGGATTATTATCTCATCACCTGCTTCAGTATAGGTATCAACAACGATTTTTATAGCTTCGTCAGTAGCATTTGCGAGAACAAGCTCACTGGGCTTTACTTTAAGGTATTTTCCAAGCTTTTTCCTGAACTTAACATACTCAGGATAAGCGCATATTTCCTCTTTGCTTACCTTTCTTATAGCACCAAGTACTTTTTCGCTTGGGCCAACTGTATTTTCATTAAAGTCAAGCCTAAGCAAGCCTCTTCTGCCTTCTAAAGGAGGGTTGTAAGGCTTCATTCTTTGCACTGAGCTTCTTGGCTGTATCATGTCAAAAATCACCATTTATATTTTTATCATTATTGATTTTTGATGCTCAAAATTCCACGAATGGAGATTTTTGAGCACACAAAATTCCAACTAACTCTTAACCTGAGTGGAATTTTGTTGTTTTATTCGTTTTTCAACTGATTTTTTGTGTGCCTCTAAACCTTCAACATCAGCTAAACTAATGATGGTATCTTTCAAACCCTTTAGCCCATCTTTTGTCAGCTTTTGAACAGTTGGCATCTTAACAAAATCTAATACTGACAAACCTGCTCTTGCCTTGGCAAATCCTCTTGTAGGCAGCACATGGTTTGGTCCGGAGCAGTAATCACCAGCTGCTTCTACACTATACTCTCCAATGAAGACTGCACCTGCGTTCTTCACTTTAGGCAACCATTTCTCATCTTCAATCTCCAGGTGTTCTGGTGCAAGATCATTAACAATCTTAAATGCTTCATCAATAGTTCCTGAAATAATAATGGCGCCATAATTCTTCAGCGATTCTTCTGCGATTTTCCTTGTTTTTAATTGATTTAATTGGATTTTTAATTGATTTTTGACCCCTGATGCTAATTTTTTATTGGTTGTAACTAAGATAGCAGAAGCTAATTTATCATGCTCTGCCTGGCTCAGCATGTCAGCAGCAATAAACTCTGCATTTCCCTTATCAGCAACAATCATTATTTCTGAAGGACCTGCAATAAAATCAATTCCAACATCACCATAAACCAGTTTCTTAGCAGCTGTCACATATATATTACCAGGACCGACTATCTTGTCAACCTTGGATATTGATTCAGTGCCATAAGCCATTGCAGCAATTGCCTGAGCACCGCCAACCTTGTATATTTCCTTGACACCAATAACATCAGCTGCAACCAGGATTGATTCATTGTTTCTTCCAGGCGGGGTGCAAACGACTATTTCTTTAACACCAGCAACCTTAGCTGGAATAGCAGTCATCAAAACAGTAGACGGCAAAGGAAAATTTCCGCAAGGAACATAACAGCCAACTCTTTCTAAAGGCCTTACAATCTGGCCAACAGTAATGCCTTTCTCGACTTCTTTTGACCATTCTTTTGGTAATTGTAATCTTGCGTAGCGTTCAATGTTCTTTGCTGCTTTTTTTAGCGCAGTAATTGTCTTTTTGTTGACTTTCTTGTAGGCTTCCTTAATTTCATTTTTTGAAACTTTTATTGATTTTAATTGAACCTTATCAAACTTCTTTGCATAATCAATTAATGCTTTGTCTCCTTTTGTTTTAACATCGTTGATTATAGGCAATACCAGATTCAAAACTAAATCAAAGTTACCACTAGCTCTTTTCGTGATTTCCTGTATTTTCCCTTTGTCTTTTGAGTCAATTACTGATATCATAGTATGATTTTGTTCAATGGATACTCAACAATCCCTTGTGCACCTGCCTCCTTTAGTTTAGGAATAATGTCTCTTACAATCTTTTCTTCAACAATTGTGTTAACATCAACCCATTTCTTGTCACTTAACTCTGATATTGTTGGTTTCTGCAGTGCAGGAAGAACCTTTAACAGCCTGTCAAGGTCTTTTTTCCTAACATTCATCATCAAACCAACCTTTTGCTGGGCTGCAATTGCGCCCAGTAATAACATTGAGATTGTCTCAATCTTCTTTTTTTTCCACGCATCCTTGAATGACTTTTTATTGGCTATCAGTTTTGTATTTGACTCAAGGATAACATCTACAATCCTCAGGTTATTTGCCTTTAAAGATGAACCAGTCTCAGTGACCTCTACAATAGCATCTGCTAGTTTAGGCGGTTTAACCTCTGTAGCACCCCATGAAAACTCCACCTCAGCCTCAACCTTGTTCTTTTTCAGATACTGTTTTGTTAAACCAACTGCTTCTGTTGCAATTTTCTTTCCTTTCAAATCCTTAACAGACCTGATTTTGCTGTCATTAGGAACAGCTAAGACCCATTTAACCTTTCCTAGGCCTGTTTTAGAATAAATCATGTCAGCAACCTCTGCAACATCTGCCTTGTTTTCCATAATCCAGTCTTTTCCAGTTATTCCTGCATCTAAGACTCCATCCTCAACATAACGCGCCATCTCTTGCGCGCGAATCAGCATGCATTCTATCTCTGCATCATCAATATCAGGGTAATATGAACGCTCAGAAACCCTTACATTATAGCCTGCTTTCTTGAACAGCTTGATCGTGCTTTCCTGCAGGCTTCCTTTTGGAATGCCCAGTTTTAATATTGTTTTTGTCATTTGTTTTTCACCTTTAATCATTTGTTTTCGTTTTAAACCATCATTGGGTTAAATTTCATCTATAGCAATTACTTGCGCTTTTGATTGTTTTCATAAGTTTAAATCATTATTTTATAACAATTAAATCTGAAAATTCCTTTCACAACCGCTGTAAAGGAATTTTCATCCGCTCTTTTTAGCTGTGTACAAACAAAAACAGCGGATGATTTTTGCCTTAGTGTTTACATCAAGCAAAAATCGGATTTATTTTTTTATTTTTATTGAATTTTTTCAATGATTATTTCTTACCATATACCTCCTTAGGATCAAAAACCTTTTTTCCTATAACTTTTAATTTTCCTTTCTGTAATTTTCTATAAAAACATGATTCATAACCCTCATGACAAGCTGCGTTTCCAACCTGTTTTACTTTTAACAAAACAGTATCTTCATCGCAGTCAACCAAAATCTCTTTTACAAATTGAACATTTCCTGATTCCTCTCCTTTTGTCCAGAGCTTATTCCTTGATCTGCTATAGTAAGTTGCTTTTCCTGTTCTCAGGGTTTTTTTCCATGCAGCTTCATTCATAAAAGCAAGCATCAAAACCTTTTTTGTCTTGAAATCCTGCACAATTGCCGGAATCAAACCATTTAGTTTCCTGAAGTTTGGTTTCATTTTTATCATTAAGAGGAAAAACCCTCTTTATTAACTAATTTTACCCGCATTATTGCGGTTATAGTAGGATATATTAATAAAAACCCGTACTATCGCGGTATGTTAGAGACCGACTATAATTATTTATCAATAATTCGTCTCTAACATTTAAAAACCGCTAGGTTTTTATAATTTCATCCTTCACATTACGTATTAGGTCAGGCATCACCTTTTTCTCGGCTCTACGCAGATGTTCTCTAAATGTAGACAAACTTACCTTCATTAATTTAGCTAAATCCTTTAATTCAATTCTTCTTGGATAATCATAATAGCCGTTTGCAAACGCCAACTCTAAAGCTTTCCTTTGATTCTTAGACAAAAATGGCATAACCTGCGGGAAGTATATATTAGTCAGCTTTGAATCCTGCAATTTTAAGATTTTAAGGTCAAAGTCTTCTTTCTGCAGGTTCAGGATAAAATCATTCAATAATTCCTTTTTCCAAGAACCAATCTCCCAATATTCAAAACCATCATGATCAACAACAACTGGCTTTAGGAAGAATGTTTTTGGATTATAATGGGTTGTCGGAATCTTTTCCTTTATTGGAATCTCAACCAGGAAGAATAACGAATTTCCTTCTACTTCTAATTCTTTTATTTTCTTGTCTTTCTTTAAATCAGCAATAAATGACTTGATGTCTTCTTCTTTTCCCTGCAAAGTCTCAAAATGCAGGAAATAAGAATGGGTTTTGGTATTATAGCTGTCTATAGGAACTCCTACTGAAGAAACATTAAACTTCCTGCATCTGGTTCCAACAACACAATCATCATGTTTTATCCTTAGTTTAGCAATCCACATATAGCCGCACTATTGCGGTTATAGTATTTAAATGTTTTGGCTATAAAGATTTAAAAATATTATCATATTCCTATTCTGGAATTGGGGGTAAAATGGCAGAAGAAAATCCATATGGCAATTATGGTATAGTTTACATACCTAGTTCAGAAATGTCTATGGTAATGAATGTCCGTACATATGGTGCTATAGTTTCAAAAGCCATAGAGGCAGGTAAACCTGATAATTTTCTTTGGGTCTATGATTTAAGCAGGAGTCAAGTTCAAGATTATATGGAAATGAAACTTGATATTAAGGCTTGCCTTGATGGGCTGTTGAAGCCAGATAGTCCTATTCTAAATCCAGGTCCTGCAAAAGAGATTAGAGCAAGAACTCGTTCTGAATTAGAGGCACTTCGTGTAAAACGAAAACCAACTACACAATAATCTATTCAGCACCAGGATCCATAACCTTTCCTAAGAACAAGATATCCCCAGTTTCTCTTTCTTGTATTATGAAGATAAATGGATGATCTGCAATAAACATGTTAGTGGGCATAGCTGTCAATGCTACAATAACAGCAGTTGCTGCTGCAGCTTCAGTGCCCTCCTCATTAACCTCAACAAAGGCCTGATGGATTACATTGCTAATAAAAAGATTTCTTGTTCCATCCATTCCTGAAAAATCTGCATTTGCTGAAAAGGCAGTTGGCATGCCCATCTCTGTAAGTGTTGGAACCATAAAATATTTTGTTTCAAATGTAAATTTAGGAATGTTTACAACAATTTCTCTTTCTCTAAGCATGCCTTTCCATTCATCAAGTTTTTCTGCAGTAAGAGAGTTCTCTAGAGCTGTTATATCATCTTCTCTTGGAAGAAGCAAAAGCATGGATAATTCTTCTCCATCATAAAGCATCTCAAGAATCTGAAGCTCTTCTGTTTCAGCATAATTGAATTTTGATTCTTTGCCGCTCATACTCATCATTTCAACCTTAACTGTTTTATCAGGACTTACTCTGAAATCTGCTTCATAAGTATCACTCTTCTTAAACTGTTTAAGCCAATTCCCTTTGAAATAGATTGCATTAGTAAGAACTAAGCGCGTCATTGCATTAATTGCTCCTGGAGGAATCAAATCCTTGATTTTATTGTTTGTTTTATCTTCTACCCAATCATTAATTATCTTACGCGATTCCTCTGTTTTTGTTACAAAATCAAGATTAGTGGTCTTACCGCCATAATATTGCTCTACTAAGCCAAGATATTCAGGCAAGAAAGCATAATCCTGTTGAGCCCATAAAGCATTTGCAGTGTGAAGCTTATACTTTTTGTCTTCTTTATTAATCAGATTATAGATTCTTGCAAAAGAAGGCCTCATAACATCGCTGTCTGGGAAATAGAATACTCCTTTCATCTCTTCTGCTGTCTGTCCTCTAGCACCTTCATAGGTCATTGCTAAGGCAGTTGAAATACTGTATGGTGAGAAAAAAACATTACCCCCTTCGCCTTTAAGCTTAGAATAAAGGTCTAAAGCAAACTGGTTATTAGCATCTACAACAGTCTTAACTCCCTCTGCTGTTGCCTTGCTGTCATCTGCTGGTTTTATTGGTTCTGTGTCTGCAGCACATCCAACTAATAATATGCTCAAAATGATTGTTGTTAATATTTTCCAGTCCATATCACCCTGGTAGGCATATCACATATAAATACATATCGATGACTTCTATTTCATTTGAAGCTAAAAATAACAGAAACCTTTATATATAGTTATGAATATATATTCATAATATGAGACCAAGACGTTTTAGAAGGGTAATGTTCGGACCAAATGTAGACTACTTTAAGCCTAGAGGTATTGCTCTGATTGATTTAGATACCGTAAACCTAAATATTGAAGAGCTGGAAGCAATCAGACTCAAGGACTTTGAAAATATGGAACAAACTGAAGCTGCTAAGAAAATGAACGTTTCGCAGCCAACTTTTCACAGAATCTTGCAGGAAGCAAGAAAGAAAATCGCTGACGCTTTAGTTAGCGGAAAAGCAATACAAATACAAGGAGGTATATACAAAATGCCAGGAGGAGATATGACAGGACCATTAGGGCAAGGCCCTATGACAGGAAGAGGTCAAGGAATGGCTCAAGGAGCAGGTAGAGGACAAGGCAGAGGAATGGGCAGGGGTGCAGGAATGGGTCAAGGATATGGTGGCCCGAAGGAATGTAAGTGTCCTAAGTGCGGTGAAAAAGTTCCTCATGTCAGAGGTCAACCTTGTGTTAAGCAAAAGTGTCCTAAGTGCGGCACCATGATGATAAGGGGAGATATTGATTAAAGTCAATATCAGACTCCCCAGATGTGCAGAACCAGGTGATAATTCCCACCCCGACACTGATGTGGAAAGCACTTTACAAGGAGATTTAGATGAAGATAGGAGTAACTGGAGGTAAAGGTGGAACAGGGAAGTCAACAATAGCTACAGCTTTAGCCTTTGAATTAGCTAAGAAAAATAAAGTTTTACTGGTTGACGCTGATGTTGACTGCCCTGATGACCACTTGCTCCTTAGCATAAAAAGAAAAAAAGTCAAAATAGTTTACCAGAGAATTCCAGTTTGGGATTTCAAGAAATGCATTAAATGCGGCCAGTGCGGCTTAGTCTGCAAGACAAATGCTATTGTTTCTATAAAAGATAGGCAGCCAATTTTTATGCAGCAGCAATGCAATGGCTGCGGTGCTTGTGCTATTAAATGCCCTGTTAAAGCTATAAGCTGGGACAAAAAAGATATTGGATACCTATATGAAGGAAAAGGTTTCGGTATTGATTTTATTTCAGGAGAATTAAAGATAAATGAGCCTGTTTCAGAGTTTGTAGTTGACGCTTTGAAGGATTTAGTTAAATCAAAAGAGGAAAATTATGATTATGTTATAATTGATACTGCTGCAGGAACACACTGTGATGTGATTTCGGCGTTAGAAGGCTGTGATGTTGCGTTGGCTGTCACAGAACCAACACCTTTAGGCGCGCATGATTTAGAATTGATTCTGAAATTGTTAAAAATCTTGAAAATAAAAACAAAGGTAGTGAACAATAGGTCAGATATTGGAGATAAAAATTTGATTAAACAGTTGACTAAAAAATATAAAATAGAGGTTACTGCCGAAATACCTTATTCTAAGAAAGTGATTAAGTTATATTCAAGGGGAAAGCCCATTCAAGAGAAAAACATATTGAAGATTGTTAAAGAGGTCTTGAAATGAGATACTCCAAGAAACTAGAAAAAGCAAGGAAGATGTTAGGTATTCCTAAATCTGCAACAGAAAGAGAAGTCAAGTTAGTTTATAGAGGTTTAGCTAGGAAATGGCATCCTGATATAAATTCAACAGAAGAAGCACAAAATAAAATGAGGGAGATAAACTATGCTTTCCAGGTGATAATGGAAGGCCAGTTTGGGAAAGTAGACGCATGGGAAGATTACACTAAATGGTGGTTTGAGCAGTTTGGCGATGATCCAATATGGGGGAACTATGTGAGTGAGGAGGATAAGATTTCCATACCCCTCCATAAAAAGAAAAAATGAATGGGTAAAAAATGAGCAAATATTTGGAAGCGTGCAAAACAGAATTTTGGAAAAAGGTATTTGAGAGGGAGTTAGAATATATTTTAAGGGAGTTAAGAGGCTGCAAGGATGTTTTAAGTGTAGGCTGCGGTCCAGCTATTATAGAGAGAGGACTGCAGGAAAATGGCTTTAATGTTACTGGATTAGATGTTTCTAAAGAAGCTTTGGAAGGGGCTCCAGACAGCATAAGGAAAATAGTTGGTTCAGCAGAAAGTATGGAGTTTGAGGATTCCAGCTTTGATGCTGTGATTTATGTTGCATCTTTGCAGTTTATTGGTGATTATGAAAAAGCAATTAAGGAAACAGCAAGGGTTCTTAGGCCAAAAGGAGTACTTCTGGCAATGCTGTTGAATCCTGAGTCTGGATTTTTTAAAGAGAAAAGAAAACAACGGGATTCTTACGTTAACCAGATTAAACACTCTCAATTAGCGCCTATGGAAGAGGCAATTCTTGGCTGTTTTAACCCTGTTAAATCAGAATATTGCTTGGGCATTAAAGGTGAGGAAGTTTTTGAAAGTCGTGACTCAAAATTAGCTAGCTTATACATCATTATAGGAAGAAAAAAATGAGAAAAATAACCGTATTATCTGGCAAAGGTGGCGTTGGAAAAAGCAGCATTACAGCTTCGTTAGCTGTGCTCCTGGCAAGGAAGAAAAGGATTGTTGTTGCTGACTGCGATGTTGATGCTCCTAATTTAGCGTTAGTTTTAGGTCTAAAGGATAAGGATTTTACTAAATGGGAAAAGGTCCAAACAAGCGAGAAAGCAGTCATAGTAAAAAATAGAGGTATAAGCTGTGAAAGAATTGAAGATCTTTGTTATTTTAACGCTATTAGCTGCAAAAATGATAAAGTAATTATCGATAAATTATTATGCGAGGGCTGCGGCGTCTGTGAACTAGCATCGCCAAAAGGAGCTATAAAACTTGTTAAGGTCAACAATGGAAAAATCGGCTTTGGACAAACAAGATATGGTTTTAAAATACTTTCAGGCCAGCTTAAGATTGGAGAATCAGGCTCTGGAAAGATTGTAACCTTGGTTAGAAATAAGGCAGAAGAAATAGCTAAGAAAGAAAACGCAGAAATAATACTGGCAGATGCAGCAGCAGGAATCGGCTGCCCTGTTATAGCCTCTGTTGTGGGCTCTGATTATGTAGTTGCTGTTACAGAGCCAACGCCTTCTGCTTTCAGTGATTTAAGCAGAGCCTTAAGTGTTGTAAGACATTTTGGCATTAAAGCTGGGATTGTTATCAATAGGTATGATATAAACAAGCCGTTTACCAAAAAGATAGAAGAATACGCAAGAAAAGAAAACAT
>JAHWIC010000016.1 GCA_019322805.1 Candidatus Woesearchaeota archaeon | reverse complement strand
GGATGCACTCAAGCGAAGACTACTAGCTAAGTTGATAGAAGTAGCTGGCAAAGACCATGAGCTAGTTAAAAAATTAGAATCAGAACTTAAAGGAAAATAATTTTACCAGTCAATCTCTGCTAAGTCTTGTTCTAATGAATCAAGTTCTGCTCCACTCAGATCATCATCAATAACATCAATGTCAGTTATTTCTGATGAAACATCATCAACATCTGAAACACCAATTGTTTCAAGTGCTGGTTCAGCAGCTTTCTTAGGAGCGCAGCCGAACAAGAATAAGGATATAATCAGAATCGCAAAGAGGATATTCTTCATTGTATCACCGTTTAATCCTTTCTTTCGTGTTTTTGTATTTAAACTTTTGTATTAATTAAAAAATAAAAAAATATGTTGGCTTATTTCCAAAGCCAGCCAAACATTCCTTTACTTCTCTTTTCCGATTGTGCTAATTGCTGCAGTCTTGTTTGTTCCTGCTCCATGTTCTGTATCTGTTGTCTCATCATTTCTTTAACTTCTGCACCGCAATCGCATTCTTCCCTTAACTGTTTAAGCTGTTGTACTCTCAATTGGTTTTGGTTAACCTGCCCTTCAATCTCTTCAGCAGCTTCTTCATCTCCACCAGCAAAAAATCTTGCTACAGCGCTCCTCCTTTCTACTCTTTCTTCAGCTCTTATTGTTGCCTGGACAGAATTATCAAAATTTGTTGCTATCTCTCTTACCTGAGGACCAATTCCCCCTACTAAATCTTCCATCGCAAGCAATGAATGAACTGCAAGCCTTACCCTGTTCTGGTTTTGGTAAACTTTCTCCTGCTCTTCATCAAGACCTTGAGCTTCCTGAGCCATCTGCTGGACTCTTTGCTGCATCATCTGCTGCAGCTGCTCTGTTGTCTGGGCTCTTACTTGAGCTTGTACAGTCTCTCCTGCAGGAGCTATTACTAGTTCCTGGCCTGGTCCTGCCTCTCCTGTTTCTGGCTGTTGCGTTCCTCTTTGCTGTGCAAAGATCATCGAACTAACTAAAACTAAACCCAACAAAACTGCAAATAATTTTTTCATTTTTATTCAACCTCCTCATCTTCCGACTCTTCTTCCTCTGGCTCTTCAATCTCTTCCTCTTCATACTCTTCAACAGTTGTTGCATCAGCAAGTTCTTCCTCCTCAGCCTCTTCTTCAATCTCTTCAACAACTTCTACTTCTTCCTCTTCTTCAACATCCAAGGAACCGCCAGCAGCTTTGATTGATTTTATTATGTCAACTAAGATTCTGTGAGCTTCCTTCAAAGCTTTATGCGCTTCAACAGCCAATTCCTTTGCTTCCTTTACAAGCTCCGCATTTGCTGTTTCTTTCGCTTCAATGAACTTCTCTGTTGCTTGCTTATGTAAGTCGCGAGCCTCCTCTATCTTAGCACTAAAGTCGTCAACCTTTGATTCAAGGCCTTCTACCTCAATGCCAGCATCTTCCATACGCTCAAGAACTCTGTCAAGCTTTGCTTCAAGCTGCCTGCCTCTTACAATTATCTCTCCAACCTTTGCATGAACAATCCTTGCTGCATGAAGCTTTGCTCTGTTCTTTACTTTAGCCCAGACCCTGCTTATTGTCTTGGCTGCTTCCTGAACCTCTTCTTTTGTTTCAGCAGCTTCTGCTTTGTCAATTGCTTCTTCCAAAGCTGCAATTGCATTATTTATGTCCTCAATTATCTTTGCAGCTTCTTCTTCACCAATATCATCACTTGACTCAACCTGCTCTTTTATCTTCTTGAGATGCTCAATAGCAGATTCTGCGCTGTTGATTATGAATTCTCTAGCGCGTTCTTTAACTTCTTCTCTCCTTTGCTCGCATTCTTCAGTATCAACGTCTTCACATCTCCTTACCCTTTCTTTAGCTTGCAGGAATTCTTGCTTCCTATCCTGCGCTTGGTCTTTCAATTCTTGATACATTTCTTTAGCTTCTTGATATCTTTCTCTTGATTGCTCTATCTGCTCTTTAGCAATCTCTCTTTGCCTGAAAAGCTCTTCCTTGTTTTGTACTCTTGTAACCTTTAGCTCCTGCAGTCTTTCCTTAATCTCTTCTTTGCTAAGTCCTTCAAGCTCCCTGACTCTTGCTCTCTCCAATAGAGCAACTTTCTTTATCTCATTCTCATTAAGCTTTGCAAAATTAGCGACATTCACAACTCTTGCCCTGGCTAATCCATAACATTTTGTCTTTGCATCTTCATCAGAAACGTCCGGGCTTACAGCTTGGACATTGTCCATGCATGCTTGAAGCCTTGTCTGGATTATTTCTCCGGCTCTTTCTAGCCCCAGCACTGCGCATTCCCTTTTTGCTTCTTCCTGTGTAAGGCCTTCTTCCATCTTTTCTTCAACACAGGTTTTTGCTCTTTCTGATATAACAGCAGCAGCTTGTGCACCGCACTTGACTCTTGCCTGCTCTCTTGTAAGGCCAGCTTCCATTTTATTTCTTATACAAGTTGTAAAAGCATCTGTTGTAGAAATAGCAGTTGCAGCAGTTATTGTACATCTTTTTCTTGCCTCTTCTCTTGTAAGGCCTGCAGCCATATTTCTCTGCACACAAGCACTAATTGCTGTATCTTCGCTTGTATCAGAGCTAACTACAGCAACATCTGTGCTTGTAGGCTCAGCTGAAAGGGGGGTTGGTTTAGCTACAGCAATATCCGTATTGCCACCATAACTGTCTTCTGTTCCAGGCGCATACACTGGCAAAGTGCTCAAAATCAATATGGCCAGAACTAATAGTACTTTTAGGTGTTTCATTTTTTATACCTCCAGGGGTTTTATTTTTGTTTGATTTTCCATTTTTTTGGCTGATCATTTTAATCAACCTTAAGGTATAGTATGTTTGTTTTATTTATAAAGAAACTTTCTTTTTGCTAAAATTTAAAGCTTTATGAGGCTGTTTAAAACTTTATAAAGCCCAAATTGAGCTTGTTTTGGTTTATACTAAACTTTTATAAAGAATTAGCCATTTCTAAGCCCATATGGCCAAGAAATTATTTTTGATATTATTTTTGCTTATACTAGCTGATGCTGTATCAGCAGCCATTATTCATGGTTCTGTTTATGATATTTCTTTAAATAAGGTTACAGATGTTAAGCTTGAGGTAGATACAATACCAAAGCAATTCTATGTTTCCAAAGATGGTGATTATGAGTTTAATGTTCCTGTTGGAACATATACAATAAAGGCAAGTACTCTTGAAGCATCTGCTTCTGAAGAAATCTCTGTTCAGGATGAAGGTATGTATGTGCTTGATTTGATTTTGTTCCCTGAATTTGATGAAGAGACTGGGTTGATAGGAGAATCTGATGAGATCAGACCAGAGGATTATTTTGAGGAAGAAAGAAATCGTGTTGCTTATATTATAGTAGGTATCCTTGTTTTGATTGCTATAGTTGCTGTTATCTATTTAATAAAAAGAAAGAAACCAGGGAAAAAAGGCAAGCAAACCTCTGATCTTGATAAAGTAATCAAGGTAATCAAACAAGAAGGTGGCAGAGCAACACAGAAAGAGATCAGGAAACACTTCCCACTTTCTGAGGCAAAGATAAGTTTAATGATAACTGAGCTTGAGCATAAAGGGATTGTTAAACGGATTAAGAAAGGTCGCGGGAATATTATAATCCTGAATAAGTAGTTTATCGTTGAGTCGAGTAAAATATTTATAACTTTGCTCGACTCAATGATTCCCAAAACTTGCGAATTATATAATTAGCAAGTTTTTGTTACCTAAACACAGTCTGCACTTTTCTTGTATAAGAAGTCGGTGATTGAGTTACTAATTTATCAAGAACATTGATGTATGGCACCATTTCACTCTTTATCTTATCATATTGTTTCTGGCCTTTTTTTGTTAATGATAGTCCTTTATTAGCATAAGAGATGAATTTCTTCTTTTCAAGGTGCTCAAGGTTCTTGTATAAAGCTCTTTCTTGTTTCTTTGCTATTCCTGCGTTCATAACAAGCTCTATGAAAGTCTTTTTAGAAATACTGACTTCGAGGGGCCTGTCTTCTATCCTCTTATTAGCTTCTTCAAACCATGCCCCCAAACTGAATAAAATGAAGCTGTGTACTTTACTCTGCTTCATAACAATAAGGTATTGAGTAAAGTATAAAAAGTTTAGGCTTTCAGCCTCCTCAACAGCTTTACAGTTGTTTCTACAGCCCTTTTAGCATAGCTTTCAATTCTCTTGACAGCATCAGGATGGCTCATCTTTGGTCCTGATATACCTAGGCTTACCGGCTTTCCAGACTCTACAGAGATGTCTGTTATTTTTCTTGCTGCATTACTTGCAACAATGTTGTCATGGTCTGTGTCTCCTTCAATTACGGTTCCCAAGGTCACTACTCCGTCTATTGCACTTGAATCCACAAGCTTCTTTACTGCAATAGGCATGTCAAAAGCTCCTGGAACTCTGATTGTCTTTGCAATCTTTGCTCCTAAAAAGGCTGCATGCTCTTCTGCTATCTTACCCATTAAATGGGTTACATCTGCGTTGTAGTCTGATACAACTAATCCTAGTTTTTCGTTTGTCATTTTGTTTCCCCCACTCAATGTTTTCTTTCATAAATTTCAAAATCTTTACTATCTTCATAATAAACAACTACAACATCAACACCAACTCTAGGAACTATAGTGTCCCTCAAATGAGTTCCTCTTAGTTTGGTTCCTTTTGCTCCCATCTTACAATCTCCTACTATCCAGTAATCTTCTCTTTCTAATCCAGGATTGTCAGCTTTCTTATGAGCAACTGTTGCCAGATGTTCTAATTCAACCCCCTCTTCTCTTAAAGTATCAAGTATACTGGGGTCCCTAGCAACACTTTCAAGCACATTTTCTGTCATATTAAATTATCGCTCCAACATCAGCATGCCCTTGTCTTCTTCCAGTTCCAGCTCTTTTCTGCAACCCCTCAGGACCTTTAAGCAAAGCAATCGCATTTAATGCGTGCTTTGTTGTGCGGTCTTTTGTTATGTTGAACAATTCTTTATCATTCTCTGCTTCATCCATGTGGATAAAAACCTCTAAGATATGCTTGTTAGTTTGTAATTGAGTGCTTATTAGGGCTGTTGAAGCTTCATGAGCGCATTGCTTGTCAATTGGCTCTGGACCTGGCATTCCTAGAGCCATGCATAAATCGCAGTTGTGCTCGTCAATAAGCTTTTTACATGCTATTGGGAGGTCTTTTACGCCAGGAACAGTGTATCTAACTATCTTTACTCCTGCTTGATTGTCTTTTATTGTCTTTACAGCAAACTTTGCCATATCTACTCTTGCAAAGGTAGTGTCTGCAATTCCAATTTTTCTAGTCATTTTATCATCAATCTTTAATCATCATTTAATAAAAATTAAATCTGAAAATTCCCTTCACCCCTAAGTTAAAGGAATTTTCATCTTATTCTGGTTCTTAAAGAACCACTACGGATGATTTTTGCTTTAATGTAGAGTATAAGGCAAAAATCGGATTTATTTTTCGTTTTATTGATTTTTTAAATTGATTATTTTTCTATTGATTACTTTTGTATCTTTAATCTTGAATTATCTTTTAATCCTAATTTTTTCTTCAAATCATACGGAGCGATCAACTCGATAATACCTTCCTCATGCCTTGATCTTTCTGGTATGATGATTGCTCCTTTGATGTTATTTATTCTGATTTTATATCCTGTTAATTTACCGAATGTGCGGTCTTTTGTTTCAAAACCACTGATTTCAACTGCTTCTAGGCTGCTTATGAACTCAAGCGCTTCTGACTGCTTAACCCTCAAATTTAAAGTGCCTGGATATGCCTTGAAGCCAAGTTTTTCTTTGAATTGTTTCTGGTATTGGGGAAGGTTGACATAGTATCTTCCTTCACCTATGCCTTTTGTTATAATGCCTGTTACCTCTTCTTTCTCAGCAAATATATTTCCTAAGTTACTATGGTGTTGTTTTAAGAAGTCCCTGCCATTAGCGTCGAGCTGAATCAACAACCCTTTCTGTGTTGCTGTTCTTTTGATCAGCTTCAGCTTTTCCATATCCCTAAGCTTTCTGCTTACTGTCTGTTGCGAGGTCTTTAGTTCTTTAGCTATGCGTATTGTTGATATTTCTAAAGCCTTGAACACACCTGCTTTTTTTGCAATATACATCAGCATCTCCAGGTAATCATATGCCATACATCCTTAGAATAAGTAGTTACTTATAAACTTTATGCTTAACAAAAATGAGTAAATGAAACCTTTTTAAATGTTTTGTCATTAGCAGGCTTAGATGAATAAGAAATTACTTATTGCAGGCATTGACCCAGGAATTACTGTGGGTTATGCGCTTATTGGCTTAGACGGAAATGTTGTTGACTTGGCTTCTGAAAAACACCTTGATCTTAATGCTCTTATCGCCAGGGTTGTCAGGATAGGCAGGGTTATTGTTGTAGGCGCTGACAAAGCTAAAATCCCTGATTTTGTTGAGAGGTTTGCAAATGCCTTGGGAGCCAGATTGATAAAACCTGATGAGGACCTTGGCTCTATGGAAAAAGCAAAGATAATCAAGGGTTATGATATAGGGGATACGCATCAGCTTGATGCTCTTGCTATAGCCATGTTCTCTCTTAAGAAGGTAAGGAGCTTGGTGAAGAAGGTTGATGATTATATCGAGCATTATGATAAGCATAATATAGCTGACAAGCTTATGCAGCTTGTCGTTTCAAAGGGAATGAGCATAAGCAAAGCAGCTGATTTACTGGAGAAGCCTGAGAAAGATGAATCAAAGATTATTGCTAAGGTTATTAGCGAAAGAAGGTTTGAGGAAAAAGACTTCTTGAAATTGCATTCTAAGTTAAAGGACCTTGAGAAGGAAAATTACCTATTAAGGCAGCAGAATAAGAATGTTAAGGAAGAGATGAGAAGCTTAGAAAAACCAAACGAAAGGAAAAAACCTTATGAGAAAAGATTTAACCAGCTGCTTAGGCAGCGCGAGAAAAGATTCTTTGCTCTCGAGAAAGAGTTGAATTCAAAGGACACTGAGATCGATGTACTAGAATCTGAGATGAATAAACTATGTTATTTCTTATCAAGCCTCAATAAGAACATCCTATTAAAGAAGTTAGATAATCTTGGCTCTGTTGAGTTTGAGAAGAAAGAGAGATTATTGAATATAAGCAAGGATGATATTTTATTGGTCGATGATCCTAATGTTATAAGTGATAAGGCAATAGACAAGATAAAAGATGCGGTTCATGTCATAATATACAATAAGAAACCAGGAAAGAAGGTTTCTAGTTTACCTTTCATATTTATTGATTCCAAAAAGGTGGATATAAATGAGGATAAGTACTTCGCTGTAGTTTCCAGAGAAGAATTTGAGAAAGAGAAAGCTAAACTGGATGTTCTTAACAAGGTTGTTGAGGATTATAAGAAAGAGAGGCTAGGGTAGCTCCTCATACTCAAGCCTTGCCTTTTTCCCTGTTTCTTTCGACCTTCCTATAACCTTTCTTCCCATTCCAATTATCTCAAAATCTTCTCCTCTGATTCTTACAATGTCGCCTTTCTTTACTGTAGGCAATCTAAAAAGAACATTTACCCTGTAAATCCTTTTGCTTGTAAGCCTATGCACAGTGTGGAGCTTAGTGCTTATCTTTAATTCACCGCCAAAGGTCTTTTGCAGTTTTCTCCCAAGGTTCTGTAAGAATCTTTGAGAACTAAAATAGAGGTCAACACCATTTATTACCTTAACACGCTTTGATATAAAAACCCCCTCCTTGTTCTCCATCTGCTTGTTGATAAAATCCATAACAAGGCCATTTGGGTTTCTCAATTGCAAAATGCCTTCGTAGTATTGTTCCATAATTTATTTATAAATCGAAAGGTATTTAATATTTTCCTTACCAAACCCGGAATATGGCTAAAAAGAAGCTTAAGAAAACAAAGCCTGATAAGAAGCAGCTCAAGAAATATTGGGGAAAGGTTTGGTATTTTATCTGGGAGGACAACAGCATATGGAGCTGGATTGTTAATGTAATCCTTGCATTTGTTTTAATCAAGTTTATTGTTTATCCTGGTCTGGGATTTGCGCTTAGTACATCTCATCCGATTGTTGCTGTTGTATCAAGCAGCATGGAGCACAATACTGACTTTGATGAATGGTGGTCAAGAGATGGCGTATGGTATGCTGATAATAATATAACAAAAGAGGATTTTTTGGGGTTTTCTTTGCCTAATGGATTCAATAAGGGAGACATAATGATCCTTAAAGGCAGGAAACCAAAAGATATAAAAATAGGCGATGTGATTGTTTTCAGGAGCAGACGTCCTGACCCAATAATCCATCGGGTTGTCAGGAAATGGGAAGAGGATGGTGTTTATTATTTTCAGACAAAAGGAGATAACTATAGAACAAATCCAGACTCAATAAAGAGCTTGTTTCTTGATGAAACAAAAATCAGCCCAGAGCAGATAATTGGTGTCAGCAAAGTACGCGTGCCCTGGTTAGGCTGGGTAAAGATAGGATTTGTTGAATTAATAAGGTTGTTTGTGAGCTAAGATGTTTTGTCCAAAGTGCGGTTCTATTTTAGTGCCAAAGAGAGAAGGCAATAAAAAACTATTGGCGTGCAGCTGCGGCTATAAGAGCAGTAAGACAGACGATGCTGTGCTAAAAGAGACGATAACAAAAAAAGAAAAAAAGGTTGAGGTTCTTGATAGGGGTGAGCTAGACTCTCTTCCAAAAATAAAGGTTACATGTGAGAAATGCGGCAATGATGAGGCTTATTTCTGGACTGTACAGACAAGAGCTGCTGATGAAGCAGCTACAAGGTTTATGAAATGCACTAAGTGCGGCCATACATGGAGAGAATATGATTGATTCTTTTCCTTCCTCATTTAAGATTATTGTTAAGCCTAATTCTTCTAAGAATAAAATAGTGGGATTTGATAAAGAAAAACAAGCTTATAGAATTGAGATAAAAGCAAAGCCTGAAGCAAATAAGGCTAATGTTGAGATTGTTAAATTCTTTACTAAGCTCACTAAGAACAAAGTGAAGATTGTGAAAGGACTGAGGTCTAAAGAAAAAATCCTTAAAATTAGCTAATCGAAAAATTTAAAAAGGGATGCGCCTTCTCATTCTCGATTGGGGGTAAAAAAGAGGTAATTTAATGGCAAAATCTAAACCCAAGGTAAAGAGAGGTATCTCTAAATCCAGGAAGCCAGTAAGAGCTTCTCCTAAGGCTAAGAAAAAGCCTTCAAAAGAGGCATTGCCTGCTATTTCTGAAGAAAAACCTCCAAAAGAAGTGAAGGATTTATTGCCTCCGCCTCCGCCGGGATATTTTAGGAAGAAGGAGTTCTCTCCTTCATTGCATGGTCTTAGTAGAATCATATCTGGGCTTAGAAAGGATATCCATTATATTCTAGGCTATGAAAAATTTCTTTACACTCCTGAAGACAGATTGCTAATCATGCCCGATAAGGACATTCTTAAGGCGCTTGATGTACTTAAGGACGAGAAGAGGTATGTTGAAGAGCTGGAGGATATTGAAAAAAAGGTTGCTTCTTATGAGAAACTTCCTAAAAAGGGGTGGCTGCTTGATAAGAGGGTAAAGGAAGCTTCAACCCTTTTGCAGGCATATAAACAAGGTGCTGCTGAAAAACGGGAAAAGATCATACGCCATCTTACATCAATAAGAAAACAAAAGGAGATGATAGTGCGCCAGCGCAGGCAGGGTGAAGAGCAGACAAAAAAAGAAGAAATAATAAAATCATTGGAAGAGCCCATAATAAAACCTAAGCCACCAAAGAAACTAAAGGCAAAACCTGCAAAGAAAGGCTTTTTTATATTCGCAAAAAAGAAGATTGCTCCAAAAATAGAACCTAAGCCACCAAAGAAACTAAAGGCAAAACCTGCAAAGAAAGGCTTTTTTACGTTCATGAAGAAGAAAGCTGCTAAACCAGAAAAAGAACTAAAAAAAATAGCAGAGATCAGGAAGCCGGAAGCAAAGGCTTTGCCTGCAGAACCTAAAAAGGAAGCAAAGGCTAAGGAGCCAGAAGTGCATGCTTTACCTGCAGCTAAGGTTTCACAGCACGAACTCAGGAAGCATGTATTCCAGCTGAAAGAAAGCCTTGAGCATATAAGCAAAAGCCACGGCTTGTTTAAGAAGCTTGATGAAAAATTGCACGCATTCTCTCATAAAGAACTTCATGGCGCATTGGATAAGTTAAGGGCTGCTAAAGAGCATGTGGAGAAGATCGGAGATATTGAAGAACATATTGCTGCTCATGCTAGTGTTCCTCATGGAAAACGGACAAAGGGAAAGCTGGAAATAGCAGAAAAACTTCTGGATAAACATAAGATTGATGTCAGGAAAACCAAAAATATAATTGCTGAAAAAATAAACTCTGTTAAAAAACGGATTAGTGCATTGGAGAAAGAACACAAAAAAGCAAAAGAAAAAAAAGAAAAACTTGAAGAAGAAACCTCTAAATTCCTGCCTAAGCTGTCTGAGTTGAAGAAGCATCTAAGGTACGTGGCTGGAAACAAAAAGCTTCTTGAGCTGCCTGAGGATAAGTTAAGTGCACTTTCTTCCAGCAAACTCTATGATATATCCAATAAACTAAACATCATTAAGCAGTATATTGGCGAGATAGAGGACATTGAGGAGCATCTTGCTGCAGAAAGCAGCAAGCCAAAGGCCTTGACAGCAGAAAGGCGTCTTGAAGATGCAAGAAGGCTTATTGACAGCTATAAAATTGATATAAAGAAAGACAGGTCACTGATAAGCAAGAAAGTAGGCTTGATAAAAAGATTAGCCAAGGAAGCAGAAAAAAAGATCGAGAAGCCAAGAGAAGCAATGCCGAAACCTCCATTAAAGCTTCCAAAGCTTAAGGCAGTAAAAGAGAAACCAGAAAAGCCAAAACCTGAGGTAAAGGAGAAGCTGCCAAAGAAAGAAAAATTGGAAAAACCAGGGGTTGAACTCGAGGTTCCTAAGCCAAGGTTTGAGAGGCCTGACCCAGAGCTTGTAAAACTTACATATCACTTAAAGAAAAATCTTAAGTGCGCGCTGAAGAATGAAGAGCCCCTCCAAACATCAGATGACATGTTAAGATCCTTTTCTTCCTGGAAGCTTAACAGGGTAACCAAGAGGCTAAACATCTTGAAGCAGTGCTTGGATGATATAGAGCACGCTGAAGAGCACATTGCTGCAGAGAGCAGCATACCTAAAGGGTTAACAGCAGAAAAACAGCTTGAAGATGCAAAAAAGCTCATTGATTCTTTTGGTATTGATATCTCAAAGAAGCTGAAAGATGTTAATGCAAAGCTCAAGTTTATACAAGAGGAGATAAAACAGCCAGAGAGGCCACCAGAGGCTGTAGAGAAACCGAAGATAGAAGAGCCCAAAGAAAAGCTAGGGCTTAAGCCTGAGAAACTAAAGCCAAAGGAGCCTGAGGTTGAGGAACCAGTTAAAGAGATAGCAGAGCCTAAACTTGAGGTTCCTCCACCGCCAAAGGTTAAGCTCAGGGAAGGTGTTCCAAGTAAAGAGCTTGCGATGAGGATATACAGGTTAAAAAGAGCTCTTGATTATGTTGCTGGAAATGAAAAACCTCTTCAGATATCAGATGAGGCGCTGCAGTCCCTGGCTTCCTGGAGGTTAAAGGGAATAGCAAAGAAATTAGCTCTTCTAAAGCAGCGTTTGGATGAGATTGAAGATATTGAAGAGCACATCGCTGCAGAAAGCAGTGTTTCTAAAGGACCGGCAATAGAGAAGCAGCTGGAAAAAGCAAAAGAAGTTATGGGTTCTTTTGATATTGATGCGGCAAAGAAGTTAAAAGAGGTTAAGGCGAGGATAGACTTCATAAAAAGTCTAAGGCCCGGCATGGTAAAAGAGGAGGTTCCGAAAGAAAAACCAAAACCAGAGATATCTGCTCCTGAGCTGGGAAAGCCTGAACCAGAGCTTGCAAAGCTTTCATCAAGGTTAAAGGTAGCTCTTGCCAACGTAACCAAAAACCAAAAAATACTCGAGTTGTCTGATGAAGATCTAACTGCTCTTGCTCCAAGAAAACTCAGAAAGATAGCTGGAAAGCTTAATCTTTTGAAGCAATATCTTGATGAGCTTGAAGATATTGAAGAGCACATCGCTGCAAAAAGCAGCGTTTCAAAAGCTCCTGCTGTTGAGAAACAGCTTGAAAACCTGAAGAGGGTTATAGATGCTTCTAATATTGACCCAGCAAAGAGGCTGAAAGAGGTTAAAGCTAAGCTGGGTCTTATCCAAAAGCCGGCAGAATTACCAGAGGAAATACCTGAGCCAGAGAAACCCAGGATAGAAGAGCCGGTTAAAGAAAAAGAAATAGAACCTAAACTGGCTATTCCTCCACCGCTAAAGCTTGGAAAGCCAAAACCAGAGCTTGCAAAGCTATCTGCCGAGTTAAAGAAAAGCCTTAATTTCATAGCTAAGAATGAGAAGCTCCTTCAAATTCCTGATGATGAGCTAAGCTCTTTTTCTTCCTGGAAACTTGGAGGGGTAACAAAGAAGCTAAACCTCATAAAACAGGCTTTGGATAAGGTTGAGGAGATCGAAGAGCATATTGCTGCAGAAAGCAGTGTTTCCCAGGAGCCTGCAGTGGAGGCTCAGCTTGAGAACGCAAAGAAAATAATGGAAAGTTATGGCATTGACCCAGCAAAGAAACTAAAGGTTGTTTCGGGTAAATTAGACCTTGTACAGGTAAAACCACCAGAAGAAGCGCCTGAGCTTGAAGCAGAAAAGCCTGAGATTGAGATGCCGCCTCCTCCTGGAAATAAAGAGGCTGAGGAATTACCTAAGAGGCGCTATCAGGTATTGATGGAGAAGATAAGCAAGAAGAAAGAGCTTCCTCCTCCGCCTGTTGAAAAGCCTGCTGAAAAACCAGTCAAAGAACCAAAGATTGAGCCGGGGGTGCCTGTTTTCAAGCCGTCTCCTGCTGAATTATACTCATTAATATCCAAGATTAAGAGAGATCTTAATTATATAGCTGCCCACGAGGAACTTCTTCATATTCCCGATGAAAAGGTGATTTCTCTTTCACATAAGAGATTCGATAAGATTCTTGAGCAGTTAAAGACAGAAGAAAAATATCTTGATAATCTGGAAGAGATTGAGAAAAGGATCGAGCAGTACGAAGGAATCCCTAATAAGGGATGGCTTTCTGGTAAGAAGATAGATGAAGCAAGAAGGCTTCTTGAGGCATATAAGTCAACTGATGTCAGCATGACAAGAAAGATGCTTATGAGCAGGCTCAAGCTCATGAGAGAACAAAAGAAGGTGTTTGAGGGAGAAGCAGAGGAGAAGAGGAAAGGTATTACAGAAGCTTTAGCTGAGAGAGGGCTAAAGCTGGGTGAAGAAGCCAAAACATTGAAGGAAGTTGAGACTCATGTGAGACTTCATGAGAAAAAAACTGCTGAAGAGCTTGCAGCTGACCTGAAAAGCTTAAAACTAGCTAAAGGTGTTGGAAAGCCTGCAGAAGTTCCTAGTCGCAAGGTAATAAAATTTAAGCCCCCAAAGCTTGAAAAGCCCATACTTGAGAAGGAAGAGGTTGAGGCTCGTAAGGAGATAACAGAAGCAATAGGAGCAATTAAAACTGGAAAGCCTGTGATGAAGAATAAGATTGAATATATAATGGCCCAGATTGATGAAGCTCGTAAAGCATTAGAGAGCCTTGATGTTGAAACTGCAAAATCAATTTACGTTGATATCCATACTGTTTACATGGGAATGAAGCCTCTTGAGCAGTACCATGTTTATGAGGCTCTGAAAGATCTATATGAAGAGAGGAAACAGGCAGAGAAATTGGTTTCTTAACAAAGTTTTTATATTTCTAAAATTTAGTATAGTTAATGACAGAAGAAATAGATATTCTTTATATTCATCCCTTTGGAAAGCAGGTTTACGATTCTAATAAGTTTTATTTATTTGATAATGATGTTGAGCTTAAGGACCATAATGCTGAGAAGTATTATTCCTTTATTCCAATGGGTTTGATTGGAACCTTGAATAAGGCTATTGAGAAAGGCTATAAGGTTAAGGGCATTAATATGCCTTTGAAAAGGTCGATGTTAGACCTTGGTGTTGAGGAATGTTTAAAGGGCCTTGATACCAGGATTGTTCTTATCGACCTTCATTGGTATGTGCATTTGAAGAGTGGCATTGATGTAGCTAAGATTTGCAAGAGAGTACTGCCCTCTGCTAAGGTAATTGTCGGAGGGATGACTGCTACAATTTTTGCACAGCAATTGATAAAGCTTGATTGTATTGATTATGTTATTATGGGTGATTCTGAGAAGCCGTTTAGTTTATTAGCTGACAAACTTCTTGGAGGCAGAAAGGTTATTGTTCCAAATCTTGTTTACAAGGATGGGATTAATCCTGTAAGTTATTGTTCTTTTGATATTAATAGATATAACTATATTGATATTAATTTTATGGATGAGCACGACGCTTATCTTAGGATGTTTGATTTCTGGCTGTTAATTGCTAAGGGCTGCAGTCATGACTGCAGGGTTTGTGATGGAAGCAAAGGGGTTTACCCCTCTATTTATTCCAGGAATAAATTAATTGTAAGGGGCTCGCTCGATGTTGCTAAGGATATCAAGAAACTAGAGAACCGCACACAGACAGTTGCTTTATCGCATGACCTTGATATGCTTGGCAAGGAGTTTTGGTCTGATTTGTTAGAGCACAGATATAATATTGGCGTTAGGAATGAGTTTTTTCAGCTGCCTTCCATCGAATTGATTGAGAAACTTGCTTCTAGTTTTGATGCTCTTGATTTAGTATTTAGTCCTGTGGCTGGAAGTGATGAAGAACGCAGGAAATATGGAAAGAATTTTACTAACAAGGATTTTTTAGAGTTATTGAAACAGATAAAGAACATTGATTTTAATGGCGGAATAACTGTTTACTTTAGCGATTATATGATTTCTCAGCTTAAGGTTGAGAGGCTTGATTCAATTACCCGCGACTCTTTGGTTGCAGAGATAAAGAAGATACATCCTCTTGCAGTGATTGAGGTGCAGCATCAGGTTGTTGATCCGATGGTGATGATAAAGAGGCATAGTCTAGAGCCGGATAGAGTGTTTGAAAGTTTGATTTGAGAAAAATATATAAACATCCGCTTAACTGAATTCTTTGGGGTGTTTAATGGCTAAGAGACGTATCTATACTTTAACTGGATTGCCTCCGGAAGTAGTTGCAGTTGCTTTTGCTAAATGCTCTAGGAGTCCAGAGGATTTTGATAAGATTGTTGCTGAGCTTAATGCTGATAAATCTAGGAAATTCCATGAGAAATGGGTTGTTGGTTACGGTCATAGCTCTGTTGCAGAGCACGCTGTTTTGTCTTTAGCTATTGAGAATGTTTCTATTTTAGCGACTAAAGTTATTGAGGATAACCGTTTAGCTTCTTTTACTGAGAAATCAACTCGTTACCAGGTTTTTGATAGGGACAGATATTACAAACCAAAGAAGATAAGGGATTCAAGGTTTGCCGGACTGTATGAGAAAACAGCTGATTTTATATTTGAGACCTATCAAAAGCTAGTTCCCAAGATGATTGAGTTTTTGAAGAAGAAGTATCCTGACTCTAAGGATATTGAGATAAAGAATAAAGCTCTTGATAATTTACGTTATTTGCTTCCTGTTGCTGTTCAGACTAATTTAGGCATGACAATCAATGCTCGCAATCTTGAATATGGGATAGTCAAATTATTGAGCCACCCTTTGGACGAGATGAAAGAGATTGGAGCTGAGATAAAGGAAGCTGCTCTGGAAGTAACTCCAACATTAATTAAATATACAAAGCCTAATGAGTATTTGATTGAGACTTTAAAGTCAATTAATGGCATAGATGTGGGTGAGATTAAAAATGAAGATGCTGCCGTTCTGGTTGAGTTTGATAAGGATGCTGAAGACAAACTTGTCGTATCTATCCTTTACAGATTTTCTAAAGCTCCTTATAAGCAGATTAAAGATAATGTTAAAGCGATGTCTAAAGAGGAAAAAGAAAAAGTCATCGAAGAGGCATTAAAAAGACTTGGGAAGTTTGACAGGCCTTTGAGAGAGCTTGAGAATGTTTACTATACGTTTGATATTCTGATGGATTATGGTGCTTTTAGAGATGTTCAAAGGCATAGGATGTGCACTCAGACAAATCAGGTATTTACAGCTGACCATGGTTTTGATACTCCTCCTGAAGTTAAGGAAGCTGGAATGGAAAAGGATTTTGTGCTCTGCATGAATACTGCAAAAGAGGTTTATGATGCTATCAGCAAAGAACTTCCTGATGAAGCTGCTTATATCATTCCTCTTGCTTATAAGAAAAGGCTGCTTATGACGATGAATCTTAGGGAGTTATTCCATTTTATTAAATTAAGGTCTGGAAAACAAGGGCATGAATCCTACAGAAAGATTGCTTGGGACATGTATGACGAGATAGCCAAGGTTCATCCGTTTATTGCAAAGTATATGGAGGTTGATAAAAGTTAAATTACTGTTGTTCTTGGGCAGAACAGAGAACATCAGACAGCTCAATTCTTTCAACATAACTGTTGGGGTCCAGTGATTCAGCAAACCTTATAGCCTCTGCAAGGAATCTTGCGTTCACTCCTGGAATTCTGCCAGCATAGCGCCAGTGTATTGTTTCTTTGCCCCTCATGTCAGCTATTATCTCATCAATAGAATTCCTGTTAACAGCTACATATCTGCCATTGTCTTTTTGGTAGAATACTACAAATATGTCTCCTTCATAACCACCTGGAAGTCTCATATTTGTTGTGACTAAATGGTGGTATATAAACCCTTTCGTCGATATATTGTAAACCTTTTGCCCATCTGTTTCGAATTCTTGGCGAGAATTAGCCCTCAGCAAACATCTCAACTGTTTGTGATGCAACCTCTGCCCACTCAGTTGTGTTTGAGGAGTATTCCACTATTACATCAATGGAGAAGCCTGCTTCTATTGCCGGCGGAACAGCATTTACCATGAATGGAATTGTTTTTGCTGTTGGTATATCAGTAGCTATTACTAAGCTGTTTCCGTCCATGTAAGAATCATAACCTTCAATCTCCTTTAGCTGAACCCAATCGTATAGCGGCTTTATCCTGAGCCTTCCATTTCTGTATCTTGTGTCTATGCTGTTTGTTATCACAGTATGGAAGATCCTTGTTTCGTTTATCTTCAGCCTGATCTTTCCGAACGCAGCTTTTTCTTCAAGAGCAACTGTTATTCCAGGACCTATGACTTTTGTTGCAACCTTGAGCGTCATTGATTTCCTTTTTTCACCTTCATCATAATAGATGATGAAGTTAAGTTTTTCTGAGCCCAGCTCTAAGCCGGTTAAGTGCATTGTGACTGTTGCTTTTTCAGTGTCTGCAATGCTATCAGGAGTGAAAGCTGCATAATTTAATCTTACCAGATCATTAGCGCCCAGCTCCATCTCAAAGTTCGAGAAAGTGTTAGAGCCGAATTTGCCTTTTGGGTTTTCTATCTCAAAGATGTATGGAACCCCTTCTGTCGCTTTTAGGGTTAGTGTTTCAAGTCCCGAAACTACTGGTTTGTCTCCTACTAAACCACAGCCGGATAGAACTAGGGCTATTATTAATGATATTGGTAATACGCCTCTTTTTAGCATTCTTAATTAGTTTTTAGAAGTACTGGTTTATAAATTTGTTGGTAATTTTTCAACTATCAAACCTTAGTCACTCCAACTTCTCGATAATTTCATCAACAACAGGAAAATCCTGCAGAATAAACAGATGAACTCCTGGACAGCCGTACTCTTTCAGATTCTTAATCATATCAGAAAAATAAGAGATACCAAACTCTCTTGATTCCTTTGGATCATCCTGGAGTTTCTCCAATTCTTCTTTTAGTTTACGAGGTACTTTAATGCCAAAGAAATTCTCAACAGACTTAGCCTGTTTATAACTAACAATAGGCCTAATTCCAGCCAGAACAGGAAGCTTGATACCAATCTTTCTTAGATTTTCAACATATAACTTATAATCTTCAAAAGAAAATATCATCTGCGTAATAATCACTTCTGCTCCAGCATCAACTTTCGACTTTATATGAATATTTTCTTCTTCAAAAGGGTCCTCAGGATGGCCTGCTACTAAGATGCAAAAGTCGCATTTCTCTCCTTTACGAGGTTCATTCTTCAAAGGAGTAGGCAGATATATGCCTTTATTCAAATCATGAAGCTGTTTTACAAGAAGATAAGCATACCTGTAATCACCATTCCATGGCTCTTTTGTTCCAGCTGGCGGGTCACCTCTTAAGGCAAGAACATTTTTAATGCTAAAATGGTTCATATCAGTCAGATCATTTTCAATTTCCTGCTTTGTGCGTTCCCTGCACACAAAATGAGCAATTGCGGTTAGCCCATATCGTTCCTGTGCAAAGTATGTTATTGGCAATGAACCGCCACGCAAGCTTCCGCCAGCTCCTTTTGTGACTGAAATAAAGTCAACCTTTCCTTTAAGGTCTTCAATTTTGTCATAAATATCATTAAGAGGAGTGCCATTTCTAGGCGGAACTAATTCTACTGAAAACGTGAATTTTTTCTCTTTCAAAATCTCAGTTACTTTCTTTGCTTTCATTTCTCAATCAGCTCAAGTGCTCTCTTAGCAGCCTTTATTGCGTCCTCTGCATAATGCGCTTTTATCTTATGGGCATAATCCAATGTGATAACAGCGCCTCCAGCTAGCACAGGTATGTGAATATGAGCATCTTTCAAAGCTTTTATAACTTTCTCCATCTCAGGCGCTGTAGTAGTCATTAAAGCTGACAACCCAATTAACTTTGCATTGTGCTTCTTAGCTGCTTCAACTATTTTAGATGCAGAAACATCCTTGCCTAGATCAATAACCTTTAGATTATGGCTTTCGAAAACAGCTTTAACAATGTTCTTTCCAATATCATGGATATCATTCTCTACAGTTGCTAAGATAACGACTCCTTTTTCATGGCCAGCTTGCTTCTCTATCTTTTTCTTCAAAACCTCAAAAGCATTCTTCATTGCATCTGCAGATAAAAGCACCTGTGGCAGGAAATACTCTTTTTTATCAAATTTCTCACCAACCTCTGTTAAAGCATCTATAAGGATATCATTTACTTTGAAGGTTTCTAGTTTTTCCAAAGCCTTCGAAACAATTGGGGCAATATTGTCCTTATCGCCATAAAGTATTGCCTGATGTAATTGCTGTTCAATTGACAGATTATCATAATCAACCTTTACCTCTATTTTCTTTATCTTAATCTCGGTATTCTCCTGGAATACTTTATCAAGAGGATTAAGTATTGCTAAATCAAGGCCAGCTTTAGCTGCTTTTGTAAAGAATTTAGAGTTAATCTCAGACCTATTGGGCAAACCATAAGAGATGTTGGAAATACCCAGGAGGGTCTTATAGCCAAGTTTCTTAATCTCTTTAACAGAGTCAAGAATTATTTGTTCGTTTTCTGGATGAGTAGCTATTGTAGTAACAACACAATCAACAATTATATCCTGCTTTCTTATGCCTATTTCTTCAGCTTTTTTTATTATTTTCTTTGCAACACTAATTCTTTCTTCAACTGACTTAGGCAATGCTTTCTCAAGTGTTAAAACAAGGATACAGGCACCATATTTCTTTGCTAAAGGCAATACTGAATTAAGGCTTTTTTCAGAACCATAAACAGAGTTAATAAGGGGCTTTCCAGCGCATTGCTTTAAAGCTGCTTCCAAAGCTTCGGGATTAGATGTGTCTAAAACTAAAGGAATATCAACAATATTCTGCACTGCATCAACTGCTTTCTTTAAGTTAGCAACTTCGTCTGTTCCTGGCAAACCAACATTAATATCTAAGAATGAAGCCCCTTCACTGACCTGAGTTAAGGCTTGTTTTCTTATATAATTAGTTTTACCAGCTTTTAATTCAGCAGAAAAATCAGCTTTATTAGTTGGATTTATTCTTTCACCAACTATTAAGATTTCTTCTCCAACAACAACAGATTTTAATCTTGAGCATAATTTGGTTTTAGGCTCGATATTGCGAGTTTTAGGTTTTTTATCTTTTACAGCTTCTGATAATTTAGCAATATGCTCTGGTGTAGTACCACAGCAACCACCCATTAAATTAGCGCCTGCTGAAATAAACTTAGGAACAAAAGAAGCAAATTCAGAAGCACCGACTGGAAAAACTGTTTTGTTGCCAACTAGCTTAGGCAAGCCTGCATTTGGCTGAGTAATAATTGGTTTGTTGGTATGTTTAGCAATTTCCTTAACAATCTCAAGATGCTCTTTAGGTCCTGCTGTGCAATTAGTGCCAATTACATCTGCGCCTAGTGAATCAGCGATCTCAACAAAGGTCTCGATATCTGTTCCTGTCACTGTTCTATCTTTATCAAATGTCATTGAAACAATAACTGGTAATTTAGAATTCTGTTTAGCTGCAATAAGAGCGGCTTTCAGAATCTTGATATCAGCAACTGTTTCTATTATTAACAAATCAGCTCCAGCTAATGCTTTGGCTTGCTCTGCATATGCTTCATAAGCTTTATCGAATGTTAAAGCGCCTAAAGGTTCAATATAAGCGCCTAAAGGTCCGATGTCACCAGCAACTAAACAGCCAGGGCAAGAATCACGAACATTCTTAACAGCTGCTTCATTAATCTCTTTAACCTTTCCTTGCAATTTATATTCTTTTAACTTAATTCTGTTTGCTCCAAATGTGTTTGTAATTATAATATTAGCTCCTGCATCTGCATAGCTTTTATGAACAGATTTAACTAAAGCAGGATCTTTGATATTCAATTCATCAGGACAGCCTTTTGTAAAGCCTTTTTTCTGCAGCTCAGTGCCCATTCCTCCATCTAGAACAAGGAGCTTCTCTTTCAGCTGTTCAAGGATTTTCTTTGTCATGTTGCATTATGTTACATATACTCTTTTTAAACATTGTTGTTTATATTATTCATATTGGAATTTATACTCTATATTTTATTCCTGTTAAATTATTGGCTGTTTAGTGTTTACCTAGGTATACTTGTTTATATACTTTTTCCAAGCAAAAACGTTGAAATGTCCAATATTTCCAATAAAATAAGCATATTATTGGATAATGTCCAATTATTTAAGTAATTCTTGGACAAAGTAGTGTATTTAAAGAAAAAGCTAATCAATTACCACTTCTTGATTAATTTTCAATAATCTAAGTTAGTTCTTAATAGGAAAACTATTTTAAGTATTGATTCTAACAGTTATTAGAGGATGGTTAACCAGGAAATAATAGATTATCTGAAAAAGCAGAAGAAGCGTGGATATGATGATGAGGAGATTAGGAATATGTCTATCCGTCGCGGGTATGACCCGGGCGAGATTGATGAAGCGCTTGATCATATGAATGCTCCAGAGCCAGTAAAGCAGCCAGAAAAAGTGGAATATCCAGAACCAGTACCAGAACCTAAACCAGAACCAGTTGAAGAGCCAGAACCAGTTAAGGAGAATCCTCAAGAAGAATTAAGCCCCTATCTAGAACCCGATCCATTACCAAAATTTCCTATTCATTATACAGCTATAACAAGCTTCATAGTATTATTAGTACTTGGTGGAGCTGGCTTCTTTTTCTTTACCATGCCTGTATGCGGTAATGGAGCAATAGAAAGAGGAGAGACAATTGAAACATGCTGCTTAGATGCTGGCTGCCTAGGAGACCAAATTTGCGAGGAAAGCGGATGCGTTGACCCAATCTGCGGAGAATGCCAGTATCTAGAAGCTCATAGCTGCGTAAACTATGAATGCTGTGATGACAGTGCATGTGCAGATTCTATGAAGTGCGAGAATAATGTATGCATAGACATAACCTGCGGTGAATGCGAGTATGCAGCAAACTACACATGCATGAAGTATGAATGCTGCACTGATGAAGACTGCAATGGGACTGAAGACTGCGTAAACAATAAATGCATAATTCCTCCAGAATGCGGCGCATGCCAATATCTGGAAAATTACACCTGCAAGTCTTATGTCTGCTGTGAAAATGAATATTGCGAGGACAGCAATCCAGCTACTATTGACATATGCGTAAATCCTGGAACAGTGAATGCTTCATGCACAAACACAGAAAGGCCATCATGCCAAAGAGATGAAGACTGCGATGATAATAATGCATCAACAATGGATATCTGCATGGGAGGAACTTATTGTTCATCAATACCTATAACATATTGCAAAGATAATGATGGCTATTGTCCTGAGTCCTGCGACTATAGTGATGATAATGACTGTGAAAAGGAAAGAGTGGAATGTTCAGGCATAAACTGTTTCATAGAAGAAGCAGAGGATGACTGCAATCCTGCTAATCTTACCTATGCTTTTACAACAGAGAGAGATGGAATCATCTATGATACTGAAGCATACTATGAATTAAGGGGCCTAGAAGGAGATGACTGCTTATTCTATACATTCTACTTGGATGTAGACCTGACTTACAGCGATGACCTGATACAGACAAAGCTTGCTCAAAACATGACGCAACAAGAGATAGATAATGAGATAGATGACCTTGAGGATGATTACGAGGATGATTATGAAGACAAGGACAAGCTTTGTGAGTATCCTATTGATGATTTAGTGGATGTTCTAAGGGATATGAGAGATGATGACTATATGGTTCCAGATGATGAAGAAGATGATTATGACTGCACTGGAAGTATATACTAATATACTAGTTCTTTTCACTTTAAAGAAAAAACAACAATTACCACTTCTTGATTAATTTTCAATAATATAAAACATAACAATAGAAATACAACTTTTTAAAACCATAAATGTTTAAATATGAGCTTTTATTTATTAATCTGCATATTGGGGAGATTGGACTTATATACCACAACATATAGTATAAAATCATCATAAAAAACGAAAGCTTTATATATAATTTATACCACAATATGTTGATGTTTTGATAGCTCGTCTATACTACATATTGTGGTTTTAGGCATAATTTTTATAAATTTTATATAAAAGAGGCAAACGATGAGATGTCCATACTGCGGTGGTTCTGAAACAAAGGTTCTAGACAAAAGAGAAACTAGTGACTTGATTTCTACAAGGCGTAGAAGAGAGTGCCTTAAATGTAAAAAACGCTTTACAACTTATGAAAGAGTAGAGATTGCAGAATTGGTTGTTGTAAAGAAAGATAAACGAAGGGAACCATTTGACAGAACAAAACTAATGAAAGGCATTATCAAGGCTTGCGAAAAAAGGCCTGTAAAGATGTCTCAGATAGAAAAAGCTGTTGATGAGATAGAGCTGGAGCTGAGAAAAAAAGAGGACATTGAGGTGGGAAGTTCTGAGATTGGTGAGCTTGTAATGTCTAAGCTAAAGCAATTAGACAAGATAGCTTACATAAGGTTTGCATCTGTATACAGAGATTTTACTGATGTGGGCCAGTTCAAAAAAGAGCTAAGCGCGTTACTAAAAACTTAAAAAGGGGTATTCAAAATGGAAAATGAAAAACCACACAAAATAACCAAGGTCAGGAAGCGTGATGGACGCGTCGTTGAATTTGCACAAGAAAAGGTAACTAATGCTATCTTCAATGCAGCGCAGGCAGTAGGTGGCAGTAATAAGGAAGAATCTCAAAAACTTTCTGATAAGGTTCTTACAGTTTTAGAATACCAGTTCTCAGAAAAGCAAATACCAACAGTAGAAGAAATCCAGGATATTGTTGAAAAGGTATTGATAAAATCAGGTCATGCTAAGACAGCAAAAGCCTATATACTATATAGGCAGCAGCATGCAAAGATAAGGGAAACAAAAGCTACTTATGTTGATGTTGTAAAGACAATTGGCTCTTACTTAGGACAGATGGATTGGAGGGTTAAAGAAAACTCTAATGAGGATTTCTCATTCTCAGGATTAATGCTTTACATCTGCGGCAGGGTTATCTCTAATTATATGCTAAATGAGGTTTACACTTTTGACATAGCAGAGGCACATAAGAAAGGGTATATACATGTCCATGACCTGAACCAGGGGGTAATAGGTTATTGTGCAGGATGGTCATTGAAGAACCTTCTAAAGATGGGTTTTGGAAATGTTCCTAATAAGGTGGATGCAAAGCCAGCCAAGCACATGGATGTTGTGGTGCATCAGATGGTAAATTACATCGGCTGCCTGCAGATGGAGTTTGCTGGAGCCCAGGCTTTCTCAAGTGTAGATACCTTACTAGCTCCATTTGTAAGGACAGATAATCTTACTTACAGACAGGTAAAACAGAATATGCAGAAACTTGTTTTCTCATTAAACATTCCATCAAGATGGGGCTCACAGTATCCCTTCTCTAATTTAACATTTGACTGGGTTCCACCTGAAGATATGAAGGATCAGCCAGCGATTGTTGGAGGAAAACCGCAGGATTTTACTTATGGTGACTGCCAAAAAGAGATGGACATGGTAAACAAGGCTTTTCTTGAGGTAATGCTAGAAGGAGATGCTAATGGCAGGATATTTACATTCCCAATACCAACGTATAATCTTACAAAGGAATTCAAATGGGAAGGTGAAAATGCTCAGTTGTTGTTTGAGATGACCGCTAAGTATGGCTCACCATATTTCCAGAATTATATCGGCTCTGGCCTGGATCCAAAAAGCATAAGGGCTATGTGCTGCAGGCTTAACCTAAACCAGTTAGAGCTTATCAAAAGGCCAGGCCATATATTTGCAGCAGGAGACTCTACAGGTTCGTTAGGTGTCGTGACTATGAACCTGAACAGGATGGCTTATGAAGCAAAAGGGGATAAGAAGAAATTTTTTGAAAAACTTGAGCATTATATGACATTAGGCAAAAATGCATTAGAGGTCAAGAGGAAGTTGGTCAACAATAACCTAAAGAAAGGACTTATGCCTTTCACAAAGACTTACCTAGGCACTTTCAGAAACCATTTCTCAACTATCGGCTTGTGTGGTATGCATGAAGCTTGCTTGAATTTTCTTGGGAAAGGCATACAGACGGAGGAAGGCAAGCAATTTACAATAGATACCCTGAATTTCATGAGAGGGGTCATTAGGGGATTCCAGGAAGAAACAGGAAATATATATAACCTAGAAGCAACACCAGCAGAGTCAACTTCTTACCGCTTAGCAAAGATGGATAAGGAGATGTACCCTGATATAATAACCTCAGGCAAGGATACACCATATCTTACAAATTCTACACAGCTCCCAGTAGGGCATACTGATGATCTAATAGATGCACTTGCACATCAAAATGATATTCAGTATTTATACACAGGGGGAACAATCTTCCATACATTCCTTGGAGAGAGATTAACTGACTGGAAAGCAGCAATGCAGCTTGTT
The DNA here is from genome assembly GCA_019322805.1 of Candidatus Woesearchaeota archaeon. Taxonomy (GTDB): domain Archaea; phylum Nanobdellota; class Nanobdellia; order Woesearchaeales; family JAHWIC01; genus JAHWIC01. Next base: position 4,050 of record JAHWIC010000016.1, on the reverse strand, counting down.
AAAAAGATAGCGCACAACACAAGGATACCTTATTTCTCAATAACACCAACCTTCAGCATATGTCCTGAGCATGGTTATATAGCTGGAGAGCATCATACATGCCCTTATGACGGGAAGGAGTTGGGGAAAGCAAATAATCAAAAAGAGATTATAAGAGAGGTGGCATAAAATGGCATGCGGAAAAAAATGTGAGGTTTATTCCAGAGTAGTTGGCTATTTTAGGCCAGTAGCAAACTGGAATGTTGGAAAGAAAGAAGAGTTCAAAGATAGACTGACCTTTGACAGCCAAAAAGCTTTGCTAAAAGAATTCGCGAAAGAACCAGTAAGGCAGCAAGAGGAGATAAAAGCCATTTAAGATGGAATACAAGATTTACACAATGCCCCATTGTGATAAGTGTGAAGCTATTAAAGAATATATGAAGTCAGTAGATGTTGCTTATCAAGAGGTTGACCTTGGAGATGATGAAGGAGTCGCAGAATTAAGAAAGATATATCCTAAGCTTAAAGATAAGGTTCAGAGAACAGAAGACGGGCAATTGCCAATTCCTTTATTTTTGGGTATAGAAGGAGAAGAGGTAAAGGGAGTTGCGCATACACTTGATGAAGTTAAGGCATTAGTTGGGAAATAATTTTCATATGGTAATCATTAAAGGTATTCAAAAAACAAGCATGATTGATTATCCAGGCAAGATTTCTACAGTAATATTCACAGGCAAATGCAACATGAAATGCCCTTTTTGCCAGAATCCAGACCTTATTATTAATACAGATAAGATGCCTGAGCTTGATGAAAAGAAAATACTTGGTTTTCTCAAAAAAAAGAAGAAATGGATTGATGGTGTTTGTATAACAGGCGGTGAGCCATTAATTCATAAGGATATAGGGGATTTTATAAAAAAAATAAAGGAGCTTGGTTTTCTAGTTAAGATAGATACAAACGGCCTTAATCCGGAGTTATTAAAGAAATTAATTGATGATAAGATAATTGATTATATTGCCATGGATATAAAATCAGATAAAGAGCATTACAGTAGGGCTACTGGCACTGAGGTTGATATTGAGAAGATTGACAAGAGCATTGAACTGATTAAGAGTTCTGGAATAAGTTATGAATTCAGAGCGACGATAGTTCCTGATTTTTTTGACCAAAAAATAATGCAGAATATAGGAGAGTGGCTTAAAGGCAGCAAAAGATTTGCTTTGCAGCAGTTTAGGTCAACTCTGCCTTTGCTTGATAAGGCATTTGAGGGTAAAGAGCCTTACAAAAAAGAGGTGCTAGATCAGTTTAGGGACATTATGCAGGGTTATGTTGAGGAAGTTGAGCTCAGGGTGTAAAATGAAAAATCTAAGTGCGAATGCACTCAAGGTCCTTAAAGAGAGATATCTTGCCAGAGATAAGAGAGGCAAACTAATAGAGACCCCTGAGCACATGTTCAGGCGCGTTGCCAGAAACATTGCATCAGCTGATTCAAAGGAAACAGAGGACACCTTTTACGAAATGATGTTCAATTTGGAATTTCTTCCAAATTCCCCAACTTTAATGAACGCTGGCAGAGAGCTTCAACAGCTCTCTGCTTGTTTCGTTCTACCTGTTGAAGATTCAATGGATGGAATCTTTGAGACAGTTAAGAATACTGCCTTAATACATCAAAGCGGAGGTGGAGTTGGTTTTTCCTTCTCTAAATTAAGGCCAAGAGGCGATATTGTTAAAAGCACTGGCGGCATTGCGTCTGGTCCTTTGTCATTTATGGAGGTCTTTAATGCATCAACTGAAGTGATAAAACAAGGCGGTAAAAGGCGCGGAGCAAATATGGGCATACTAAGGGTTGATCATCCTGATATACTTGACTTTATCACAGCAAAAGAGCAGGAAGGAGTGTTGAACAACTTCAATATCTCGGTTGCAATTACTGATAAATTTATGAAAGCTTTTGAGAGGAATTCTAATTATGAGTTAATAAATCCAAGAAGCAGGAAGGTTGTGAAAAAGATTTCTGCAAGAAAGGTTTTTGATTTGATTGTTGAGATGGCTTGGAAGAATGGTGAGCCAGGAATAGTATTTATTGATAGGATGAATGAATACAATCCTACACCAAAACTTGGAGAGTTTGAAAGTACTAATCCTTGCGGAGAAGTTCCTTTATTGCCTTATGAAAGCTGTAATCTAGGAAGCATTAATCTTTCTAAGGTGGTTAAAGGTAGAGCAATTGATTGGAGCAGGCTAAAAACAACTGTAAAGAATGCAGTGCAGTTCCTTGATAATGTAGTTGATAAGAGCAGATTTCCTTTGGATATGATAACAAGGATGGTAAGAAGCAACAGGAAGATTGGTTTAGGTATAATGGGCTGGGCTGATATGCTTATACAGCTTGGCATACCTTATGGCTCAGCTCAATCATTCAAGCTTGCTGAGAAGCTTATGAAATTTGTAAGAGAAGAAGCAAGAAATGCTTCAAGGGAGCTCGCAAAGCAAAGAGGAGTATTTCCTAATTATAAGAGCAGCATCTTTGCAAAGAAGAAACTAAAGCTTAGGAATGCTACACTAACCTCAATAGCTCCGACAGGAACAATAAGCCTTATTGCTGGCTGCAGCTCAAGCATAGAGCCTTTGTTTGCAATCTCTTATATAAAGAAAACACCAGATTTTGAGCTTCTTGAGTTAAATCCTCTATTTGAAAAATACGCGAAAAAACAAGGAATCCTTTCAAAAAAACTAATGGCCGACATAGCAAAAAAAGGCTCATTACAGGGCATGAAGGGGATTCCGGATAAGCTAAAGAAACTATTTGTTACAGCACATGATATCAAGCCAGAGGATCACGTAAGAATGCAGGCAGCTTTCCAGAAATACACTGATAATGCTGTTTCAAAGACAGTTAATCTTGCTTTTGATGCAACTAAAAAGGATGTCGAGGCTGTGTTTAAACTTGCTTATAAGCTTGGCTGCAAAGGAGTGACTATCTATCGTGATAAAAGCAGGAAAGAGCAGGTTATTAAGGTTAGAGCAAAAGTATGCAGGGTTTGTGAATAAGAATGGCTGAACTAACAAGTCCAAGACAAACAATTCTTGTAACAAGCCGTTATTCCGGCAAAGATAATATAATTGCTTTAAGCTGGCACGCGCCTGTTTCTTTTACACCAGAGCTTTATGCAATAATGGTTGGCCATACAAGATTTTCTCATGATCTGATTAAAAACTCTAAAGTTTTCTGTGTTAATTTCATGAGTATTGAGCATGAGAAAGAGGTTTTGGCTTGTGGTACAAGTTCTGGAAGAAGCAGTGATAAGTTTGAGAAGGCTGGTTTAACCAAAGGAGAGAGCGAGAAAATTGATTGCCCAAGAATAAAGGAAGCCTTAGGTTATTTAGAATGCAAGGTTGTTAATGCAGTCAAAGCTGGTGACCACACAATCTTTGTTGGAGAGGTTGTTAATTCTGAATCAAAGAAGAAAGGCAAAAGAATCTTACAGGATAATGGAGGCTTTACAACAACAAAATGATAATCGGCTTAACTGGCACAAACGCGGCTGGAAAAGGCGAAGTTGCCAATTATTTGAAGCTCAAACGATTCCAGTGCCTTTCTCTTTCTGATATTGTAAGGGAAGAGGCTGATGCGCAGGGTCTTGAGCATACAAGAGAGAATCTGATTAAGATTGGAAATAGCTTAAGGGAGCAGCATGGCGCAGATATCTTGGCTAAAAGAACTATAGCCAAGATAAAAGAGGGAAATGTTGTTATAGACAGTATAAGGAACCTTGCAGAAGCCAAGGCAATTAAATCATTGAAGGATTCTATCTTGATTGCTGTTGATGCTCCTATCGAATTGAGATATAAAAGAGCGCAGGAACGGATGCTTGACAGGGATAAGGTATCATTTGAGGAGTTTAAGAAACTTGAAGAAGCAGAAAACTTAAAAACTACAACAGGACAACAACTTAATCTGTGTATGGGGGAAGCGGATAGGACAATTATAAATGACAGCACTATTGAAGAGCTGCAGAATAAAATTGATGAACTGCTAAAATGACAAGACCAAGCTGGGATGAATATTT
>JAHWIC010000053.1 GCA_019322805.1 Candidatus Woesearchaeota archaeon | reverse complement strand
TCAACGGTAGGGTTTAAGTAATTCTAATAATTTTGGATTTACACTACCTCCAAGTTCTACTGCTTTATCACAGTGAACTATTGCCAATTTATAATTTTCCTTGTAGTAATAAGCAACCCCAAGATTATAATGTGCCTTTGAAAACTTGGGATCGATGCTAATGGCCTTCTTGAACTCTGAGATGGCTTTATCAAACATGCCCTTATTGCTAAAGGCAGCTCCAAGATTAACATGTGCCATTATGTACTCTGGGTTGATGTTAAGTGCTTTTTCGTATTCATAGATAGCTTTATCTACCATGCCTTTTTTCCAATAAGCCAGCCCAAGATTATAATGTGCCACTGCATCATCAGAATCGATAGTAATGATCTTCTTATACTCTAAGATGCCCTCTTCTACCATGCCCTTTTTATCATAGATATTACCAAGATTATTATATGCCTCTGTAAGATTAGGGTTGATACTAATGGCTTGCTTAAACTCTAAGATGGCTTCATCTAACAAGCCTTTTTTATCATAGGCCAATCCAAGATTGTAATGTCCCCTCGCAAGATTGGGGTTAATCGCAACGGCTTTCTTACACTCATAGATAGCTTCATCCAACATGTCTTGTTTTCCATAGGCCAGACCAAGATTATTATGAGGTCTTGCTTTATAAGGTGATTTTAGAACACAATCAGACCATAGGGCTGTCCCTTCTTCCCAGACTACGTTTCTTAGGTAGGTATTTAGGGAGTAAAAAAGAATGATAATACTAAAGAAAAGGATTATCATTTTTATGTTTGAAGCTTTATTGCTCATCAGTTTTGATGGAGAATCCCGATCTTTTCCTAGCATCTCAGCACTATATTCACCGATGAGTGATCTAATAACATTTGGCTTAAAACTTGTTTTGCAGGCTAACTCTTCAATCGTAAGCTATTTAAAACCTTCTCTTTATAAATTTTCTCCCTTAATTTGATATTGCTGGTACTGCAAGACCGAAAATTCATTAGATGATGTGGTTTCTTAAAAGGTATTGGGGTGGTTAGTGATATAACTTATTTGCCATTGTTGATAGTGGACTTCAGATAAATTATAGTGCAGACTTGTGTTGATACCACTCAAAACTTTGATCATTAAATAGCTATCATTTTTCCAAAACATGTCAAACAAAAAAATGTGCAAACCGACCAATAAATGGTATAAAGTTAACATAGAGAGATATACTTGATAATAAAAGCTCATCTTTCCTCTAAGGATAAAATCCATATACAACACAGGAGAAAAAATGAGTAACAAAATTGGGTTTGACAATGAATTGTATTTAAAAGAGCAAACAGCTGCAATTCTTGACCGTGTTACAATGTTTGGGAACAAACTTTATCTAGAGTTCGGCGGCAAACTTCTCTTTGATTACCATGCAGCAAGAGTTTTGCCCGGATTTAAACCTAATGTAAAAATGGAACTTTTGCAAAAATTAAAAGACAAAGCTGATATACTGCTCTGTATTTATGCCGGAGATATTGAGAGAAAAAAAGTTCGTGCTGATTTTGGAATTACCTATGATTCTGATGCCTTAAAACTTATAGACGACTTAAAGGAATGGGGTATTGACATATTAGCAGTAGTAATAACCCGTTTTGATTATCAACCAGCGGCAAAAATATTTAGAAATAAGCTGGAACGCCGAAATATTAAGGTATACGTTCACCGCTATACGAAAGGTTATCCCACAGATGTGGATACAATTGTGAGCGATGAAGGGTATGGCAGTAATGAGTATATTGAAACAAAAAATCAGCTTGTAGTTGTTACCGGTCCAGGACCCGGCAGTGGCAAACTGGCTACCTGTCTTTCCCAATTATACCATGAGCATAAAAGGGGTATTCAAGCTGGCTATGCAAAACTTGAAACCTTTCCTGTATGGAATCTGTCCCTTAAACATCCTGTAAATATTGCCTACGAAGCTGCAACAGCCGATATAATGGATTTTAATCAGATAGACCCGTTCTACCTAGAATCACATAAAAAAATTGCTGTTAATTATAACAGAGATATCGAAATTTTTCCTGTGCTCAGAAATATATTTGAAAAAATTTCAGGAACAGAATCCGTTTATAAATCTCCTACTGACATGGGAGTAAATAAAATAGGATTTGCAATTACCGATAATAACGTTGTACAGGAAGCAGCAAAACAGGAGCTCATAAGAAGATATTTTAGATATAAGTGTGAGTTTGCAATGGGCTTTGTGGACAAGGAAACCTCACAAAGGGTTGAACTTCTGATGAATGAGCTCAATGTTAAAATAGATGATAGAAAAGTTGTTGCAATGGCCCGCAGGGCAGCTTCTGAAGCCCAAAAGCAACAAAAAGGCAACGAAGGTATTTTCTGTGGTGCTGCAATTGAACTACACGACGGTTCGTTTATAACTGGCAGCAACTCCCCCCTTATGCATGCGGCATCAAGTCTTGTAATAAATGCGATAAAGCATTTAGCTGGTATCCCCAAAAAAATACATCTTCTTCCCCAGAACATCACTGAATCGATAGGAAATTTTAAAATAAATATTCTTAATACAAAAAGTGCAAGCCTTGACCTGGAAGAAATACTCATTGCCCTGAGCATCAGCGCTATGTCAAACCCCGCCGCTCAACTCTCAATT